>JACPEI010000013.1 GCA_016183575.1 Nitrosomonadales bacterium | reverse complement strand
GGTGTACGCGGCCTATGCGGAAGCCGTCAAACATACCGGCCAGCCGACCGTGATCCTCGCGAAGACGGTGAAGGGCTACGGCATGGGCGCGTCCGGCGAGGCGCAGAATCCGACCCACCAGCAGAAGAAGATGGATGTCGATTCGCTGTTCAAATTCCGCGACCGTTTCAACCTCCCGCTGAGCGACGCGCAGGTGGAAAGCCTGAATTTTTACCGCCCGCCCGAAGACAGCCTGGAGATGAAATATCTCGGCGGGCGCGGCAAGGCGCTGGGCACGGTCCCGGCGCGCCAGCCGGTCAGCGAGCCATTGCGGATACCTGCGCTGGAGGCCTTCGACGTGTTGCTGAAAGGCACCGCAGACCGCGAGATTTCCACAACGATGGCGTTCATGCGCCTGCTCGGCATCCTGGTCAAGGACCCGCATATCGGCAAGCTGATCGTGCCGATCGTGCCGGACGAGGCGCGCACTTTCGGCATGGACGGGCTGTTCCGCCAGATCGGCATCTTCTCGCAGGTCGGGCAGCTTTACACGCCGCAGGATGCCGACCAGTTGATGTATTACAAGGAGGACGAGCACGGCCAGATACTGCAGGAAGGCATCAGCGAGGCGGGCGCGATGTCCTCGTGGATCGCCGCCGCGACGGCTTACGCGAATCACGGCACGGCGATGATCCCGTTCTACATTTATTACTCAATGTTCGGCTTCCAGCGCGTCGGCGACCTGGCCTGGGCGGCGGGCGACATGTGCGCGCGCGGCTTCCTGCTCGGCGGCACCGCCGGGCGCACCACGCTGAACGGCGAAGGTTTGCAGCATCAGGACGGGCACAGCCACCTGATGGCGGCGGCCATTCCGAATTGCGTGTCCTATGACCCGGCCTTTGCGTATGAACTGGCGGTCATCATCCAGGACGGCATGCGCCGCATGTATGTCGAGCAGGAGAACCTGTTTTATTACATCACGGTGATGAACGAAAATTACGCGCACCCGGCGATGCCGAAAGGCGCGGAACCGGACATCATTAAGGGGATGTACCTTTTTAGGGAAGTGGAAAGTGGGAAGTGGAAAGTGGGAAAACCAGCGGTGCAGTTGCTGGGCAGCGGGACGATATTGCGCGAGGTGATCGCGGCGGCGGAACTGCTGGAAAAGGATTTCGGCGTGTCTGCCGACATCTGGAGCGTGACCAGTTTCAACGAGCTGCGCCGCGACGGGCTGGATTGCGAGCGCTGGAACATGCTGCATCCGGAAACCGAGCCGCGACTCAGCCATGTCGAACAGTGCCTCGCCGGGCGCGGCGGCCCGGTGATCGCCGCGACCGATTACATCAAGAGCTATGCGGATCAGATACGCCCCTACGTTCCGGGGCGCTACAAGGTGCTGGGTACGGACGGCTTCGGCCGCTCGGACACGCGCGTGAAGCTGCGCCGCTTCTTCGACGTGGACCGTTTCCATATTGCGGTTGCCGCATTGAAGGCGCTGGCCGACGAAGGCGCGATCAAGGCCGGCGAAGTCAGCAACGCGATCAAGTTGTACCAGATCAATCCCGACAAACCGAACCCGGCAACGGTTTAAGGTCAGGAACAGATACATGGCGGAAACCAAACAAATATCAGTACCGGACATCGGCAACTTCAAGGACGTGAACGTCGTCGAGGTGCTGGTCAAGGCGGGCGATACAATCAAGGTGGAAGACAGCCTGATCACGCTGGAAACCGACAAGGCGACGATGGACGTACCGTCGCCGTCTGCGGGCGTAGTCAGGGAAATGAAGGTCAAGGTCGGCGACAAGGTGTCACAAGGCTCGGTGATTCTGCTGCTGGAAAGCGGCGACGCGGCGAATGCGCCCGCCGCGCAACCTGCAGCCGCAGCAACTGCTCCGGCAGCCACGCCGGTAGCAGCCGAACCTGCCGCCGCTCCCGTGGCAGCAACTTCCGCTCAACCTGTCACATCTGCCGGCAAAGCGCACGCCAGCCCCGCGATCCGCCGCTTTGCGCGCGAGCTTGGCGTGGATCTGGCGCAAGTCATGGGCAGCGGCGAAAAAGGGCGCGTCACCAGGAACGACGTGCAGAATTTCGTCAAGGCTGCGCTGGCGCAGCGAGAGGGTGGAAGCGAAGCCTCCGGGTACCCGCCGGCGTACTCCTTGCCGGTACTGCCGATGCCACAGATTGATTTCGCCCAGTTCGGCGCCGTCGAAACCAGGCCGCTGGCGCGCATCCGGAAGCTTTCCGGGGCGAACCTGCATCGCAACTGGGTGAGCATCCCGCATGTCACGCAATTCGAAGAAGCCGACATCACCGAGATGGAAGCCTGGCGCAAGCAGTTGAATGAGGAATATGCCAAGCAGGGCATCAAGATCACCCCGCTGGCTTTCCTGCTCAGGGCTGTGGTGGAAGCCTTGCAGCAATTTCCGGACTTCAACGCTTCGCTGGACGCCAGCGGCGAGAACCTGATCCTTAAAAAATATTTCCACATCGGCGTCGCGGTGGATACGCCGGATGGTTTGGTGGTGCCGGTACTGCGCGACGTGGACTGCAAAGGCATCGTGCAACTGGCCAGGGAACTGGCCGAAATAAGCGCACGGGCGCGCGACAGGAAGCTGACGGCAGCCGAGATGCAGGGCGGATGCTTCACGATCTCCAGCCTCGGCGGCATCGGCGGCAAGGCTTTCACGCCGATCATCAACGCGCCGGAAGTGGCGATTCTGGGCGTATCCCGATCGAGCATGAAGCCGGTGTATCAAGACGGCGCATTCGTGCCGCGCCTGATGCTGCCGCTGTCGCTGTCCTACGACCACCGCGTGATCGACGGCGCGTCCGCCGTGCGCTTCGCCGTTTACCTGGCGCAAACGCTGGCGGACATCCGCCGCCTGGCCCTGTAACCGATGATCAGCAAACCGGTAGGCATCCTCGGCGGCACATTCGACCCGATTCATTACGGGCATTTAAGGCTTGCCGAAGAAATGCTGGAGCTGGCGAACCTCCGGCAAATCCGTTTCATTCCCACCGGCATACCGCCGCACCGCAATGCGCCGCAAGTGTCCGCGCAACACCGCAGCGCGATGGTGCAACTGGCAATCGCCGACCAACCCGCTTTTGTGCTGGATGACCGCGAAGTCAGGCGAGACACGCCGTGCTATACGGTGAACACGCTGCGCGAACTGCGCGCCGAGCTGGGGGCGGCGCAGCCGCTGTGCCTGCTGATGGGCGGCGACGCCTTCCTGCAACTGCATACCTGGCATGAATGGGAGCAATTGTTCGAGCTGGCGCATATCGTGGTCGGCTATCGCCCCGGCTTCACGCTGGAGGAACGCATCCACAGCGCGACAGAGGAACTGCAACGCCATTACCATGCCCGGTTGTGTACGGCTGATATACTGTCGCAACAGCCCTGCGGGGGAATCGCCGAACTGGCCATCCCCAAGCTGGAAATTTCCGCCACCGATATCCGCCGCCGCGTGGCGGAAAACCGCACGATACGCTACCTGCTGCCCAACGCGGTAGCAGACTATATTCATCAACATCACTTATACAAACCATGCTGACTACCGAAGAAAAAACCCAAGCCGTCGTCGCCGCACTCGAAGACATCAAAGCCACCAACATCACGGTGATCGACACCAGCAAACTCAGCCCGCTGTTCGATCGCATGATCATCGCCAGCGCCACCTCCAGACGGCAGACCAAGGCGCTCGCCGACAACGTGGTGATCAAGCTCAAGGAGCGCGGCGAAGAGGTGCTTGGCCGCGAGGGGGAAGACAGCGGCGAGTGGATCCTGGTGGATCTGGGCGAAGTGCTGGTGCATATCATGCAGCCCGCCATCCGCGATTATTACAACCTCGAAGAGCTGTGGAGCAAGGCGCAGGCGGCGCGCCCGAAATTGGCGAAAACCCCATAGGGGCACGGCGCGCCGTGCCCCTACAGCAGCATGAAACTCATCATCGCATCGGTCGGGCACAAGATGCCGGACTGGATCACGGCGGGCTTCAACGAATACGCCAAACGGATGCCGCGCGAGGCGAGAATCGAACTGCTGGAAATCAAGCCGGAACCGCGCAGCACCGGCAAGACCACCGCGCAGATCATGGAGGCGGAGGCGCAGCGCGTTCTCGTCGCCTTGCCGCAGAACTGCCTGCGTATCGCGCTGGACGAGCGCGGCTCGCAGCCGACCACCCGGCAGCTTGCCGCACAGATGCAGGGCTGGATGCGCGAGGGACACGATGTGGCATTCATCATCGGCGGCGCGGACGGCCTGCATGATTCGGTCAAACAGGCCGCGCAGCAGCTGCTGGCATTATCCGCGTTGACCCTGCCGCACGCGTTCGTGCGCGTGTTGCTCGCCGAGCAGTTGTATCGCGCGCATAGTCTGTTGCACAATCACCCCTATCATCGGGAGTAGGGGCGATTCATGAATCGCCCCTACAAATGGCATCAGCGCCCCAGTCATCCTGCAATTTACAGACAGAAGTTTTTATGAGCATTATCCAGCCGCGCATTTACCTCGCCTCGCAGAGTCCGCGCCGCCGCGAGTTGCTCAAGCAGATCGGCATCAACTTCGAATTGCTGCTGTTGCGTTCCGACCCGCACCGCGATAGGGATGTGGATGAAACGCCCCATGCCGGTGAAGCGCCGCAGGACTATGTGCAGCGGGTTTGCCGGGCCAAGGCCGAAGCGGGTTACAGCGCGCTGCAGTCGCGCAGTCTGCCGCCGTTTCCGGTGCTGGCCGCCGACACCACGGTTACGCTGGACGGCAGGATTTTCGGCAAGCCGGACAATGCCGCACAGGCCGCCGCGATGCTGCGCCAGCTTTCCGGCTGCGAACATCAGGTGCTCAGCGCGGTGGCCATCGCGCTGGGCGGGCATGTCGAAGTCGCGCTTTCCACCTCCACGGTGCGCTTCGCGCCGCTTGACGAAGAGCGCATCCAGCGCTACCTGCTTACCCGCGAATATGCGGACAAGGCCGGCGGCTATGCGATACAGGGGCATGCCGGCGCCTTCATCGAATACATAACCGGCAGTTATTCCGGCGTAATGGGTCTGCCGCTGTTCGAGACCGTGCAGTTGTTGCGCCACTTCGATTACCCGACGCCATAAGTCCATATGAACATAGTTATGGGAGCCTCTAGAAATTTGTTTTGCGGGATGAAGCGCAAGGAGCCGCCAACCCTCATCCTAACCTTCCCCCAGAGGGGGAAGGAACGATCGCCTCCTCCCCCACACCGTGGGGGAGGATTGAGGTGGGGGCTGTGCGAACGACGAGACATATCGGATAGATAGGCGAGGAGTGAGCGAGCACGCGACGCCGCGATTCACCCGCAAAACAAATTTATAGAGGTTCGCATGAGTGAAGAGATTCTGATCAACGTAACCCCGCAGGAAACCCGCGTCGCGGTGATGCAGCTCGGCGTGGTGCAGGACCTGCACATCGAACGCAGCAGCAGTTGCGGTATCGTCAGCAATGTCTATCTCGGCAAGGTGAGCCGCGTATTGCCGGGCATGCAATCCGCCTTTATCGACATCGGCCTGGAACGCTCGGCGTTTTTGCATGTAGCGGACATCTGGGAAAACAGCAACAACGGCGATACCGCCAAGCCGATCGAGAAAGTCCTGTTCGAGGGCCAGACGCTTCTGGTGCAGGTGATCAAGGAGCCCATCGGCAGCAAGGGCGCGCGGCTGTCCACGCAGCTCAGCATCGCCGGACGCCTGCTGGTCTATCTGCCGCAGGAAACCCATATCGGCGTGTCGCAACGCATCGAAAGCGTCGCGCAGCGCGATGCGTTGCGCGCCAGGTTGCAAGCCGCATTGCCACCGGAGCATCAGGGCGGATACATCATCCGCACCGTTGCGGAAGCGGTAGATGACCCTGATTTCCCGGCAGATATTGCCTACCTCGACAAGCTCTGGAGCAATCTGAAAAGCGCGGCGAAAAGCGCCAGTGCGCCGCAATTGCTGTATCAGGAACTCAATATCAGCCTGCGGGTATTGCGCGATTTCGTGAACCACGATACGACCCGCATCCTGGTGGATTCGCGCAGCACTTACCAAAAGATGCTGGAGTTCGCGCAGGACTACAACACTGCCGCAACGGACCGGCTGGAGCACTACCCCGGCGTGCGTCCGCTGTTCGACCTGCACGGGGTGGAAGAAGAGATCGAGCGCGCCTTGTCCAAGCGCGTCGATCTCAAGTCCGGCGGTTACCTGATCATCGACCAGACCGAGGCGCTGACCACTATCGACGTGAACACCGGCGGCTTTGTCGGGCTGCGCAATTTTGACGACACCATCTTCAAGACCAACCTGGAAGCCACGCAAGCCATTGCGCGGCAGCTGCGCCTGCGCAATCTCGGCGGTATCATCATCTGCGATTTCATCGACATGGATACGCAGGAGCATCGCGACGCGGTGCTGGAGGAATTCAAAAAAGCCCTGTCACGCGACCACACGCGCATCAGCGTGAACGGCTTTTCGTCGCTGGGGCTGGTGGAAATGACGCGCAAGCGCACCCGCGAGAGCCTGGCGCACATATTGTGCGAGCCCTGCCCGACCTGCCAGGGGCGCGGCGAGGTGAAGACCGCGCAGACCGTGTGCTACGAGATCCTGCGCGAAATCCTGCGCGAAGCTCGCCAGTTCAACGCGCGCGAATATCGTATATTGGCCTCACAACAAGTGATCGACCTGTTTCTCGAGGAAGAATCGCAGGCGCTGGCCGAACTTTCCGACTTCATCGCCAAGCCGATCTCGATGCTGGTCGAGTCCCTTTACAGCCAGGAACAATATGATGTCATCCTGATGTGAGGATCGCGCGTTGATGCTGCCGGTCTGCTAGACTATATCCGCGTTTTATACGCATTCCAATAAAACCGTCTCAGGGAGAAAAGTATGTTCAAGAAGCAACTCGCGGCCTTGCTGGCTGCCGCCGCATTCGTTATGCCCATGGCTGCCCAAGCCAGCGACCACCATGCCGGTGATGCGGCCGTGGCGCAAGCCTATATCAAGGAAATTCAAGAGGCCGATGCTGCCTACATTGCGGCACACGACTCGGCATTCTTCAAAAACCTGGCTAAAGGCCAAACGCCGCGCGCCACCGTGGTGACCTGTTCCGACTCGCGCGTCCACACCAATGCATTCGACAAGACGCCTGAGGGCGATTTGTTCATGGTGCGCAATATCGGCAACCAGCTGGCGACCGCCAAAGGCTCCGTACAGTACGGCGTGAACCACCTGGGTTCTTCGCTGCTGTTGTTCATCGGCCACTCCTCATGCGGTGCGATCAAGGCTGCCGGCGGCGATTACTCGACGCTTGAGGAGCCGATCAAGAAGGAACTGGATTCCATCAATATCGCCAAGGGCGGCGCCAACATCGACGGCGTGAAGACCAACGTCAACAACCAGGTTGCCGCCGCACTCAAGGAATGGGCAGACCAGGTGAAAAAAGGCGAGCTGCTGGTGGTAGGCGCAGTGTACGACTTCGCCGACGACATGAAGCAAGGCGCTGGCAAGCTCAACGTCATCAACATCAACGGCGAGACCGACCCCGCCAAGCTGCACAGCATGCCTGCCCCGGCGGCAAAAGCGGCGCACGGGCACGAGCATCACTAGGCTTCACATTTAGACGCGACAGCAAGGCCGGCATACGCCGGCCTTGTCATTTATGCGCACCCATCCGCTTGCTGTGCTTGGCATCCAAGGCGGGCATGAAGATGCTGCGCCTGCTGATTTTTCCGGAATAAGTCAATATGCCGAACGGCCTATATGAATGGCCAGATGCATCAAATATAATCGCGCCACTTTAAACCTACGCGCCCCGCCCGGCGCAGCAAAAAACATGATCCTGGTTACCGGCAGCGCCGGCTTTATCGGCGCGAATTTCGTCCTGGACTGGCTGGCGCAGCATGGCGAGGCCGTGATCGGCCTGGACAAGCTGACCTACGCGGGCAATCTGGAAAATCTTGCCTCTCTCAAGGACGACCCACGCCATATCTTTGTGCACGGCAATATCGGCGATGCTGAACTGGTGGCCAAGCTGCTGGCACAATACCGCCCGCGCGCCGTCATCAATTTCGCGGCGGAAAGCCATGTGGACCGCTCGATCCACGGCCCGGAAGATTTCATCCAGACCAACATCGTCGGCACCTTTCATCTGCTCGAAGCGGTGCGCGCCTATTGGGGCGGCTTGGCGGATGAAGAAAAGACCGGCTTCCGCTTCCTGCATGTTTCCACCGATGAAGTGTACGGCTCGCTCGCGAAGGGCGATCCCGCCTTCAGCGAAACGCACCGCTACGAGCCGAACAGCCCGTACTCCGCCAGCAAGGCCGCCAGCGACCATCTGGTGCGCGCGTACCATCACACCTACGGCCTGCCGGTGCTTACCACCAATTGTTCCAACAACTACGGCCCGTACCACTTCCCGGAGAAACTCATCCCGCTGATGATCGTCAACGCCCTCGCCGGCAAACCGCTGCCGGTGTATGGCGACGGGCAACAGATCCGCGACTGGCTGTATGTCAAAGATCATTGCAGTGCAATTCGTCGTGTACTCGAAGCAGGCAAAGTCGGCGAGGTCTACAACGTCGGCGGCTGGAACGAAAAAGCCAATATTGAAATCGTGCATACCGTCTGCGATCTCCTGGACGAACTGCGCCCCTTGAAACCGGGAAGTGGTGAGTGGCAAGTAGAAAGTGGGAAACCCCCGCTTCCCACTTACCGTTCTTTAATCACTTATGTTCAAGACCGCCCCGGTCACGACCGCCGTTATGCGATCGACGCGCGCAAAATCGAGCGCGAGCTGGGCTGGAAACCTGCCGAGACTTTTGAGAGCGGGATCCGCAAGACCGTGCAATGGTATCTGGACAATCAGGGCTGGGTAGACAACGTGCAGTCCGGAAATTACCGGCAGTGGGTCGAAAAAAACTACGCGGGGCGGGATCAATGAAAATCCTGCTGTTCGGCAAGAACGGCCAGGTCGGCTGGGAACTGCAGCGCAGCCTTGCGCCGCTGGGCGAACTGATCGCACTGGATGCCGACAGCCGGGAATTATGCGGCGATTTCACCGATCTTGAGGGATTGATTCGGACAGTCCGAGCCGTAGCGCCGGACGTGATCGTCAATGCTGCCGCGCACACGGCGGTGGACAAAGCCGAGAGCGAGCCGGAACTTGTCCGCACGATCAACGCGCTGGCTCCCGGCATGCTGGCGCGGGAAGCCCAACATTGCAATGCCTGGCTAATCTATTACTCCACCGACTATGTATTCGACGGCAGCGGCGACCGGCCTTGGCGGGAGACAGACAGCACCGCGCCGCTCAGCGTCTATGGCGCGACCAAGCTGGAAGGCGAGCAGCTCATCCGGCAATCCGGCTGCAAACACCTGATTTTTCGCACCAGCTGGGTGTATGGCGCGCGCGGCGGCAACTTCGCCAAAACCATGCTGCGACTGGCGCAGGAGCGCGACAGCCTCACCGTGATCGACGACCAGATCGGCGCGCCCACCGGCGCCGATCTGCTGGCCGATATCACCGCCCACGCGATCCGCGCCGCACGGCCGGAGCTGTCCGGCCTGTATCATCTGGTTGCCGCCGGCGAGACCTCTTGGCACGGCTATGCCGGCTTCGTTCTCGACCATGCACGGCGCGCGGGCATCGCGCTCAAGGTCGCGCCCGAGGCGATCCAGCCGGTTCCGACCAGCGCCTTCCCCACACCGGCCAAACGCCCGCTTAACTCGCGCCTGGATACCGCGAAGCTGCGAAGTGCCTTTGGTTTGACCCTCCCCATGTGGCAGAATGGCGTGGCGCGCATGCTCACTGAAGTGCTGGACAAACAACCATGAACCAACGCGTAGGTTGGGTTAGCGCAGCGTAACCCAACATGAATGGAAGAACTGTTGGGTTACGCGATGAAACCGCTAACCCAACCTACGAGGAAGCGGTCGCTTTCCCGGTTGAAGCTCCGCAAGGCAAAAATGGCAGAGTGCATTTGACTCGGTTGATCGCACCAGAAAATTACTGACCGGATTACACAAAAAATGGAGCACCCAATGACCCACTCCCCACTCCCCACTCCCCACTCCCTAGAAGCCCACTCCCCACTTCCCACTTCCCACTTCCCACTATCCAGAAAAGGCATCATCCTCGCCGGCGGCTCCCTGCCGATCTATGACAAGCCGATGATCTACTACCCGCTGTCCACGCTGATGCTGGCGGGGATACGCGACATTCTGATCATCTCCACACCGCAGGACACGCCGCGTTTCGAACAATTGCTGGGCGACGGCAGCGCGTGGGGGCTGAATCTGCAATATGCCGTGCAACCCTCGCCGGATGGTCTGGCGCAGGCATTCATCATCGGGCGGGAGTTTATCGGCAACCACCCCTGCGCGCTGGTGCTGGGCGACAACATTTTTTACGGGCACTCTTTCCATAATCAGTTAAAAAGAGCGACCCGGCAAAACAACGGCGCGTCGGTGTTCGCCTACCATGTGCGCGACCCGGAGCGCTATGGGGTGGTGGAGTTTGATGCAGGCGGGCGCGCCGTTTCGCTGGAAGAAAAACCATTGCAGCCCAAGTCCAACTATGCCGTGACCGGCCTGTATTTCTACGATAACGAAGTGGCGGATATTGCCGCCAATCTCAAGCCCTCCGCACGCGGCGAACTGGAAATCACCGATGTCAACCGCACCTACCTGGAGCGCGGCAAGCTGTCCGTCGAGATCATGGGGCGCGGCTACGCTTGGCTGGATACCGGCACACATGAATCGCTGCTCGAAGCCAGCCAGTTCATCCAGACCATCGAGCACCGCCAGGGGTTGAAGATCGCCTGCCCGGAAGAAATCGCCTATCGCCAGGGGTTCATCGATGCGGCGCAACTGGAAAGGCTCGCCGCCCCGTTGCTGAAGAGCGGCTATGGCGACTACCTGATGCAGGTGCTCAAAGAAAAGAGCTTCGCCGGATGAAAGCGACCCCGACCGCCATTCCCGGCTTACTGATTATCGAGCCCAAGGTATTCGGCGACGAGCGCGGCTTCTTCTTCGAGAGCTTCAACCGGCGCAAATTTGCCGGGCTGACGGGGCGCGATGTGGACTTTGTGCAGGACAACCATTCGCGTTCGGCCAAAAATGTGCTGCGCGGCCTGCACTACCAGATACAACATCCGCAAGCAAAACTGGTACGTGTCGTGCAGGGCGCGGTGCTCGATGTCACGGTGGACATACGCCGCGGCTCGCCGACTTTCGGGCGGCATGTCGCAGTGGAATTGTCCGCCGACAACAAGCGCATGCTGTGGATACCGGAAGGCTTCGCACATGGTTTTGCCGTGCTCTCGGATGCGGCGGAGTTTCTCTACAAGACCACCGATTACTGGTATCCGGAACACGAACGCTGCATCCGCTGGGATGACTCGGCTTTGGCGATCGACTGGCGGCTGCAGGCCGCTCCCGCCCTTTCCGGCAAAGATGCGCAAGGCAAGACGCTCGCCGAGGCGGAGCTGTTTTAGCATCCCTAAGCCGGACAAGCCAGAACTAAAAAAGATAAGGGTAGGAGCGTGCCCTGCACGCGACAAAGCTGTTCGCGTGCAGGGCACGCTCCTACAAAACCACTGGTAAGTGACTAATTATTTCCCGAGGCTATTTTTTCCTCTTGGCACTCTCAAGTCAGGAGTGCTAACATTAAAAAATAAGGAGGAAACAGCATGAATACCCTAATGAATTTGCCTATGCCGTCCGCCGTTGGCAGCCTGGAGAGTTATATACAGACCGTGAACCGCTTTCCGCTGCTGTCGGAAGAGCAGGAGTTTGCGTTGGCGACGCGTTTCAAAACCGAAAATGACCTGGATGCCGCACGCGATCTGGTGCTTTCCCATCTGCGTGTAGTGGTCAGCGTAGCGCGCGGCTATGCCGGCTATGGGTTGCCGCAGGCCGACCTGATCCAGGAAGGCAATATCGGTCTGATGAAGGCGGTGAAACGCTATGATCCGGAGCGCAAGGTGCGCTTGGTGTCGTTCGCGCTGCACTGGATACGTGCCGAGATTCAGGAATTCGTGGTGCGCAACTGGCGGCTGGTGAAGATCGCTACCACCAAGGCGCAACGCAAGCTGTTCTTCAATCTGCGCAGCATGAAGCAGGGTCTGGAGCCACTCAAGCCACAGCAGATCAGCGAAATTGCGCAGCAGCTCAACGTCAGCGAACACGATGTGGTGGGAATGGAGTCACGTTTCGCCGGGCACGAGATCGCGCTGGAACCGGGCGGCGGCGATGACGATGAAAGCTATGCGCCGATCCACTATCTGGCCGACGGCGAGGAACACGAACCATCGCGCATTCTGGAAACGACAGAGCGTGAGCGCCTGCAAACGGCCGGTTTGGCGAATGCCTTGTCCGGCCTGGATGAGCGCAGTCGCCGCATCGTTGAGGCACGCTGGCTGTGCGAAGGAAATGCGGCAACGCTGCATGAGTTAGCAGCCGAGTTCAACGTTTCCGCCGAACGCATCCGCCAGATCGAGCAGAAGGCGTTGAGCAAAATGCATGCGGCATTGGCTCCCGCTTAGCGGTTAACCCGCAAAACAACAAAGCCGCAGATATCTGCGGCTTTTTCTTTGAATGCACCCTACATGAATATTGCCGGTTTATCTTAAAAACGGCAGTTGAAACTTGTTGTAGGAGCGTGCCCTGCACGCGACAAGGGGTTCGCGTGCAGGGCACGCTCCTACAAGTGGCTCACCCGAAAGGTGAGTTGTGGCAAAGCCGCAAGAATCAATTGCCACGGGGGTTCGCGTGAAATCACCAGCGGCCAACTGCCGTTTTTAAGTTTATTTCACTATCTTCAAGTGCGGTTTCGGTTTCGGCTTGGGCAGGTTATCGCCGCCCGTTGCATTCGGCGGCGGCTGTTGCGAATCGCCGCCCTGAAACACCAAACCCTGGCCGTTTTCCTTGGCGAATATGCCGATGACCGCCACAACAGGCACCATGACATCGAACGGCGCACCGCCAAAACGCCCGCTGCAAGTGATCATCTCGTTGCCCATTTCCAGGTTGCGCACCGCACCCGCGCTGAGATTCAGCACAATTTCGCCATCCTTGACGAAAGCCTGCGGCACCTCGGTGTGCTCGTCGACGCGCACCGCCAGATAGGGAGTCAGGCCGCTGTCCACGCACCATTCGTAAATCGCGCGGATCAGGTACGGGCGCGTGGACAAATCGCTCATTCCAACCCCATTTCGAAGGTCAAACAAGGCGGCAACGAGCGAACGACGCAGACAGTGCATTCAGCACGGCAAGGAGTGAGTGAGGAAGCCAACGCAGGCCCTTTCGGAAGGCGTCAGCGCATCGATGAATCCCTGGCGCGAAAACAACCGCTCGGCGTATTTCATCAGCGGGGCGGCATCCTTGCCCATCTGAATGCCATAGTGCTCGAGCCGCCACAGCAGCGGCGCGATCGCCACATCCAGCATGGAGAATTCGTCGCCGAGCAAAAACTTCTGCCTGGTCAATATCTGCGCAAGCTGGGTCAGGTTGTCGCGAATCACGGCACGGGCCTTATCGGCGGGTTTCCCGCCCTGCTCTATGATGCCCACCTGGCTGTAAAGCTCCTGCTCGAAGCGATGCAGGAACAAGCGGGCGCGACCGCGCATGACGGGGTCCGGCGGCATCAGTTGCGGATGCGGGAAGCGTTCATCGATATACTCGTTGATGATGTTGGCTTCATACAGAACCAGATCGCGCTCGACCAGAACCGGCACTTTGTTGTACGGATTGATCAGCGCGATATCTTCGGCGCGGCTCATCAGGTCCACGTCGATTACCTCAAAGTCCATGCCCTTCTCGTACAGCACGATCCGGCAACGGTGGGAATATGGGCATGTGGTGCCCGAATAAAGTCGCATCATATAAAAAGGCCTGCCATTAAAAATACCAGCAAATAAAAAACCAAAAGGCGAGATTCCGAATCCCGCCATGGTGGCACTTAACAAAACAGCCGTGAAACTACCACAATCGAACCCCAAAATTCAACCGCTTCGTGCATATCTTTCCAAATTTCTCGCGTTAACGCATGAATCAACTGGGAAAATATCCCCGGATTCCGCGAAGCCTGTCCTGAGTATGTCGAAGGGCTGCATCCGGGCTACGAATCTGATTGATCATTCAACCCATTGCCACCAATTACGCCCATTGCACATCATCAGTGTTGAGCCCGCAGGGTGGTGTTGCTATACTGGCCGAAAAACCCGTCTATTCAGGAACATTAATCGCGCGGCAATTCAGGAGGTTGTGATGCAGAACATGGAACAGGCAAGATTCAACATGATAGAACAACAAATCCGCCCATGCGAGGTGCTGGAAGGGCGGATTCTGGAGTTGCTCAAGCATGTCCGCCGCGAACATTTTGTGCCAGCGGAGAAGAAGGGCTTGGCATTTGCCGACATGGAAATCCCGCTGGGCTATGGAGCCGCGATGTGGCAGCCCAAACTGGAAGCGCGCAGCGTTCAGGAACTGCATCTCACCCGCAATGACCAGGTGCTGGAGGTGGGCACCGGCAGCGGCTATTTGACCGCGCTGCTGTCCGCGCTGGCGGGGCATGTCACCTCGGTCGAAATCGTGCCGGAACTGAGTGCCATGGCCAGGCAAAATCTGGCCGCTTACCACCGCGACAATATCACTCTCGAGATTGGCGATGCAGCGCATGGCTGGAACAACGGCACTTATGATGTCATCGTGCTGACCGGCTCAACGCCGGTATTGCCGGTCTCTTTCCAGAACAGCCTGAACGTCGGCGGGCGGCTGTTTGCCATCGTGGGAGATGCGCCGGTGATGGAAGCGAAGCTGATTACCCGCGTCGCGCCCGACATATTCGAGACGGTCAACATCATGGAAACTTGCGTCGCGCCGCTGCGGAATGCCGAGCAACCCAAACGATTTGTGTTCTGAGTTTTTTAGTCCCTATACCCGCCTCTTAAAATATAACGAGAATTTTGAGATTACCAAGCAGTGGCAATGGATTAAATGATGGTGAATCCCATTAGATTCGTAGCCCGGATGCAGCCCTTCGACAAACTCAGGACAGGCTTCGCGGAATCCGGGGGCACAGTTGTAGCCCGGATGCAGCGCAGCGGAATCCGGGAAGAACGGAGCGTCGCACTCCCGGATTGCACTGCGTTTCATCCGGGCTACTTGTTTGGTTCAGGCTCGTCCGGCTTAGGTCGGTATTGCGCAATGCAGTTGTAGCCCGGATGCAGCGCAGCGGAATCCGGGAAGAACGGAGCGTCGCACTCCCGGATTGCGCTGCGTTTCATCCGGGCTACTTGTTTGGTTCAGGCTTGTCCGGCTTAGGTCGGTATTGCGCAATGCAGCACTAAGCTATAGTATTAGCAAAACCTAATATATAATGGTTACGCAAAAACCGATGAAACTAAAACCGCTTCTCTTCGCAACCCTGCTCGGCGCAAGCAACGGGGCTCTGGCTGCCGACCTGCTGGAAACATTCCGCGCCGCGCAGGCGAACGATCCGCTGTTTGCCGCCGCGCGCGCCACCATGCAGGCCGGCCAGGAAAAGCTGCCGCAAGGCCGCTCGCTGTTGCTGCCCAGCATCAGCCTCAATGCGAACAGCACCTTCAACGACCAGACAGTCCAGTCTCAGGGGGCTTTCCCGCCGAGCGGCAACTACCGCTACAACAGCCACGGCTACGGCGTGAACCTGACGCAGCCGTTGTTCCGCCAGCAAAACTGGCTGGCCTATAGCGAAGCCGAATTGCAGGTCGCGCAAGCCGAGGCGCAATTCAGGATCGCCGAACAGGATTTGATCTTGCGCGTCGCGCAAGCCTACTTCGATGTGCTGATCGCACAGGACAGCGTGCAGCTCGCCGAGGCGCAGAAGACGGCCATTTCCGAACAACTGGAACAGGCCAAGCGCAACTTCGAGGTGGGCAGCGCCACCATTACCGATACCCACGAAGCGCAGGCACGTTATGACTTGACGGTCGCGCAGCAAATCGCCGCGCAGAACAGTCTGGAAATCAAGCATCGCACCTTGCAGCAACTGATCAACGCGATGCCGCAAGACCTCAGGCACCTCGGCAAGGAATTCAAGCTGGAAGCCCCGCAACCCTCCGATATGGAAAAATGGGTGGACGAGAAGGAAGTGGCGCGCAACCGCGGCGGTCACTATCCAACGGTGGATTTAGTGGCGAATTATTCACAAAACAATGCCAATGGCGGCAGTTTCGGTGTGGGCAGCGACAACACCAGCAAGAGCGTCGGCGTACAACTGAACCTGCCGCTGTTCCAGGGCGGGGCGGTCAATTCAAAATGGCGCGAAGCGGAAGCCAACCGCGAGCGCGCCCTACAGGAGCTGGAAAACACCCGCCGCAGCGTCGCGCTGCAAACCCGTCAGGCCTATCTCGGCGTGGTCAACGGCATCGCCCAGGTCAAGGCATTGCAGCAGGCGCTGACTTCCAGCGAGAGCGTCCTGGAAGCCAGCAAGCTCGGTCAGGAAGTCGGCGTACGCACCAACCTCGATGTGCTGAATGCACAGCAGCAACTCTACTCGACACGCCGCGACCTGTATCAGGCCGAATACAGTTACTTGCTGAGCCAGCTGCGCCTGAAGGCGGCGGTGGGCTCGCTGGATGAAGAGAGCCTGAACAAGGTCAATCAGGCGCTTCATTAATGGCCGACTCAATAATACGTATCCTGATTAGCCACAAAGTTCAGCCGCCTCTTACCCACGAACCTCAAGCCAGCTATTGGCTTGCGCGATGCGCCGATTATCTCGGAAAGGCCGGTCGTAGAATGTAAATCTCATGCGGCGGAATAACTGAAACAGGTTGATGTGGCATCCGTAGGGCGGGCTATGCCCGACCTACACTTTGGTTCCGGCTCGTCCGGCTTAGGGAGCAAGAAATTACAAACATACCAATTTGGATGGGTTGGTTTGCGAAGATTCATGTGTTACATCGCACTAGTATCACGCCCTGTTAATTACGAAACATGCGCAGATATGTAGGTTGGGTTAGGCGCAGCTTTTTGCGCCGTAACCCAACATGAAGTCTGTGTTGAAAATTGGGGTTGTTGGGTTACGCGATAAAGCCGCTAACCCAACCTACATGATGGCGGGTAAGCCAGAAATGTTTCGTTATTTATGATTTGCGATACTAGCCGCATTGTCAAACAGCGTCCAATAGTTTCCACCTCTAATCTGGAAAGTATTGCACGCTGTTTGACACGCCGAACCTCTTCCAGTTACAGCGAAGCAGCACTCTCGCTCATCCAGTCAGGCGGCCATCAATTCCCTTGCCAGCTCTTCCAGAGAAATCGCTTCAATATCGGCCGCAAGGCGGTAGCGTTCGGCTCCGGGGTAGACGACGAACTTTCGCTTGGGCGCAAGGTCTGCGCAGGCGGCATGAAAACCCCGCTCCAGCCTGGGGCTGAGGCTGCGCTTGATCTCGATGGCCCATAGACTCCCATCCGGCCATGACAGCAGCAAATCAATCTCGGCGCCGCCGCTGGTACGATAAAAATAGCCCTGCGCTTTGGTTGCGGCACAGACCAGCAAATTTTCGATTACGAAGCACTCCCAACTCTGGCCAACAACGGGATGAGCGAGCAAGGCTTCCTTGTCAGATATATTAAGCAACGCATGCACAAGGCCACTGTCACGCACATAGACCTTGGGTGATTTAACGAGCCGCTTGCCGAGATTGGCATGCCACGGAGGCAGACGGCGCACGAGCAGCAGATCAACGAGCAAGTCGAGATAACTGCCGGCAGTTTTAACATCCACGCCGAGGTTGCGGGCGAACTGCGCCGTGTTGAGCAACCCTCCCTGATGGTGTGCCAGCATGGACCAGAAGCGGCGCAAGGTCTCGGCTGCGATGCGCGGGCCGAACTGAGGAATATCCCGTTCCAGGTAGGTGCGAATAAAATCCTGCCGCCAGCGCAGGCTTCGTGTCGCATCGGAAGCAAGCAGACTTTCCGGAAACCCCCCGCGCACCCACAGCTCGTCAGCCGGCAGTTTTCGTGTTTCCAGCACGTTAAAAGGCGCGAGTTCCAAATAGGCAATACGGCCAGCCAATGTTTCGCCGGATTGTTTGAGCAAATCGAGCGAGGCGGATCCCAGTAGCAGATATTGCCCGGATCGTCGGCCGGCCCTGCGCCCTTGGTCGATGAGGCCGCGCAACACAGGGAAAAGCCCGGGCACCCGGTGCACTTCGTCGAGAATGACCAGCTTATCCTGATGATCCGCGAGATAAAGCTCGGGTTGGGCAAGTTTGGCAAGATCCCGCTCGGATTCGAGATCAAGGTAAAGTGCGTGGTAATGCCGGCCAACCTCCAGTGCCAATGTGGTCTTGCCCACCTGGCGCGGCCCGAGCAGTGCCACCGCAGGAGAATGGGCGACTGCGTCCGAAAGCTGCGGGGAAAGAATCCTATCAATCATGTATGCAATTATGGATACTGATTCCATTAATTGCAAGGATAACCTGCCAATTGGAAGACGAAAAATCAGGGGAAGGTCACTATGGAGCGAACATGATTTGCAATGCATCCAGTGCTTCAACAATTTCAACTTCGGCAATGCGCTTCATCAGTCTGGATTTGTCCACGGTGCGAATCTGATCCAGCATGATCTGTCCCGCTTTGCCGCTTAACGTTACCTCTGCTCTAGTCGGCCACGGCTTTTTGCTGCTGGTAATAGGCGCCACAATTACCACCGGCAGACTGCGGTTCATTTCATCCGGCGACAAAATAACGGCGGGGCGGCGTTTTTTCACTTCGCTGCCCACCATCGGGTCGAGATTGACCCAATAGACTTCGCCGCGCTTCACCAGCTATCGCTTTCGCTGGTGGCAAGATCAGCATCCAGCCATGCACGGTCTTCTTCGGTCAGATCACAACCGCCTTTGGCAAAGCTCGCTTCCCATCCGCTGCGCGGCTCTTTGACTGGCTTGAGGATAATGTTATGCCCCCGCGCCTCAATCTCGATACGTTCAGTCATGCCCGTCTGCATGAGCACAGCTTTGGGTAAACGCACACCTTTCGAGTTGCCGATTCTTACCAGTTTCGCTTCCATGATTACTCACCCAAATGTAATTACATGGTAAGTATATTCACTTGGTGGTAGTTGTCAACTTAATGAATTGCGCTCACTCGCTTCACCCAGCGTGCTTAGTCCCTTAAACCCAGATAATCCATTAGGCGGGAAATCCATTGTAGGAGCCAGCTTGCTGGCGAAAATTCTCGATCCATTCGCGAGCAAGCTCGCTCCTACAGGGTTTAGTCACTTATCGGTTAAAGTATCGTAAATCAAACACTGGCGCGGTTTTCCAAGTGAAGCTGAAACAGGTTAATGTAGGGTGGAAAAAGCGTAGCGTTTCCACCAATGGATGGTCCCGGCAGATTGGTGGATACACGCTGCGCGCTTTATCCACCCTACACTTTTGGTTCCGGCTCGTCCGGCTTAGGGGTTTTTAATGGACAATTTGGGTTAAACCCTCCTGATGAGGGCGCATCGTGATGTTATCGCATCGTTTTGTCAAAATAGCCCGCCCATTGGAAGGCGAAAAACAGGGGGAATCTCAGTTTAACGATGCTCGACTTCCCAACCCTTACATGCCAGAGCAATGTAGTGCGGAACAGGGCGGGTGCCGGTTCCATATGCGCTCATGGTGCGTGGTGTCATGCCCAAAGCTCGTGCAGCATCAGCCAATGACAAGCCATGATGCACCCGCCAAGCAAGGAATGTCCGGGTATCCTCATCGGTAGCCGCCTGTTGCATCGCCTCCAGCCACAAGGTATCGGCTCCGATCTGAATATCAAAGTCAGCCCATTCGACCGCCCAGCCCTCGCCAGGCACGATCCGAGCCTTTGCAAAAGCTGCCGGATCGCGTAAGGGAGCAAGGCCCGGCTTGGCAAAAATAGTTGCCCGCTTATCCACGGTCAGCGTATCGCCGTTTATGAAGATCATTTTCAGCCGATAGTTCGACAAGGGTTTAACCGCTGATAGGCGGGGACGCTTCATGGATGCCATTTTTTCCACTCCTCAATCAATTCATCCTGGTTTGCTACAACCCACGCCATTACTTCATTGCGCAAGCCGCGCGGGAAAGCTCCAGTGCAGACCAGGGTTTGCAAGTTAATCAATACATCAACACTGCCCCCGACCAAATGCGCGTGCATCGGCAAGTGGTCGTCCTCCCGTATCTCAAGCCGGTACTTGTTGCGGAAGCGTTGCTTTGTTGTCATGCTGGCATGGTATAGAAATAATTTCAATAAGTCAAAAACACCCCTAAAAGTACCGGGGTCGAATGGCACTAACTTAAGCGTAAAAACACCAGATGCGGCACGAATCAACATACTTTCCAACACCCCAAAAAAGCGGGGGAAGCTACCGTCCCTTCCCCTTCAAGGGGAGGGAGTTTGCCATCATTACGCTTAAGTTAGTGCCATTGGATACTAATTCCATTAATTGCAAGGATAGCCCGCCCATTGGAAGACGAAAAATCAGGGGAAGGTCATTTGTGTCCCGCACCCAAAAAAAACACGAACTGCGGCGTAGCCGGGCGCACTAAACAAATTTTCCCGGATCGTCTGCCACAACCGGCTCACGCTCGGCACGGCGGATATGCAACACCTCGATATTGTCGCGCAGCCGGTAGAATACGAGGAAAGCACCACCGGCAACAACCAGGCGGCGGACACCTGGCGCAAGCTCATAGATGGGTGGCAACTCAGGGAAATCGCGCAATACCAAAATCTCAGACTTCACACCGCCAACCATGCGCCGTGCCAGCTTATTGCCACCTACTTTGCGGTAATGATCGCCCATATCGTGTAAATCCGACACGGCCATTGGCAGGTACTCAATCAGCATAACGGGCTTCAAGTTCTGCAAAAACCTCATCATGGCCCAACCACTTGGTTTTCGGGTCATCTGCCATCATGATCCGTTCATCCAGTACGCGCTTGAGTTCAGCCGCTTCGTGTTTTAATTTCATGGCTTTGGAGCGATCTGGCCGCGCTTGTCGATCCATATCACGCTCATCTGGCCGCCACTGCGCCACTGAATAGTGGCCGCCTTCCAGCCCCAGCTCGCGGACGATCTCAAATGCCTTAACCGGATTAATGAATCGGCGCACCTCTTTGGACACCGAAGCAATGAGCATCGCCGATCCGTTGCGTGTCTCAAACTCCAAGGCAAACACGCTACCGACAGGTCGCAAATTAGCCGACAAAACACCACCGGCGGCGGCGGCGGAACGTGCCTGTTCAATGGTAAAGGTTTTCATGGCGTGTTCAATCATAGAAAAAGACGATTTATTATAGTTCGTGTGTTTCCAATAATCAATCACGCAGTGTGGCGACACCGATTCACCTTCAACGATGACTTGCCATGCCGTAGCAGGAACACCAGCAACCGCTGCTTGGCTTGGCGCCGCCTTTTCTGAGCTGCTTGACCAGTTTATCAATCGCCTCCGGCGTATTGGCTATCTCTCCGATGTGGCGAACCTCCCCACCATCTGCTTCTGCCACTGATACCGCTATCGTTTCTTTGTTTACATCCAGCCCAACATATTTGCTAAACTCTTTCATGACCTATCCCTCAACTTCGGCTCTGAGCCTGTGGTTTTACGGAACCTCAAGTTTAATCCGCGTCGCTTGAGGTGCGGCAGGTCAATACATGATGTCTAAATGCTTTAAGGGAGTTGGAAATTGCCAAAGTACCGTTTACAAAAAAACTGGCCGATGTAGGAGCGTGCCCTGCACGCGAACAGGGCGCAATCGCGTGCAGGGCACGCTCCTACGGTGAGGCTAAATAAACGGGTATATTTGTAATTTCCTGCTCCCTAAGCCGGACGAGCCGGAACCAAAAGATGTAGGGGGACCATCCATTGGTGGAAACGCTACGCTTTTTCCACCCTACATTAACCTGTTTCAGCTTCACTTGGAAAACCGCGCCAGTGTTTGATTTACGATACATTCTTGTCACAAATTGCAATGATTTAACCGATAAGTGACTAAAATGCCATCCCCGATACTTGGGAACCAATCCAAATGAGACTAACTGCTGCTCAAATTGAAACCATCCACCAAGTGGCACGCCAAAATTTTGAAGCCGATGCGTCAGTGTGGCTCTTTGGGTCGCGTGCCGATGATTTCAAGCGTGGTGGCGACGTCGATTTATATGTTGAGTCCTCACGTCGAGACACCTTGGAATATGCCTACATTGTTGCACGCGGATTTGTTTCCCCAGTTAATTTCAAAAAATCATGCGCCTGACTAGCCATCAAATCCAGGTTATTCGCCAGATCACCCGCCAAGTGGCGGGAAACCAAACTCGCGTGCGGGTTTTCGGCTCAAGGCTTGATGACACTGCGCACGGGGGAGACCTTGACCTCATGCTCGAACTAACGGAATCTGTGGACAATCCTGCACTCATGGCCGCGCAGTTGTCCGGGCTGGTGTCGCGCGCCATGAATGGCCGCAAAGTGGATGTGCTGCTCAGCGCACCCAACCTCATGCGCTTGCCTATCCACGATATTGCATTCAAGGAAGGGCAATTGTTATGACACTGGAACCCAGGACCGCACTACGCCTGCAATTTTTGGCCCGGGTCGTGCGCAAGGAATGTCAGCACCTTACCAGCACAGACCAGCGCCTGTTTGAAGGCATGTTCACCCTGGAACAAGCAACCCGGCTCGAAGCAGACCACGACCTGGCAGAACGGGTGGAAGCCTTTGTCGGCAGGTTTGGCCGCCTGCAAGACACAGTGGGCGACAAACTGTTGCCCTTACTCCTGGATGCCTTGGGTGAAAAATCATCCGCCGCCATCGACAATCTTGACCGGGCGGAACGATTGGAGTTGCTCCAGTCTGCTGACGAATGGATGACCATGCGCAACCTCAGAAACCAGATGATCCACGAATACGTTGAAGACCCGGTCATACTTACCAGCGCGCTGCAAACCGGCCATGCTTTTGTGCCAGCACTTATTGCCGCAGCCAACAAAATGATTGCTGAAATCGAGCGGCGGGGCTGGCGGTAATGCAGTGACCTCAGCCATTAGGCGCGTTTGGTTAACAATTTTCAGGATCTTCTCTACCCCTATCAATCTGACCGAAGGGGTTAGCCGTCGTAGTGGAAACGGCAAGCGATAATCACCAGATCCGCATCGGTTGCCCGATACACCAGTCGGTTCGCGTCATCAATGCGCCGGGACCAGTAGCCTGATAATTCGCCACGCAGCGGTTCGGGCTTGCCGATCCCGGCGAACGGGTCGCGCGCGGCGGCAGTAACCAGCAGATTTATCCGCTTGAGGGTCTTCTTATCTTGATCTTGCCAGTAGAGGTACGCGTCCCACGCATCGGGCACGAAGCGAATGGCGCGCATGGTTAATCAGTGTGGAGCAGCTGATAATCTTGCGATTGTCCGGCTTTATCTTGTGCAATTGCCCGAGCCAATGCCGCCGCATTTGCCGGGTTGCTTGTCAGATGCAACGTCTCCATGATGCTGTTGTAACTGTCCAGCGACATCACCACTGCATCACCTTCCGCATCGCGGCGGCTGATAATGGTCACGTCTGCGTCTTGAACTACATCATCCAATATGGACTTGAGCGCATTGCGTGCATGGGAATAGGTAACGACTTTCATATTTGCCTCACTTGTCCATTAAGTTGGACAAGTCTAACTGGGGCGCGCATTCAATGCAAGTCGATAAAACTTCTGTACACACTACGCTGGCTGAAATGTTGGATTGTTTGACCTGATCCATATGGTGGACCCATCCGTCAAGACAGAAATCAGTCTAGTTTAAGCTGGTCTGCCCGCCTTACACGCAGCTGCATGACGCTGCCTCATTCTTGCTGAATTTATCTACTATCCTTGCGCCACCACCGCTGGCCGTGGCGTACACCGCATCAGGTGTCAGGTTGCCCAGCGACTGGTGAGGCCGCTCGCCATTGTAGAAGACGAAGTATTCCGCCAGTCCGATCATCAGATCCATCGGGGTGCTGTAGCCCTTCAAATACACGTCCTCGTATTTGACGCTGCGCCATAGCCGCTCAACGAAGATGTTGTCCAACGCCCGCCCACGTCCATCCATGCTGATCGCAATGCCGTGGGCTTTGAGCACGCCAGTGAAGCTCTCGCTGGTGAATTGGCAGCCCTGGTCGGTGTTGAATATCTCCGGGTTGCCATACCGCTGCAGCGCCTCTCCCAAACAGTCCACACAAAACGCCGTGTCCATCGTGTTACTGATTCTCCAACTCAGCACCCGTCTCGAGTACCAGTCGATCACGGCCACCAAGTAGACGAACCCATGTGCCAGCCGGATGTAGGTGATGTCCGTACTCCACACCTGGTTCGGTCTCGTCACATCCACGCCGCCCAGCAAATACGGATACACCTTGTGCTGCGGGTGCGGGCGGCTGGTGTTGGGTCCCGGCGCCATACCCGCCAGCCCCAGAATGCGCATCAGCCGTTGCACTCGCTTGCGGTTAACCCAGTGTCCTCGTGTCTCCAGAAACGAAACCATCTTGCGACTACCGTAGAACGGGCGGCGGGTGTATTGCTCATCGATCAGGCGCAGTAACTCCAAGTCCAGCTCGTCGGTCTGTTTGGGAGCACGCTGCGCGTACACCGTGGCACGGGATACGCCAGCCAACTCGCATTGCCGAACCACGGGGAGTGCGGCTACAGGCTCAACCCAGGATCGCCGCGTTTCTATTGGCCCAACCCGGACTTTTTTTTGAGCCAGTCCAATTCCATCTTCAACTTGCCGATCTCGCCGTACAGGCGCTCCGGCTCACTGTACTCGTTCACCACCTTGGGGCCGCGCTTGCCTTCAAACAAGGTGCCTGCGCGTTCCAGAATCTCTTTCTTCCACTGTCGAACTTGCACCGGATGCACGCCGTTCTCCTGCGCAATCTGGTTGATGGTCTTTACGCCTTGGATCGCCTCCAAGCCAACCTTGGCCTTGAATTCCGCCCCAAATACTTTTCGCTTCGTTCCGCTCATCGCCCGCTTCCTTCTGCTTCGGACAACAGCTTAATCTACTGTCTTAAATTCGGGGTCCACTATACCACTGCCATTTCCTATTTAACGAATGGCCACAAAAATCCGCGCCGCGCAAGATATCTGCCGACGAACCAATACCAGAGGAAGCCGCGCCAACGCACCTAAACCGGACGAGCCGGAACCAAATTGTAGGTCGGGCTATGCCCGACATGGTGGGCGTAGCCCACCCTACGGGCGCTATTGAATCCGAGAAAACTGACAACATTCACAATCATTTAACCTGTTGACAATACAAAATAAACACAAAATTCTTGGCATAATTTGAGATCATTTGACTGGTAAAATTCAACGCGCAGGACTGGGTAATTTTAAACGCGCGCCAACACCCCATTGATAACTGCGTCTGGATCATCGTTGATGGGGCGCTTACGAAAAACAGGGGGAAGCTCAGTCATGCGATCAAGGGTTGTAGTTGCCCAAGCATGCTCGCAGAAGCACCTCTAGCATGGAGAGATTCCCCTTGAATCTGCTGATTTTGGTTGGGACTTCGCCCTTTGGATAGCGTCGTATAGTCGGCAACTCAATGCACCGATACCCTAACTTTGGGGCTCGATACGAAAGATATGCCAATAATTCGTAGGTCATGAAAACATCTCGGAACAGCGCAATTTGTGGGTCAAGTAACATCTTGCGACTGTAGGCCCGGAAGCCTTGTGTGGTGTCCGTCCAGTGAAAGCCGGAAAACAGACTCAACATCGGCGCATGAATGAAGCGGATGGCAAAATTCCGCGTCTTCGGGGTGTTTTCCGCGACACCGCCCGAAATAAAGCGCGAGGCTTGAACAAAATCAAACCCTTGCTTTAATGCATCAATGAATCGAGGTATCGCTTCCGGGTCGTCCTTGTCATTGCCGTCAATCGTTATGATTCCCTCATATCCTTGGTCAAGTGCAAAAGCATAGGCACAGCGTAATTGAGCACTCAATTTGCCGGAACCCGTCTTAAGCAGCAAGCCGCGCACCCCGTTGCCCTGAAGTGACTCAAGTGCCAGTGATCCATCCGTGCTACCGCCATCGACAATAATGATGTCGGCAATGCGATCAATCTTGAACGCGGACATCCGGGCGAGCAGATTCTTGATTCGCTCGCCTTCGTTGATGACCGGGACCACGACACACCAAGGATGTTGACGGCCTTGCCACAACAGCGTTTCAAAAGCTGGAATCTGCCAACTGGCACGGATTTCTGGTGCAATATCAGGATTATTCATCTTCGATTATTTCTGTTTTAACTTACACGAACTGTGATCAGCACGACACCGGCAACAACTAACAGAATGCCAATGATCGTTGTCCACTGAAAAGGCTCGCGAAAAATCAGCCATGAACACATTGCGACGGCAGCAATCGCGCCTGATGTAAGCACCGGATGCGCCACATTCAGCGGCAAACGCGCCAGCGCGGCGGCGTAAAGTAAAAAGGCTGCGCCATATAAGCCTAATCCCAACCAGAACGGCCAGTTACTCAGTGCCGTCATTGGCTCGCTGAACGAGGGAAATTTGCGTGGCGGCATCATCGCAATTTTAACCAATACACTGGCTGAAGCATTAGAGGCGATGCCGAGAATCAAAATAAGCCACTTCATACATACGCCTCTTTACCTTCGCTACGGTAGTGCCGAATCGCCACGCCAAGCGCACGCTCGATAGCCACGAGATGCGGCTCGCTCTTGCTTGCCAGCATTTCGATGGAAACGACATGCTGCGGCAGTAGCTGCTTCAAACACGTAGCCACCTTGGCATGGTCGGTTCCACCATCACCCAAGGGAACCAGATCTGGCTCACTGGCATGGACATGCCCTATCAATGACTCACTGTATTGCAATACCGCCGCAGGGTCTTCACCGTTGATTGTCAGTGCCCCGGTATCCAGCTGCATGCGTATCGCCGGATGCGCAACTTGCCTGACCACTTCCGCGGTCTCGTCACTCGTAGTCATGAAATTCGCGCCATAGCAGGGAGGATTGGGTTCCAGACAGATCACGACATCATACGATTGCGCAATATCACCGAGATGTCTAAAGAATGGAATCGCAATCTCTGCCACTTGCTCATCGCTTAAATCACTGCGATCCCTGTTCTTGGGAGAACCAAATACCAGACGGGTCGCGCCAAGTCCAGCACCGATGCGACACACGGCAGCAAGATGATGCAGCATCATTTTCTGAACTTCAGGCGAACCGAACACATTCAATCCAGTCGTGCCAAACAGCAATGCCTGCATGCCGGTTATTTCGATGCCACGCTCTGCCCACCAGCATTTTACGCGCGCAATTTCTTCGTCAGTCGCCTTGGCGGGATCGGGAAAATATTTCCCCGGCGCAACATCGATCGCATCCACACCGAAACGCTTAAGCAGTTCGGCGATCTGCTGATCTTCAAAGGTGTCCCAAGCGATGTTGGAGATGGCCAGCCTCATGTGCTGCCCCCTGCCACCTTGAGTGTGCGCGGCTCCGATTGCGCATAAGACCGGACTGCCTGAATCGTTTCACGTCGGCTGTATTGATAATGGCCGCTGCCGCCAAAGATCTGTGCGTATCTGGTTCGCAGATCGTAAACACCTGGACGGTTCGCCTGCGCTTGCTCAAACGGCTTGCCGAAGCCTTGCGCCGAAACATCCGCAACACTGATGGGTTCTGCTGTGAGATGCACCAATTTCAGGCCTGCATCAAGCGCGACCTGAATGTCATACCAAAGATTGATCATCGGGTAGAACTGGAACACGCCCCGGCTATCGATCGCGTGAAGATTATTGTCATTCAGGAAATCGAAGATGACGTTCTTGCGCAATCCGGGCCCCACCAAACCGGGCAAGCGAACGATCAGATGATTGGAGAAGTGACCCTCGACAAATTTTTCCAGCAAGCGACGATTCAAACCATAAGCATGAAGTTCCACTTCTTCGACAGCTGTATCTTCATCAACACCTATCGGATTCTTGAAGACATCTACCGTGCTGATTAACACGAAAGTTTTGCATGTCATCGCTTTCAGATGCGCAATGAGTCCTTCGATTTTTTGCCGATCTGCCTCAGGCTCACGGTTCGCTATCCACTTTTGTGCCGGAGCGCCTGCGCAGACAACGGTATCAAATTGCTGACCGGCAATCTCGCCAATATTGGTCGAACGATAAAGAGATTCGAATGTAGCTTGCTTTAGAAGCGTTGACCCGACAAAACCGGAAAACCCGATAAGTGCATTGCTCATTTCAAAACCTCGAATTGATTTGGGAAGCCAATCTTTGAACTATCTAATAATGTTCCATCCAGGGTAATGGCGAGATACTTCCCGGTTTCATTTTGACTTGTAACCATCCGGACATCGCCGTTGGCGAATCGTATCTTTCGCCCAGCAATTAAGAGTGCTTTATTTTCAGCCAGATTAAGTACTACAAACTTTGCACCACTATTTGCCACACCGTGCGTCCAGTTTGCATCCGTTATATCCGCGGGACTATCAGAGACATTTTGCTTATCAACATCGACCGATGCAAAAGTGCGCAAAAAATATTTGAAAAAAAGACTATTTACCGTACCCGTATATTGTTGAGGCGAGTCGCTTACTGTCGGTGCGCGTTTAAAATTACCCAGTCCTGCGCGTTGAATTTTACCCAGGCACTTTAGCCGCCGTTTTGGGTGGCGGCTGCGGATAAGTGTAGCTCAATTTCACTACTTTCTGCCTCTGATGTTGCGGTGGAGGCAT
>JACPEI010000088.1 GCA_016183575.1 Nitrosomonadales bacterium | reverse complement strand
CCCGCCTTCGAAAATTCCGCCGTTGTTCATGCGTACCGATAAATTTGATTTTGCCCTGCCGGAACATCTGATCGCGCAGCACCCGCCCGAACGGCGCGGCGCGAGCCGCTTGCTGTATGCGCATGATGGCGCGCTGGAAGATTGCCGTTTTGCCGACCTGTTGCGGCTGGTCAGGGCGGGCGATGTGCTGGTGCTGAACGACACGCGCGTGATCAAGGCGCGGTTGTTCGGCAACAAGGACAGCGGCGGCAGGATCGAGGTGCTGGTCGAGCGCGTGCTGAACGAACATGAGGTGCTGGCGCAAGTGCGCGCCAGCAAGTCGCCCAAGGCGGGCAGCCGCCTGCTGCTGGCTGCGGCAGGGTCGCTGCGCCGCAGCGGGGTACCCACCGGCGTACCCCTTGCGGGTGAGGAAGCCTTGACTGTAGAGGTGCTGGGGCGCGAGGGCGAATTTTTCCGTCTGCGCTTTGCCGGGGAGGAACCCGTGCTGGCGTTGCTCGAACGCCATGGCAGCTTGCCTTTGCCGCCCTATATTACGCATGCGGCGGATGCCGGGGACGAGCAACGCTACCAGACGGTGTTCGCGCGCGCGGCAGGCGCGGTGGCGGCCCCCACGGCGGGGCTGCATTTCGACGAGGCCATGCTGCAAGCCTTGCGCGCCAAGGGGGCGCGGATCGCCTATGTCACGCTGCATGTCGGCGCCGGAACGTTCCAGCCGGTGCGCGCTGAATATGTCCGCGAGCATGTCATGCACAGCGAATGCTATGAGATCCCGCAGGCCACCGTGGATGCGATAGCCCGGGCGCATGGCGTAGGCGGGCGAGTGATCGCGGTCGGGACAACCAGTCTGCGTGCGCTGGAGAGTGCGGCCCAATCAGGGGAGTTGCAGGCGGGGAACGGCGAGACGCGCATCTTCATCACGCCGGGCTACCGTTTTCGCGTGGTGGATATGCTGCTGACCAATTTTCATCTGCCCAGATCCACGCTGCTGATGCTGGTGTGCGCGTTCGGCGGGATGGAGCAAATGCTGGCGGCGTATCGCCATGCGGTTGCGAACGAATATCGTTTCTTCAGTTACGGGGATGCGATGCTGATTGAAAGAGAAAAAACAATAAATTAGCCACATAGCCAGCGACTTGGCTGACGTCTTTTGGCAGCCTAGTCGAATGGCTAGTATTGCGTCACAGAATTATCGGAACATGCAAAACCCGTAGGGCGGAAAAGCGCAGCGCCTTCCGCCGTATGAGAATCCCATTCGGCGGATAACGCCTGCGGCTCATCCGCCCTACGGGGACGCGGGTAGGTTCCAAACAATGTTTTGTAATTTATGATTTGCAACACTAGTGGTCATATCAGAGAACACAGAGATCACAGAGAAACCCCGGAGGTTTTGCCTTTCTCTGTGTACTCTGTGTTCTCTGTGGCTGAATCAGGGTTTATCTGGAAGATATTTTATGAAATTCACTTTGCACAATATTTCGGGCGCTGCCCGGCGCGGTACGCTGGAGCTGGCGCACGGCACGGTGCAGACCCCGGCGTTCATGCCGGTGGGGACCTATGGCACGGTAAAAGCGATGTCGCCCGCCGAGCTGCACGAGATCGGCGCGCATATCGTGCTGGGTAACACCTTTCACCTGTGGCTGCGCCCTGGCCTGGAGGTGATCGCGGCGCATGGCGGGCTGCACCGCTTCATGGGCTGGGACGGGCCGATCCTCACCGACTCCGGCGGGTTCCAGGTGTTCAGCCTTGGCGCGTTGCGCAAGATCACCGAGGAGGGGGTGAAGTTCCAGTCGCCGGTGAACGGCGACAAGTTGTTCCTCACGCCGGAAGAATCGATGCGCATCCAGCGCGTGCTGAATTCCGACATCGCGATGATCTTCGACGAATGCACGCCGTATCCGGCCAGCGAGCGCGAGGCGGCGGATTCGATGCGTTTGTCGTTGCGCTGGGCGGAGCGCAGCAAGCGGGCGCACGAGGGGAATTCCAACGCGCTGTTCGGCATCGTGCAGGGCGGCATGTACGAGAACCTGCGCGACGAGTCGCTGCGCGAACTGGTGAATATCGGTTTCGACGGCTACGCCATCGGCGGGCTGTCGGTCGGCGAGCCCAAGGAGGATATGCTGCGCATCCTCGCGCACACCGCGCCGCAGCTGCCGCAAGACAAGCCGCGCTACCTGATGGGGGTGGGCACGCCGGAAGACATCGTGGCGGCGGTCGCGCAGGGCATCGACATGTTCGATTGCGTGATGCCGACGCGCAATGCGCGCAACGGCATGATGTTCACCCGCCATGGCGACATCAAGATCAAGAATGCGCAATATCGCCTGGATACGCGCCCGCTCGACGAAGATTGCCAGTGCTACACCTGCCGCAACTTCAGCCGCGCCTACCTGCACCATCTGCACCGGCTCGGCGAGATTCTCGGCGCGCGCCTGAACACCATCCACAACCTGCATTATTACCAGCAGTTGATGGGCGAAATTCGCGCTGCCATCGAGGCGGATGCGTTTGATGCTTTTGTGGCGCGCTTCAGGCAACTGCGCGGCGGGGGAGCGTGAAGATACCCCGCGCTTCGTGTTAGAATGCGCGCCTTTTGATTTAACCTCGGAGATTGAATAATGTTTATCAGTAATGCTTATGCTGAAGCGGCCGCACCGGTGCAGGGTGCCGGTATCATGGATTTTCTCCCGCTGGTCGTTCTGGCCGCGGTATTCTATTTTTTCATCCTGCGCCCGCAAAGCAAGCGCGCCAAGGAGCAAAAAGCCATGATTGAAGCGTTGCAGCGCGGCGACGAGGTCGTGACGGGGGGCGGTGAATTGGGTCGCATCAGTAAAGTGTTCGAGCAATACGTGGGTGTGGAGCTCGCCGAGAACATCGAAGTGACGGTGCAGAAATCCTCGATTCAGGCCGTGTTGCCCAAGGGAACCATCAAGTCCATCAAATAATCCCGGCCCGGATTTTTCCGGCAGGAATTGTTGCGCGCGTTAATCAAGAGGTTTCAATGAACCGTTATCCATTGTGGAAAT
>JACPEI010000087.1 GCA_016183575.1 Nitrosomonadales bacterium | reverse complement strand
ATCACGCCTGCCCAGAAACGCGGCGCAACGATGCGCGCGATCGGATTGACCGCCATCATTTCCATTGCCGATATCTGTTCGGTCGCCCTCATCAGGCCGATTTCCGCCGTCATCGCCGAACCGGCGCGGCTGGCAAACAGCAGTGCGGCCACCACCGGCCCCAGTTCGCGCACCAGACTCAACGCCACCATGCTGCCCAGCGCCGATTCGGAGCCGTAGCGCTTGAGTGTTTCATAGCCCTGCAGGCCAAGCACCATGCCGACAAACAACCCCGCCACCATGATAATAATAAGCGACATCACGCCGGTGGAAAACAACTCCTTGATGATCAGATGGAAGCGCCGGAAACCGCTGCCCGAGTGCGTCAGCGTGAGCAGAAAAAAACGCGTCGCCACACCGATGCGCCACACCGCATTGATGACGCGATGGCCAATTCCCTAATTCCCTGCCCGACGCACGGATTTCAGCTGGCGTCCCTTCCGCCTCGATCACGCCGTTGGCCATGAAATAAACATAATCCACAATCTTCAGCGACTCCTGTATGTCGTGCGTGACGATGATCGAAGTCGCACCCAGCGCATCGTTCAGGCGGCGGATCAAATCGCCGACCACGGTCAGCGAAATCGGATCCAGCCCGGCAAACGGTTCATCATACATGATCAGCATCGGATCGAGCGCCACGGTACGCGCCAGAGCCACGCGCCGCGCCATGCCGCCGGATAGTTCGGAAGGCATCAGGTTATGCGTGCCGCGCAACCCCACGGCGTGCAGTTTCATCAATACCAGATCGTGAATAATTTCTTCCGGCAGGTCGGTATGTTCGCGCATCTGGAATGCCACGTTGTCATATACCGACATATCGGTAAACAGCGCGCCGAACTGGAACAGCATCCCCATCTTGCGCCGCATCGCATACAAGCCGTCCTGGCCCAGCTCGTGAACCACCTGCCCATCCACCTTGACGCAGCCCTTGGTCGGCTTGAGCGCGCCGCCGATATGGCGCAGCAACGTGGTTTTTCCGCAGCCGCTCAATCCCATGATGGCGATCAGCTTTCCCTTCGGAAAAACCATGTTGATGCCCTGCAGCACGGGACGTTTATCGTAGGCGAAATTAAGCTCGCAAATTTCGGCCAAAACAGGCGAAGACAAAGTTGAAATCCAAAAAATCGGGAGGGCGCATTCTAAACCACAGCACAGCCAGTTCTCAACAAATCGTCGCTTCCATGAATATCTGGCAGCCTGTCGGGCTTAAAGGAAATCGGCTGCAAATCCGCCTGACCGGTGCATATTTCACCGCTTTATTGGTCAATAGAACGACTATTGACCTGCAAAACCGGCAAAATCTGCCCTCGCCCAGCCGAATTTTCGCTTCGATTCCTCAAACCCGGCAGGCTGCCAGGCGCATTGCCTCAAGATAAAAGGTTACCGAAGGAATGGATCGTTTCCTCAAGTTCGGTGGTTACCGAAGAAGTTTGAAAACGGCTTTCAGTTTAGGCTGAATCTGCTTCTGAATTATAAATGGATTGAGCGTTTTTATTTGT
>JACPEI010000086.1 GCA_016183575.1 Nitrosomonadales bacterium | reverse complement strand
GGCCCGACGATGAGCGCGTTCAACGCGTGGATATTCCTGAAGGGGTTGGAGACGCTCAAAATCCGCATGGACGCGCACAGCGCCAACTCGCTGGAGCTGGCGCGCTGGCTGGAAGCGCAGCCCAACGTGGCGCGGGTGTTCTATCCGGGCCTGCCGTCGCATCCGCAGCACGAATTGGCGATGCGCCAGCAAAAAACCGGCGGCGGCATCGTGTCGTTCGAGGTTAAGGGCGGCAAAGAGGCCGCATGGCGCGTGATCGACAACACGCGGATGATCTCGATCACCGCCAACCTGGGCGACACCAAGACCACCATCACCCATCCGGCGAGCACCACCCACGGGCGCATCGCACCCGAGGCGCGCGCCGCGGCGGGCATCACCGACGGCCTGATCCGCATCGCGGTCGGGCTGGAGGCAGTGGTCGATATCCAGAACGATCTGGCGCGCGGTTTGGGTTAAAAACCACAGTCCACGAAATGCACGAAACACACGAAAATTTTTGTTCGGGGTTTTCTTTCGTGCCTTTTGTGATTTTCGTGGACAGATTTTGTTTTGAGGTTTAAATGGACATACTGGCTGCACAGGTCGGTGGCTTGCTCAAATCGCACGGGCTGATGCTGGCGACGGCGGAATCCTGCACTGGCGGCGGCGTGGCGCACGCCATCACCGATGTGGCGGGCAGCTCGGCATGGTTCGAGCGCGGCTTCATCACTTATTCCAACCTCGCCAAGCAGCAGATGCTGGGCGTGAGCGAAACAATGCTCATTCAGCATGGCGCGGTGTCCGAGGCGGTGGTGCGCGAAATGGTGGCGGGCGCGCTGGCCAACAGCGCGGCACAACTGGCAGTGGCGGTCAGCGGCATCGCCGGGCCGGAGGGCGGCACGCCGGACAAGCCGGTTGGCACGGTGTGGTTCGCCTGGGGAATCAAACATGGCGCGACTCACGCGCAGCGGCATCAAATCAACGGCAACCGTGCTGGAGTGCGCGCCCAAGCGGCGCATATTGCCTTGCAGGGCGTGATCGACCTGCTCGGGCGGCGGACGGAACTGGCTTAGATTCGCTGCTTGCGGGGTACCCCAGGAGTTCCGCCTGAAGCCGGGGTGAGGGAAACGGGCATGGCGGGTTTCATCACCGGGGAGGCTTGCCATACTTGCCAGGAAAATAATAAAGAACGTTCGTTCTGTACAAGTGCGAATTGATGTGCCACAATCCCGCACCATTTTTTGAAAGGGGATCGTAATGGATGACAATAAAAGCAAGGCACTCGCGGCGGCTCTGAGCCAGATCGAGAAGCAGTTCGGCAAGGGTTCGATCATGCGCCTCGGTGAGCACGACGTGGCGCGCGATATTCAGGTCGTGTCCACCGGCTCGCTGGGCCTGGACATCGCGCTCGGCGTTGGCGGCCTGCCGCGCGGTCGCGTGATTGAAATCTACGGCCCGGAATCATCCGGCAAGACCACGCTGGCCTTGCAGGTTATCGCCGAAATGCAGAAGCTGGGCGGCACGGCGGCATTCATCGACGCGGAACACGCGCTCGATCCAAGCTACGCGCAGAAGCTCGGCGTGAAGGTCGAAGACCTGCTGATCTCGCAGCCGGACAACGGCGAACAGGCGCTGGAGATCACCGACATGCTGGTGCGTTCCGCCTCGGTGGATGTGGTGGTGATCGACTCGGTCGCCGCATTGACACCCAAGGCCGAAATCGAAGGCGAAATGGGTGATGCGCAAATGGGTCTGCATGCGCGCCTGATGTCGCAGGCGCTGCGCAAGCTGACCGGCAACATCAATCGTTCCAACACGCTGGTGATTTTCATCAACCAGATCCGCATGAAGATCGGCGTGATGTTCGGCAACCCGGAAACCACCACCGGCGGCAATGCGCTCAAGTTTTACGCGTCGGTGCGCCTCGACATCCGCCGCATCGGCGCGATCAAGAAGGGCGATGAAGTGATCGGCAACGAGACGCGCGTCAAGGTGGTGAAGAACAAGGTCGCGCCGCCGTTCCGCGAAGCGTTGTTCGACATTCTGTACGGCGAGGGAATCTCGCGCGAAGGCGAGATCATCGACCTTGGCGTGCAGCACAAACTGGTGGAAAAAGCCGGCGCCTGGTATGCCTATAAGGGCGAAAAGATCGGCCAAGGCAAGGATAATGCGCGCGAATACCTGCGCGAGCATCCTGACGTCGCGTTCGAGATTGAAAACAAGGTGCGCGAAGCAGTCGGTGTGGCACTGCTCGATGGCGGCCAAAAAGCGACTGCGAAGGCCGATAAGGCCAGTGCAAAAGCGGGCGCGAAATCCTCCGAATAACTTTTGATGGAACTACTAGCCATTCCACTAAGCTGTCATAAAGACAACAGCCAAGTGGCTGGTTATGGCCGGGCACTTGGGTGAGGAAAAAGCCTGAGTTAAGCCTGCGCGCGCGCGCCCTGCAATATCTGGCGCGCCGCGAATACAGCTGCGCCGAGCTGCGCGGCAAGCTTTTGCCGCACGTGCAAATAGGTGAAGATTTCGGGCAGTCATTTGATTCCTCCGGGTCAGTCGATCTGGATGCGCTGCTGGACGATTTGACGACGCGCGGTTGGTTGTCGGATGCACGCGCCGCCACGCAATTGCTGCATGCCAAGCGCAGGCGATTCGGCACGCAACGCATCATGCATGAATTGCGCCAGAAGGGCATCGCGGAAGAGCTGATCGAGGCCGCGTTGCCCGCATTGAAGGAAAGCGAACTGGAAGCGGCGCGCGACGTGTGGCAAAGAAAATTCGGCACGCTGCCGCAGGATGCCAGGGAAAAAGCCAAGCAGATGCGCTTTCTGCAATCGCGCGGCTTCGGGTTCGAGGTGATTTTTCAGGTGCTGCGGACTTCCAATGCTGAAGACTGATGATGCTTGGTCTATTGCATAACATGGCGAACCCATGTCGCCTAAAATACGCTAGAACCCATGCTGACAGACGATGAGATTTCCTGTGCCGCGCGTTACGTAGAAGAACTACGACTGTTCGTCCATGACTTGGACGTTCCTAGTAACAATCGAGTGCGGGCAGCTGGCTCATGTTTCGCGATCGCCCAAGAACATCACCACGCGATCGTGCAGCTTATCGAGTGGAGACTGTTTGCCGCCGCATTCTCCCTTGTTCGTGTGGAATTCGAAGCCTACGTTCGCGGCGAATGGTTGTCGCAGTGCGCAAGCGATGCGCTGGTCGAAGCCTTCATTCAAGGCAAAGAGCCGCCTAGGATAGATTGCTTGCTCAACCAATTGGAAATGCTCGATTTGTTCAACGAAAAGGTACTATCGCAAATCAAACAAAAGACATGGAAGTCGATGTGTGCGTACACGCATACAGGAGGCCTACATGTGCAGCGTTGGAATACAGCGGACGGGATCGAGGCAAACTACGCGAGAGAAGAAATCCTTGAAGTCCTGAAGTTCGCTGAAATCATTGCTTCGCTCGCCGTCGTTGGAGTCGCAGGCTTAGCTGCTGACGAAAAATTGGCGGTTCGGATACTCGAAGCTTTTAAGCGGCAGGTGCAAGCATGAACTCGCGTAGGGTGCAATAAACGTAGAGCATTGCACCGGATGTTTTACGGTAAATGGTGCAATGACCGCTGCCCTTCGACAAACCCAGGACAGGGTTTTGCGCCCTACAACTACTGCCTTCCTTTCCATCCGTGGTATAGCTGCCGGAGCCCCGCGTGGTATGATGCGCACCTTGTCCGGTGCGCCCAGAAGCCGCCTGTTGCAACGATATTAGCGATGGATGCAAAACATGAAAAGCAGTGAAATCCGCCAGAAATTCCTGGATTATTTTGCGTCAAAAGGACACACGGTAGTCGCCTCCAGTTCGCTGGTGCCGCACGAAGACCCGACGCTGTTGTTCACCAACGCGGGGATGAACCAGTTCAAGGATGTGTTCCTCGGTTTCGACAAACGACCTTATACGCGCGCCGCGTCATCGCAGAAATGCGTGCGCGCCGGCGGCAAGCACAACGATCTGGAGAACGTCGGCTATACCGCGCGCCACCGTACCTTCTTCGAGATGCTCGGCAACTTCAGCTTCGGCGATTATTTCAAGCGCGACGCGATCAATTACGCCTGGGAACTGCTGACGGTGGTGTTCAAACTGCCCAAGGATAAGCTTTACGTCACCGTGTATGCCGAGGACGACGAGGCCTATGACATCTGGACCAAAGAGATCGGCGTGCCTGCCGGGCGGGTGATCCGCATCGGCGACAACAAGGGGGCGCGCTATGCCTCCGACAACTTCTGGATGATGGGCGATACCGGCCCTTGCGGCCCCTGCACCGAAATCTTCTACGATCACGGTGAGCATATCCCGGGCGGCCTGCCCGGTACGCCCGAGGAAGACGGCGACCGCTACATCGAAATCTGGAACAACGTATTCATGCAGTTCAACCGCGACGAGCACGGCGTGATGCATCCGCTGCCCAAGCCATCGGTGGATACCGGCATGGGGCTGGAGCGCATCTCGGCGGTGTTGCAAGGCGTGCATGCCAATTACGAGATCGATCTGTTCCAGGCGCTGATCCGTGCGGCGGCGCGCGAGACCCATTGCGCCGATATGAATTCTCCTTCGCTGAAGGTGCTGGCCGATCATATCCGCGCCTGCTCGTTCCTGATCGCCGACGGCGTGATCCCAGGCAATGAGGGGCGCGGCTACGTGTTGCGCCGCATCATCCGCCGCGCGATCCGCCACGGCTACAAGCTGGGCATGCGCGACGCGTTCTTCCACAAGATGGTGCCGGATCTGGTCGCTGAAATGGGAACGGCCTATCCCGAACTGACCGCGGAAAATGTGCGCGTGAAGGGAATCCTCAAGCTGGAAGAGGAGCGCTTCTTCAGCACGATCGAGCATGGCATGGCGATACTCGAAGCTGACTTGGCCGAGATGGCGAAGCAGGGCGGCAAGGTGTTCAACGGCGAGACCGCGTTCAAGCTGCACGACACCTACGGTTTTCCGCTCGACCTGACGCAGGATGTATGCCGCGAGCATGATGTTGCGGTCGACGTCGCGGCTTTTGACAAGGCGATGGCGCAGCAGAAGGAGCAGGCGCGCGCGTCCGGAAAATTCAAAATGGCGGCGAATCTCGAATACGACGGCCCGGCAACGGTCTTTCACGGTTATGAGCTGCTGGAAAGCAAGGGCAATGTGCTGGCTTTATACAAGGACGGCGTGCCGGTGAATACGCTGAACGAGGGCGAAGTCGGCGTGGCGGTGCTGGACGACACGCCGTTCTACGCCGAGTCCGGCGGGCAGGTCGGCGACTGCGGCGAACTGCGCAGCGTGCATGGCATTTTCGCGGTGGAGGATACGCAGAAGATTCAGGCCAGCGTGTTTGGCCATCATGGTGTGGTGAAGACCGGCAAGCTGACCGTGGGCAACGGCGTCACCGCCAGGGTAGATGTCGCGGCGCGCAACCACACGATACGCAACCACTCGGCGACTCACCTGATGCACAAGGCGTTAAGGGAAGTGCTCGGCAGTCATGTGCAGCAGAAGGGCTCGCAGGTGGATGCGGACAAGACGCGCTTCGACTTCGTGCATACCCAGCCGCTGAGCGATGCGGAAATCCGCAAGGTGGAAAGCATCGTGAACGCCGAAATACTCGCTAACGTCGAGTGCCAGGCGCGCGTGATGTCCATCGAGGATGCGCAGAAGACCGGCGCGATGATGCTGTTCGGCGAGAAGTACGGCGACGAGGTGCGCGTGCTGGACATCGGCTCGTCGCGCGAGCTGTGCGGCGGCACGCATGTCAAGCGCACCGGCGACATCGGCCTGTTCAAGATCGTCGCGGAGAGCGGTGTGGCGGCAGGTGTGCGGCGTGTCGAGGCGATAACCGGCGAGGGTGCGCTGGCGCTGGTGCAGCAGCAGGAGATGCAATTGCGCCAGGTGGCGGATGCGGTCAAGGCGCAGCCGCAGGAGGCGGCGGCGCGCGTCACACAAATCCTCGACAACATGAGGGCGCTGGAAAAAGAACTGGCGCGGCTGAAATCGAAACTGGCCAGCGCGCAAGGCGATGATCTCGTCGACCAGGCGGCGGAGATCAATGGCATCAAGGTGCTGGCCGCACAACTGGAGGGTGCAGATGCCACGGGGTTGCGCGAGACGCTCGACAAGCTCAAGGACAAGCTCAAATCGGCTGCGATTGTGCTGGCAGCGGTAGCCGACGGCAAGGTAAGTCTGATTGCCGGTGTGACCCCCGACCTGACCGCAAAAATCAAGGCAGGAGAACTGGTGAATATGGTCGCGCAGCAGGTCGGCGGCAAGGGAGGCGGCAGGCCGGACATGGCGATGGCAGGCGGCACGCAACCGGAGCATCTGGCTGCGGCGCTGGCCTCAGTTCCAGCCTGGGTGAAGGCAAAGTTATGAGCATGGTGAGTCCGGCCTTGCAAGCTGCTCCCGCACAGGAGCGACTTCGTCGCCACCGTGTCGCAGCAGCTCCGGACATGGCGATGGCAGGCGGCACGCAACCGGAAAATTTGGCTAATGCGCTGGCTTCGGTTGCTGCCTGGGTGCAGGCTCGCACATAAGGAGCGATACGGGTGAACACAGGCCGTTATAGCGTATTGCTGGTCGAGGATGATTTGCGGGCAACGGATTTGGCGCACCGCGCCGCCGAGGAGTCCTGTCCGGAGGTCAATTTGACCGTGGTCGGGGGCGGCGATGCCGTGCTGGATTGGTTAAACGGCAGTATCGCAAAAAAGGAACAAATGCCGCATATCATCCTGATGGATCTGAAGCTGCCGAAACTGGATGGCTTGGCGGTGTTGCGCAAGCTGCGCATGCATGCCGCCACGCGCGATATTCCGATCGTGGTATTTTCTGCGGAGCATACCCAGGCGGACATATTGATGAGTTATCAGGTCGGCGCGAACAGTTTCGTGGCCAAGCCGGTTGACCTTGAACAGTTCAGCGGATTTTTCCGCGAGCAGTTGGCCTACTGGATGCAACCGCGCGAGCGGGCCTTTGCCACAGGGAAGAGCGCAACGGGGCGATCCTGACCGTTACTCTGCCTACATCAGATGTTTCGATGATCTGCTGGCAAACCTAAATAACCCATTAGAGGTTAAACGTATGGGTAGGAGCGAGCCCTGCTCGCGAAATCATGCTCAATCGCACGCAGGGCGTGCTCCTACGATGAAAATCAGCTCAATAGATTGTCTGGGGGTAATTCCTGTTTTTTAGAATGGCAGTTGCAAATGCGGCGCGGCCTGCCGGAACATTTTGCGGAAGTCGTCCTGGATGCGCTGCAGCGCAGCCTCGCTGTCCGCCTCGAAGCGCAGCACGATCACCGGTGTGGTGTTGCTGGGGCGCGCCAAGCCGAAGCCGTCGGCATATTCCACGCGCAGCCCGTCCAGCGTGATGATTTCCCTTGCATCAGTAAACATAGGCGCATCGGCAAATTTTGCGGTTTGCTGCAATTGCGCGAGCAGCGCGTGGTTCTCGCCTTCGGCGGTGCGGATATGCAGCTCCGGGGTGCAGAACGCGTCCGGCAGCGCGTTCAGCGTGGCGCTCGGGTTTGCTACCTTGCTCAAAATTTCCAGCAGGCGCGCGCCACTGTATAGCCCGTCGTCGAAGCCATACCAGCGTTCCTTGAAGAACATGTGACCGCTCATCTCGCCGGCGAGCAGCGCGCCGGTTTCGCGCATCTTCGCCTTGACCAGCGAATGCCCGGTCTTCCATAGCGTCGGCTTGCCGCCATGGTCGCGTATCCAGGCGAACAGCATCAGCTGGCGATCCGGATAGATGATCCTGCCGTCCTGGGTGACCACGCCGAGCCGGTCGCCGTCGCCGTCGAACGCCAGGCCCAGTTCGCTGTCGTTGCCGCGCAATGCGGCGATCAGGTCTTCGAGGTTGTGCGGGTCTGACGGGTCGGGATGGTGGTTCGGGAAATGGCCGTCCACCTCGCAGTACATTTCCTCTACTTCGCAACCGAGCTGGCGGTACAGGTTGGCCACATAAGCGCCGGCCACGCCGTTGCCGCAGTCCACGGTGATCTTCATCGGGCGCGCCAGCCTGACATCGGAGACGATGCGCGCGATGTAATCCGCGCCGATGTCTTGTTGCGTGTAGCTGCCGGAGCCATGCGCGAGATCGCCCTGTTCGATGCGTGAGCGCAGCTTCTGTATCGCCTCGCCGCTGCCGGTGAGCATTACCGCGCAGTTGGTCTGCAAATGGTAGGCGGCGAAATACACCATCGGCGTCGCGACACAGCCGACATCGATCACGTCGATGCCGCTTTTGCGGATGCCGCGCGCCAGCGCGGCGATCAGTTCCGGGCCGGACAGGCGACCGTCGCGGCCGATCGCGATCGTGCGTTGTTCGCGCGCCGCAGCTTCCGAGCCGAGAGCATGGCCGATGGCCTCCACTACTTCGGCTGTCAGCGTCTTGCCGACGATGCCGCGGATGTCATAGGCCTTGAAGATTTCCTTGGGTACGGTTTTTAACATGGTTATTAGCCTTGAATGAGAGGGGTTAATCTGTCCCACACCATGTCCGGGGTCAGTTGCATCATGCAGTTGAAATGCCCCAATGGGCATTCGCGTTTGAAACATGGGCTGCACTCGATGTCGATTTTTACCACTTGGGCATGTACTGACAGCGGCGGGGTGAACTGCGGGCTGCTCGAGCCGAACAGCGCCAGCATCGGCCGATCCAGCGCGGCAGCCAGGTGCATCAGGCCGGAGTCGTTGCTGATTACCAGTTGCGCGCATGCCAGCAGCGCGAGGGCATCGCCCAGATCGGTGCTGCCGCACAGGTTGGTGCATTGTGCGCCGGCAAGTTGGTTGATTTCTTCAGCGGCATGCCTGTCCTTGGCGGAACCGATCAGCCATACCGTATAGCCGCGTTGCCGCAGACGTTGGGCGATGTTCGCATAGTAGGCTGCCGGCCAGCGCTTGGCGGGGCCATACTCGGCGCCGGGGCAGAATGCCGCGACGGGTTGATCCAGCGTCAGGCGGGTGCCCGGACATAAGTTTTTCGTATTGAGTTTGTGCAGGGTAGCGTCGCGTTGCGCCTCGCCAATTGTCAGTTTGGGGTTCGCCAGCGGGCGTGGAATCTCGCCTTGTGCATCTTCGGCAAGTTGCGCGAAGCGCTCCACCATCAGCGGCAGTTTCTGTTTGTCGAGCTGGCGCTTATCGTTGAGCAGGATATGGCGCGATTCGCCGGTAAAGCCGGTGCGCAGCGGGATATGCGCGAAGAACGGCACGAGCGCGGATTTCCAGGAGTTGGGCAGCACGATGGCCTGATCGTAGCGCGCGGCGCGCAGTTGTTTGCCGAGCCGGTAGCGCGCCGCCAGTTGCAGCGCGCCGTGCGGGAAAGGGTTGGCGATGACCTCATGCACCTCCGGCATGGCGCGCAACAGTTTCTCCGTCCACGGCGGGGCGAACACGTCGATGCGGCAACCGGGATGGCGTTGCCCGAGGCGCATCAGCATCGGCTGCATCAGCATGCAGTCGCCTACCCAGCTCGGGCCGACAATTAGAATTTTGCGTATCGCGGTTTGGGGCATCAGCAGGATGCGTTTTTATGGTGTGCTGTAGGGTGCGTTTCACGCACCATGGTGCGTGAAACGCACCCTACGCGAGCCAAAGCGTGCATCGGGTTAATGATGTGCCCTGGGCAATTCGCCCTTGAATTTGTACAGGGTGCCGCAATACGGGCAACGCGCTTCGCCGCCGTGATTCAGCGGGATCATCACTTTCGGGTGGGCATTCCACAGGCTCGTGCCCGGCATCGGGCAGGTCAATGGCAAGTCGTGTGCGGTGACTTCGATGTAGCGCTGGGTGATGTTTTCGTTGCTCACGATATTCTCCCTTAAACGTAGGCTAACCAATCGGTGTGCTGTGGGTGCTTGCCGGTGACGCAATCAAAGAATGCCTGTTGCAGCCGGGTGGTAATCGGGCCGCGCGAACCGATGCCGATGGTGCGGTTGTCCAGTTCGCGGATCGGGGTGACCTCGGCCGCGGTGCCGGTGAAGAAGGCTTCATCTGCGCAATACACTTCATCGCGGGTGATACGTTTCTCGATCAACTCGATGCCGAGTTCTTTTGCCAGCGTGATAATCGAGTCGCGCGTGATCCCTTCCAGGCAGGAAGTCAGATCGGGCGTATACAGCTTGCCTTTCTTGACGATGAAGATGTTTTCGCCGGCACCTTCCGCAACGTAACCGTCCACATCCAGCAGCAGCGCTTCATCGTAGCCATCGTGCGCCACTTCCTGATGCGCCAGGATGGAGTTGGTATAAGTGCCTACCGATTTGGAGCGGCACATATTGATATTGACATGATGACGGGTGAAGCTGGAAGTCTTGACGCGGATGCCTTTTGCCATGCCCTCTTCGCCCAAGTACGCTCCCCACGGCCAGGCGGCCACGGCAACGTGGGTACTGAGGGCAGTGGCGGCGATACCCATCGCCTCGGAACCGTAAAAACAGATCGGGCGGATGTAGCAGGATTCCAGCTTGTTGACGCGCACCACTTCGCGATGCGCTTCCATGATGGTCTCCTTGTCCCAGGGCATCTTCATCTGGAAGATGTATGCGGAATTGAACAGCCGGTCGGTATGCTCCTGCAGACGGAAGATAGCCGTCCCCTTTTCAGCCTTGTAGGCGCGCAAGCCTTCGAACACGCCCATGCCGTAATGCAGCGTGTGGGTCAGCACATGGGTCGTGGCATCGCGCCAGGGCACAAGCTTGCCGTCATACCAGATAAAGCCGTCGCGGTCGGACATCGACATAATGGGGTTTCCTTTGATGAGTCGGTTGCAAAGCGTGAATTCTAGCGTTTTCTGGCCGGTTTATGAAGAAGCATGGTTAAATTAACCAGTTCAATAACCAGCCTCATTTTAGCTGGTAATTCGGGTATGATTGCCGCGTTTGCTGGACGATGCCTTGATGAGCCATAGCCGAAGGGCAACTGCACCGATGATCGAACTGCCTGAAATCACCGCAGAAACAACAGATACGCAAGAAGAAAAATTGCGCAAGAGTCTGTTGATTTTCGCCTGCGCCTTCATGAACCTGGCGGTGGTGTTGTGGCTGGCCATTTACTGGATGATGGGGCTGAACTTCTCGGCGAATGTGCCCTTGGGCTATCAACTGATTTCCGTAACTTCGCTGATCTACTATTTCAAAACCAGGCGGTTTGAGCCGTTCCGTTTTGTGCAGTTGGGCCTGTTTTTGTTTGCGCCGTTTGTCATGCAATGGAGCCTCGGCAGTTCGGTGACATCGAGTGGGGTGATGCTGTGGGCATTGCTTGCCCCGATCGGCGCGCTGGTCGTGTCTGGCTGGCGCGAGTCCATTCCCTGGTTTGTCGCCTACATCGTGATGACGGCCGCGTCGGGGTTATTCGATTACTTCCTCGGTTACGGAAGCGATGGCGGGATGCCGATAAAGACCATCGGCGTGTTCTTCGCGCTCAATTTCGCCGCGATGTCCTCCATCATTTATTTCCTGGTGCGCTATTTTGTCGTGGAGATGGACAAGATCAAGGACCAGCTCGACCAGCAGCATCAATTGCTGGCCGAGGAGCAAAAAAAATCCGAGCGCGTGTTGCTCAACGTGCTGCCAAACAGCATCGCGCAGCGGCTTAAAAATCATCAGGGCCTGATCGCGGACGGCCATGCGGATGTGACAGTGATGTTTGCCGACCTGGTGAATTTCACGCAACTGACCGAGTCGCTCTCTCCCGAACAAATGGTCGCTTTGCTCAACACTATTTTCTCCAGCTTTGACGAGCTGAGCGAAAAATACGGCGTGGAAAAAATCAAGACGATAGGCGATGCCTACATGGTGGTCGGCGGGCTGAACCGCGACAGGGTGGATTACACCTGCGATATCGCGGATCTGGCTTTGGAGATGCGCGACTTTGTGGTCAATCACCCCGAGCTGTCCAGATTCAAGCTGGGCATACACAGCGGCATCGCCACTGGCCCCGTGGTCGCCGGGGTGATCGGCACCAAGCGTTTCATCTACGACTTATGGGGCGACACGGTAAACATTGCCAGCCGTCTGACCGACGAAGCGGTACAGGGCGTGATCCAGGTGGATAAAACAACCTACAACCGGATCCGGTATGACTACGCCTTCGAACCTCCCGCCACGATCCACGTCAAGGGCAAAGGCGAAATGGTCATGTATCGCCTCACCGCGCGCCTCGACGATTCCACGCGCCGGGCGAATGCGCCGCTGCCGGGGGCAGTGCCGGAAGTTCCGGCTTCCCCCGCCTAAGCATTTTCGAAAAGCAATCCCCATAACTTCCGGCACGCGGTAACTTCGATCTGGCCGTGTTCAACGCGGCATGGCAACTGGCTGTTGAGGCGGATGCGGTGTTGCGTTTGGCGCAACATGCGGTACAGCGTGCGGGTCTGTTCGGCGAGCTCAACGGGAATCAGGCCGAGTTCGCCCGCCAGCTTGAGCAACGCCAGGTTGCCGATATTGGCGGTCAGTTGCGGGTGCTGATGGGCGTAGGCGAGCACGAGGTATTGCACCATGAACTCGATGTCTACCATGCCGCCCCGGTCGTGCTTGATGTCGAACAGATCGGTGTCGTTGTGGTGGCCGTCGAGCATTTTCTGGCGCATTACAAGAATTTCCTTGCGCAAGGCAGCCAGGTCGCGCGGCTGGCATAGCACCTGTTTGCGGATGTCCTCGAAGGCGGCGCCGACCTGCGCATCGCCCGCGCTGAAGCGCGCGCGCGTCAGGGCCTGGTGTTCCCATACCCATGCCTGCTTCTGCTGGTATTCGGTGAATGCCTCGACCGTGCTGACCAGCAGGCCGCTCGCGCCGTTCGGGCGCAGGCGCAAATCGGTTTCGTACAGGCGGCCGGAAGAGGTATAGCTGCTTAGCATGGTGTTGATGCGCTGCCCCAGCCGCGCGTAGTTTTCCTGCGCGTCGGGATGGTCGTCATCGTAGAGGAAAATCAGATCGAGGTCGGACGCATAGCTCAGTTCCTTGCCGCCCAGCTTGCCGTACGCGATGATCGCGAATCTCGGTTCGTCGCGGTGCCGCTTGCGCGCGGTCGCCCAGCTCAGCCTCAGCACATGGCGCAGCAGCAGGTCGGCCAGATCGGAGAGGTGGTCGCTGAGTTTTTCCAGCGGCAGCAGGCCTTGCAGGTCCATCGCCAGCAACTGGAAGGTCTGTTCCTGCTGGACCAGGCGCAACATATCCAGTTGCCGTTCTGCATCCCCGGCGCAATCGTCCAGGCGGTTTTGCAAGTTGCGGTCGAGTTGCTGCCATTGCGGCGGCTGATACATCTCGCGCGCGTCCAGCAATTCGTCGAGCAGCGCCGGATGCTGGGTCATGTACTCGCCCGCCCAGCTGCTGGCGGAAACCATCCGGGTCAAGCGCTGCATGGCCTGCGGATATTCGGCGAGGAAGGCGAGATAGGAGGCGCGGCGGCTGATGCCTTCCAGTAGCGCGAGCAATCTGGACAGCGTTTCGTCCGGGTTGGATTGCTGCGCGCACAGGCCGATGAATTGTGGGATCAGCTTGTCCAGCCGCTGTCGGCTGAGCTCCGGCAATTGCCGGTAGCGGCTGCCGGCTTGCAGTTGCAACAGGCGCTGCGCGCTGTCGTTTGCGGCGCGGTAGCCGAGCTTTTCGAGGCGGGGGTGTAATTCTTCGGCGGTCATTTCTTCATGCCAGAGTTGCACGTCGTCCTGTTCTTCCTGTGACTCTCCGAAAATCAGTTCGAATTGCCGGTTGACCAGCGCGCGATGGCGATTCAGGTCATCCAGCAGCGCGGCGTAATCCGCGTAGTTCATCGCATCGGCGATTATCTCCCGGTCTTCGGGCTTCTCCGGCAGCTCCTGGGTTTGCTGGTCGTCCAGATATTGCAGGCGATGCTCGAGGTTGCGCAGGAACACATAGGCCGTATCCAGCTCGGCGACGACAGCTTCAGGCAACTGGCCGTTTTTTGCGAGTTGCTGCAAAGCTTTCTGGGTGGGGCGGATGCGCAACTGGGCGTCGCGCCCGCCGCGTATCAACTGGAACACCTGCGCGGTGAACTCGATCTCGCGGATGCCGCCCGGGCCGAGCTTGATGTTGTTGAGGAGATCGCGGCGCTGCACCTCCTGGCGGATTTGCGCGTGCAGCTTGCGCATCGAGTCGATTGCGCCGAAGTCGAGGTATTTGTGGAACACGAACGGCTGCGCGAGCCGCATCAATTCGGCGGTTTGCGGGCAATGCGTTTTTGAATCATCGGGGGGGGAAATGACGCGCGCCTTGATCCACGCGTAGCGCTCCCATTCGCGCCCCTGGCTGACCAGGTATTCCTCCAGCGCGGCGAAGCTCGTCACCAGCGGGCCGCTGTCGCCGTAGGGACGCAGCCGCATGTCCACGCGGAATACATAGCCGTCGCCGGTCGGCTCGTTGATCAGGTTAATCAGCTTGCGTCCCAAGCGAGTGAAGAACTCATGGTTGCTCAACTTGCGCGCCCCATCCGTTTCACCGTCCTCCGGGTAGACGAAAATCAGGTCGATGTCGGACGAAACATTCAGTTCGCCGCCGCCCAGTTTGCCCATGCCGATGACCAGCAGGGGCTGCGGCGCGCCGGTTTCGCCGAGCGGGGTGCCGTATTGCGTCTGCAAGACTTGCATCAAACAGGCCTGCGCCTGCTGGACGCACACTTCCGCCAGCGCCGTCATCGCCTGCATCACCTCGTTCAAACCGGCCAGCCCGTTGAGGTCGCGCAGGATCAGCTTGACCATCACCTGCTTGCGCAACTTGCGCACGGCGCGCGCCAGCTCCGCTTCATCGTCAAGGTTGAGGCCGCACTGCCGCAACAAGTCCTGCATTTCCGCGCGGTCGCACGGCGTGAAGTAATTTTCCCGCAACCAATTCAGCAGCGAAGGGTCTACTTCCAGCGCGCGCCTGGCATAACGGCTGCAGCGCAGCGTCTTTTGTAACAGGCTATCGAAGGTTGCGGGCTGTGAGTCCATTGCGGTATTCATGGGGAAGCGCTTCAAGTTAGAATGCGTATTGTCTTATGATTAGCCGCCAGTCGCTAGCCATTAGATGCTGATGGCTGGTTAAATCAAACCGTAATTACCAACTAGTAACTAACGACTAACAACTGAACTCATGTTGAGATATCTTCCCATCCGCCTGCTCTGGCACAGTTTGAACTGGCTGACGCGACTTGCCATCGTCGCGTCGGCGGTGATGGCTGTGCTGACGGCGCTGGCGATCCTGATGTTGCGCTATTGGCTGCTGCCGAATGTCGGGCAATATCACGACCGGATCGCAGCATCTCTGGCGGGCGCGATCGGCAATCCGGTGACCATCGGCAGGATCGAAGGCGATTGGCAGGGCTTCCGGCCGCGCCTGAGCTTTGCCGATGTGCGTATCCTGAACGAGCAGCGGCAACCCGCGCTGGTGCTGCCGCGCATTGACGGCAGCGTGTCGTGGATGTCGCTGTTCGCCGCGGAGCTGCGGCTGGCCAGCCTGGAAATCGACAGGCCGGAATTGCTGATACGCCGCGATGCGCAAGGGAAGATTTTCATCGGCGGCGTGGCGCTTTCCAAGCAAGGCGGCGGTAACGACCTGGCCGACTGGCTGCTGCGCCAGTCGCGCATGGTGGCGCGCGACGCGCTCATCGTCTGGGTGGACGAACAGCGCGATGCGCCGCCGCTGGTGTTGCAACGGGTCAATTTGCGCATCGAAAGCCTGTTCAGCCATCACCGCTTTGCGTTGCGCGCCGTACCGCCAGCCGAACTGGCGACCCCGCTGGATGTGCGCGGCGATTTTTATGGGGCAAGTTTTGATGACTTGAGTGCCTGGCGCGGCCAGCTGTTTACCCAGCTTGATTACACCAATGTGACGGCCTGGCGGCCCTGGCTGGATTTGCCCGGCGAATTCAGTCAGGGGCGCGGTGCGTTGCGCGGCTGGCTGGATGTCGAGGCAGGCAAGGTGACAGGGATCGCCGCCGATCTGCAGCTGCGCGATGTGGTGACCAAACTGGCCGAGGATGTGCCGGAAATGAGATTGTTCGATTTGCGCAGCCGCGCCGCATGGAAAGAAGTCGCGGGCGGCATGGAAGTTTCCACCAGGCATTTTGCGCTGCGAATGCAAAACGGCGTCGAGCTGCAACCGACGGATTTTTATTTCCGCACCGCAGCCAAAGGGGAAACTACAGTCAGCGAGCTGCGCGCCAATCTGCTGCAGTTGGAAAGCCTCGCCGGCCTGGCCAATTTCCTGCCGCTGGAAGCCGGTTTGCGCGCCAAACTGGATGCGTATGCGCCAAGAGGAAGGGTGTCCGGCCTGAATGCGCAATGGCAGGATGCGCTCGAAAAACCGGATAGCTACAAAATCCCAAGCTACAAAATAAAGGGGAAGTTCGAAAACCTTGCGCTGCGCCAGGTTGGCGCGCTGCCCGGCTTTTCCGGCTTGTCGGCGGATGTGGATGGCAGCGATGCGGGCGGCAGGCTGAATATCAATTCCCGCAATCTGGTTGTGGATATGCCGGGGGTGATGCGTGAACCATTGTTTTTTGCCGCTTTGACCGGGCAGGCCGGCTGGCAGCGCAAACGCGGGGAGTTGTTGATCAACGTCGATAATGTGGCCGTCGCCAACGACGACCTGGCGGGTAACTTGTATGGCAGTTATCAGACCAAGGTAGGTACCTTGGGCGTGCTGGACCTGACCGTCAGCCTGACGCGCGGCGATGTCAGGCGCGCCGCCCGCTACACCCCGCTGATCGCGCTGGACAAGGAAGATAACGACTGGCTGAACGGCGCGATGCTGGCCGGGCATACCGAGGATTTTCGCGTGCGCGTCAAGGGCAACCTGAGCGATTTTCCTTTAGACGGCACGGAAGATGCGTTGCTCGAAATCGGCGGGCATGCGCGGGATGTTGTGGTGGAATTCGACAAGGATTGGCCGCGTATCGAAAACATCTCGGGCGAATTCTGGATACGCGGCAACAAGCTGGAAGTGAAGTCGCCGTCTGCGACTATCCTGGATGCGCGTTTGCAGAACATCACCGTTGGCATCGCGGATTTGCTGAGCGATGATCTGCCGCTGGAAATAAAGGGAAGCGCGGCGGGCGCGAGCAATACCTTTCTGCAATACATCCAGCAGAGCCCGGTGCGCGGCTACATAGACGGCTTTACCGACGGCATGAGCGCCAGCGGCAACGGGCATCTGGATTTGTTTGTGCATGTTCCGTTGGCGGGCGACAAACCGGTGAAAGTATCCGGCGCATTCCGCGCACAGAATAACGATATCAATCTGGGCGAAGGCGTGCCGCTGCTGCGCAACACGCGCGGCGAATTGGCATTCACCGAATCGGGAATGCAGGCACAAGGCGTGTCGGCGGAAATACTGGGCGGGGCGGCCAGCATCAATGTGCAGACTGCCGCAGGCGGCGTGGTGCATGCCACCGTGAAAGGGCGCAGCAACCTCGACGCGCTGCGCAAGATCAATCCGCATCCGCTGCTGAATTATTTATACGGCGGCGCGGCATGGGATGCCGACATTGCCGTACAGAAAAAATCCGCGCAGTTAACCATCAATTCCAACCTGCAGGGCCTTGGCTCCAATCTGCCGCAGCCCTTTGCCAAGCCCGCCAATGAAGCGATGCCGTTGCGCCTGGAGAAGAAGCCTGTCCTGAGCTCGGTCGAAGGGCCTGTCCCGAACCGCACCGGAGGGAATGTCGCCGAGGAGCAGGATGTCATTAGTGTGCAACTGGGCAAGCTGCTTAGCGCGCGATTGGAGCGGCGCGAGGAAAATGGCGCAATGGTTATCAGGCGCGGCATCATTAATTTCGGCGGAGAAAATATTTCCGGTAATCAGGGGAGGCGATCTGGTACCCGGAGGCTGCTGGAGCAACTTGGGGCCATTGAATCCTCGCGAAGCGGGGGCGAGCCCCTTCGACCGAACTCAGGGCAGGCTTCGACCGAGCTCAGGACAGGCCCTTCGACCGAGCTCAGGGCAGGCTTATGGCTGAGAGGTAGTTTGCCGGAGCTGTCTTTGCAGGGCTGGGGCGATCTGTTCGGCGCGGCTGGCAGCATGGATGGTGGCGTGCCTATTGCCGGCGCGGATATCGTGATCGACAGGGTGAACGGCTTCGGGATGCATATCGACAACCTGAATATCGATGCGGGCAAGCGCGGCGACGGATTGTTCGCGCGGTTATCCAGCAGCGCGCTGAATGGCGAGTTGGAGTGGCAGTCGCGTGGTGAAGGCAAATTGACGGCGAGGTTGCAGAACCTGCTGTGGAGCGGCGATGACCGCGCGGCTACCGCCCCCGTTCAGCCCGCATCGGCATCGCCCGGCATCCTGCCCGCGCTGCAAATTGCGATCGAGAATTTGCAGATGGGAAATAAACAGGTCGGGCGGCTGGAACTGGTGGGGCACCCCGACGGCGATGACTGGCGGTTGCGCCGGTTGAATATCGTCAACCCGGACGGCAGCCTGGTCGGGGACGGGGTGTGGCGCGCCAATCAAACCAATGCACAAGGCCAGGCTGGTGCGCAAACCCAGGTCAATCTGTTACTGCAAATCAGCGATGCCGGGAAAATTTTGACCCGCTCCGGTTATCCCGGTACCGTCAAGGGCGGTAGCGGAAAACTGGCGGCAGATTTGTCATGGGCCGGCAATCCCGGCGAATTCAACTATGCCACGCTGGACGGCTCACTCAAGCTGGATACCAGCAAGGGGCAATTCCTCAAAATGGATCCGGGTATCGGCAAATTGCTCGGCATTCTCAGCCTGCAGGCATTGCCCAAACGCATCACGCTGGATTTCACCGACGTGTTCAGCGACGGTTTTCAATTCGACAACATCAACGGCAATGCCACGATTAGGCAGGGTGTGATGGATACTCAGGATTTCCATATCGACGGATCCTCCGCCAAAGTGACCATGAAAGGCAGCGTCGATTTGAACAGCGAAACCCAGAATTTGCGCGTAAGAATTCTGCCGACGCTGGGCGATAGCGTGTCGCTGCTCGGCGCCTTTGCCGCCGGCCCGGTGGTCGGTATCGGCTCGCTCATTGTCAATAAAGCATTAGGCAATCCGCTCGATAAGTTGGTGTCGTTTGAATACAATGTCAGCGGCACCTGGAGCGATCCGAAGGTGATCAAGGTTGGCGAAGCGCCAGTTGAAGTGCCGGCCAAGGCAATTAATCAGAGTAAATAGAAAGCAATTCATGCCGCAAGGAACTACCGCACCAAGAGTCAACGCATTCAAGGTGGCCGCCATCCAAATGGCTTCCGGCCCGAACATTACGGGTAATCTGGACGAGGCGCGCCGCCTCATCGCCAAAGCCGCCGAACAGGGCGCGCGCCTGGTGGTGCTGCCGGAATTTTTTGCCATCATGGGCATGGCCGAGCAGGACAAAATTGCGATACGCGAGCAGCCGGGGCAGGGGCCGATCCAGTCGTTCCTCGGCGAAATCGCACGCCAACACAGGATATGGCTGGTGGGCGGTTCGATCCCGCTGGCGGCCAGCGCGCCGGGCAAGGTGCTGAACAGCTGCCTGGTATTCGATGAGCAGGGCGAGCAAGTGGCGCGCTACGACAAGATACATCTGTTTAATCTGGAGCTGGGCAACGAGCGTTATGACGAAGCCAAAACCATCGAGCCGGGCAATCAGGTCGTGGTGGTGGACAGCCCGTTCGGACGCATCGGGCTGGCGGTCTGTTACGACTTGCGCTTCCCCGAGCTGTTCCGCGCGATGAAAGATGTGGACATCATCGTGCTGCCCGCCGCGTTCACCGAGACCACAGGCAAGATGCACTGGGAAGTGCTGGTGCGCGCCCGCGCCGTGGAAAATCTGGCGTATGTAATCGCCGCCGCGCAAGGCGGCTATCACGTCAACGGGCGCGAGACGCACGGCAACAGCATGATCGTCGGTCCGTGGGGGCGGGTGCTGGATCGATTGCCGCGCGGCTCCGGCGTGGTGCTCGCCGAAGTGAATTCGTCCTATCAGGCCAGCCTGCGCGCCAGCCTGCCCGCGCTGACACACCGCGTTTTATTTTAGGGGGAAGGGGGAAGGGAGAAGGGGTCGCGGCTTTGCCGCTCAAGGGTAAAGGCGGGGGTTACCGCTGTTTTTACCCTTCTCCCTTACCCCTTATCCCTTCCCATCCTCAAACCCCGGATCAACACGAAATTTCAGACAATGACTTCTATTCAATCCTTCGACACGCTATTCACCACCGCGCAGCAGACGCTGCTGGCTCCGCATTCCATCGAAACGCACCAGATCGAACAGGTGTTTGCCAGCATGCTGGCGCACCGTCTCGATTACGCCGACCTGTATTTCCAGTACAGCCGCGCCGAGAGCTGGTCGCTGGAGGAGGGCATCGTCAAATCTGGCAGCTTCAACATCGACCAGGGGGTCGGCGTGCGCGCGGTGAGTGGCGAGAAAACCGCCTTCGCCTATTCCGACGACATCAGCCTGAACGCATTGGAAAGCGCGGCACAGGCGACGCGCGCCATCGCCAAACAGGGCGGCGAGCAGACTGTGCCTGTTATTCATCATGGCTCGCGGCGCGAGATTTATCTGCCGCACGATCCGATCGCCAGCCTCAGGGATGCGGACAAGGTCGCGCTGCTGGAGCGGCTCGGAGGCTACGCGCGCGCGCTCGATCCGCGGGTGAAGCAGGTGATGGCGGGGCTGGCCGGCGAATACGAGGTGGTGATGGTGGCGCGCAGCGACGGTTTGCTGAATGCCGATATCCGCCCGCTGGTGCGCCTGTCGCTGCAAGTCATCGTCGAGAGCGGTGGCCGCCGCGAGCAAGGCTCGGCGGGCGGCGGCGGGCGTTTCGATTACGGTTATTTCGACGATGCGATGCTGCGCAAATATGCGGCGCTGGCAGTGCATCAGGCGGTGACCAATCTCGATGCCGCGCCCGCCCCGGCGGGCAACATGACCGTGGTGCTGGGCAACGGCTGGCCGGGAATTTTATTGCACGAGGCGATCGGTCACGGGCTGGAAGGCGACTTCAACCGCAAGGGCAGTTCGGCGTTTTCCGGACGTGTCGGCGAACGCGTTGCGGCGCAGGGCGTGACCGTGGTGGACGACGGCACGTTGGCACGTCGGCGCGGCTCATTGCAGATGGACGATGAGGGCAATCCCGCACAATGCACCACGCTGATCGAGAACGGCATCCTCAGAGGCTATTTGCAGGACAGCCTGAATGCGCGGCTGATGGGCGTTCCGGTCACCGGCAATGCGCGGCGCGAGTCCTACGCGCACCTGCCGATGCCGCGCATGACCAATACCTATATGCTCAACGGCGACAAGGACCCTCAGGAAATCATCGCGTCGGTGAAGCATGGCCTGTATGCGGTGAATTTCGGCGGCGGCCAGGTGGACATCACCAGCGGCAAATTCGTGTTTTCCACCGCCGAAGCCTACATGATCGAAGACGGCAAGATCACCCATCCGGTCAAAGGCGCGACGCTGATCGGCAACGGCCCCGACGTGCTGACGCGCATCTCGATGATCGGCAACGACATGGCGCTCGACCCCGGTGTCGGCACCTGCGGCAAGGAAGGGCAGAGCGTGCCGGTCGGCGTGGGGCAGCCTACGGTGCGAATAGACGGGCTGACGGTCGGCGGGACGGCTTAAAACCTAAAATTGGGAATGGAGGAGTAAGGATTGAGTAAAAACCTCGCATACTGCATTGGCTCAATCCTCGATCCTCAATCCTGAGTTTCTTTCTCGTAAGGTATAATCCGCGCCCATGTTGATTCTACGCGGCCTTTATTCTCCCGATACCCAGCCTGTTGCGCTCACCATCGGCAATTTCGACGGGGTGCATCTGGGCCATCAGGCGTTGCTGAACGAACTGCGTGCGGCGGCGCAGGCGCGCGGGCTGCCGGCGGCAGTGGTGATCTTCGAGCCGCACCCGCGCGAGTTTTTCGCGCCGCAACAAGCACCGACTCGCCTAACCAGCTTGCGCGAAAAACTGGAGCTGTTCGCTTTCATGGGCATCGACCGCGTGCATGTATGCCGTTTCAATGCGCGTTTCGCGCAGATAAGCGCGGCGGGCTTCATTCACGCGCTGCATGAAAAACTGTCGGCAAAATTCGTGCTGATCGGCGACGATTTCCGTTTCGGCAGCGGGCGTGCCGGCGATTTCGCGCTGATGGAAAAAATCGGCTTGCAGCGCGGCTTTGCGGTGCAGGCGGTGCATAGCGTGCTGCATAACGGGGTGCGCATTTCCAGCACGGCGGTGCGTACCGCGCTGGCGGAGGGCAACATGCGCGTTGCGCAGTCTTATCTGGGGCGGCCCTACAGCATCAGCGGGCGCGTGGAGCATGGCGACGGTCTGGGCAAGCAGCTCGGTTTTCCGACCGCCAATATCCAGTTGAAACATAACCGCCCGCCGCTGTCCGGCATTTTCGTGGTGCAGGCGCATGCGGAGGGCATGGGGGTGTTGCAGGGCGTGGCGAGCCTCGGCGTGCGCCCGACGGTGCGGCAGGACGGCAAGCCGGTGCTGGAAGTGCATCTGTTTGAATTTGCGCAACAGATTTACAACAAGCACCTGCGCCTGGATTTCCTGCACAAGCTGCGCGATGAGGAAAAATATCCCGA
>JACPEI010000083.1 GCA_016183575.1 Nitrosomonadales bacterium | reverse complement strand
GCATAGGCATCGAACAGTTCCGCCATGTAATCGTGCGGCTCGATCTGGATGGTGTAGGGGTTGAAAACGATGCCGCGCGCGCTGACGAAATGTTGCGCGAAGGCTTCCCAGTCCACGTCCGGATAGGCGGCCAGATGCGCGTTGTAGTTGCCCACCGCGCCGTTGATTTTGCCGAGGATTTCCGTTGCGGCGAGGCGCTGTTCGGCGCGTTGCAGGCGATACGCGACATTCGCCATTTCCTTGCCCAAGGTGCTCGGCGTGGCGGTCTGCCCGTGGGTGCGGCACAGCATCGGCAGGTCGGCGAGCTGATGCGCGAGTTCTTTCAATCGACTGATCAGCACTTGCAGGGTGGGCAGCAGCACCGTTTCGCGCGCGCCCTTGAGCATCAGCGCGTGGCTGAGGTTGTTGATGTCTTCCGAGGTGCAGGCGAAGTGGATGAATTCCAGCACGTTTGCGGTTTCCGGGTTGCCGGACAACTTGTCGCGCAGCCAGTATTCCACCGCCTTGACGTCGTGGTTGGTGGTTGCTTCGATGGACTTGATCGCGGCGGCATCGGCCTCGCTGAAATTCTTGTTGAGCGCATCCAGTTGCGCGATGGTCGCGGCGGAAAACGGCGCGATTTCGGGGATGTCGGCCTGCGCGCTGAGCGCCTTGAGCCACTCGATCTCGATCAGCACGCGAAAACGGATCAGGCCGAATTCGCTGAAGTAGCCGCGTAGCGCGTCCACCTTGCCGTGGTAGCGCCCGTCGAGCGGGGAAAGGGCGGTGAGTTTTGTGAGTGTGGTCATGGTGAACCTTTTATAACAAAAGTGAATTCGTAGGGCGGATGAGCGTAGCGTTATCCGCCGTATGGAGACTCATGCGGCGGATAACGGCCTACGGCCTCATCCGCCCTACAGAAATGTAGACATGTATTTTACGCGAATCAATCCAGCCCCTGTTCGATGATTGCGCCGCCCAGGCAGATATCGCCGTCGTAGAGCACCACCGACTGTCCGGGCGTGACCGCCCATTGCGGCTGGTCGAACTCGAATGTGCAGCGCTCGCCGTCCAGCGCCGTGAGATGGCACGGCGCATCGGCGGCGCAGTGCCGCTGATCCAGTGGCTGTCCAGCGCGGTCAGCCGCTTGCTCAGCAGCGCCGGGTGGTCGTGTCCCTGCACCACGATCAGACGGTTGTTCGCCATGTCCTTGCTTGCGACGAACCACGGTTCGCCGGATGCATCTTTCGCGCCGCCTATGCCCAACCCCTGGCGCTGGCCGATGGTGTAGAACGACAGCCCGATATGTTTCCCGACCACTTTGCCGTCCGGCGTGCGCATCTCGCCGGGCTGGGTAGGCAGATAGCGGTTGAGAAATTCGCGGAACGGGCGTTCGCCGATGAAGCAGATGCCGGTGCTGTCTTTTTTTGCGTAATTCGATAACCCATGCTGCTCGGCAATCGCGCGCACTTCGGACTTCAGCAATTTGCCGAGCGGAAACATCGCATGGCCCAGTTGCGACTGGTTCAGGCGATGCAGGAAGTAGCTCTGGTCCTTGCTGTCATCATCAGCCTTGAGCAACTGGAACAGGCCGCCCGCCTCGCGTACCTGCGCGTAATGCCCGGTGGCGATGACATCCGCACCGAGCTGGATGGCATGGTCGAGAAACGCCTTGAACTTGATTTCCGAGTTGCACAGGATGTCCGGGTTGGGCGTGCGCCCGGCCTGGTATTCGCGCAGAAAGTAACTGAATACGCGCTCCTTGTATTCCTCGGCAAAATTCACCGCCTCGATCGGGATGCCGATGGTGTCGGCCACCGACACCGCATCCAGCAGGTCCTGGCGCGACGAGCAGTATTCATCGCTGTCGTCGTCTTCCCAGTTCTTCATGAACAGGCCGACCACGTCGTAGCCCTGCTGCTTGAGCAGCAGCGCGGCGACCGAGGAATCGACGCCGCCGGACATGCCGACGACAATGCGTTTAGTCATAATTCACCAGTCAGGGCGGATGAGCCGTAGGGGCGATTCATGAATCGCCCGTACTTCGCGGAATTGCTACGCAGCTCAATGGTTTTCATTCATAGTGGACCAGCAGATCGAGCGGGTAGCGTTTGCCCGCGAGGTAATCTTCGATGCAGCGCAGAACCAGCGGGCTGCGATGCAGTTCCTGCATCGCGCGGATTTCATCGGGCAATAGCCACAAGGCTTGCAGGATGCCGGCATCCAGTTTGCGGGACGCATCATGTCCGGTGATCGCGCCGGTGAAGGCGAATCGCAGGTAGGTCGTGTCAGATTCCGGCGCACGCCAGCGGTAAATGCCGAGCAGGTGCTGCGGCGTGAAGGAATACGCCGACTCTTCCAGCGCGCCATCATGCGCATACAGCAAGCGGCTCGCGCCGCGCCGTTCGGGCGGGTGCTGCGCGATCAGATGTTCCGGCAGGGCAAAATCAAATTTATCGGTACGCATGAACAACGGCGGAATTTTCGAAGGCGGG
>JACPEI010000084.1 GCA_016183575.1 Nitrosomonadales bacterium | reverse complement strand
GTGTTGTAGCTCCCTCTCTCACCCCGGATGAACTACACTGCGAACGCCGACAGGGGAGACAACAAACCAGTTGTAGCTCCCTCTCTCACCCCGGATGAACTACACTATCGCAAAAAGTAGTAGTTACATATTCGTCGTTGTAGCTCCCTCTCTCACCCCGGATGAACTACACTAAACCGATGGAATAGAAGCAACAGTTCCAGTTGTAGCTCCCTCTCTCACCCCGGATGAACTACACTAATCATGGAGCGGATCAGGCCATAAGGAACGTTGTAGCTCCCTCTCTCACCCCGGATGAACTACACTAGCTCTCACGCAAACGCCCGTCCAGCCTAGGTTGGACGGGCGTTCTGCTTGAAAAATCGTTGTTCAAAACAGCAGCATTTGATTGACCTTGAGCGCTTTTTCCTGAAAAAGCGGCAGGCCAACCAAGAGTTTCATGCTGGCGTATTGTTTTTCGGTGACGGTCAGGCAGCGCACCGAGCCGTCTGGTGGCAGGCTGTTTACTAATCGCTTCATGTGCTTTTCTAACGCGTCGTTGCCATTCACGATGCGGCCATACACCGAGAACTGAATCATGTCGTAGCCGTCGTTAATCAGAAAACGGCGGAACAGGGTGTAGGCGCGGCGTTCTGCCTTGCTGACAACGGGTAGATCGAAGAGCACAAGTAGTCGCATAAACCGTCGTGTCTCCTCGCTCATGTTTACCTCGTCATTCCGGGCTTGACCCGGAATCCAGCGCCTTTATCAAAACTGGATTCCCGCCTGCGCGGGAATGACAAAACCAAGAAGTGCTGTTGCCTACACATGGCTCAGCACTCCAGCCGGTGCTGTTCCAGTCCAATGAGGGTAGGCAGTTCCAGCAGCGATTCGCTGCCCCCGTCGTAGATGCGCGCCAAGCTTTCTATGCTGTGCTCGATGGCGGATAGCACGGACATCTTGCCGCGCGGCATCCCCACATCCACATTGAGCAGCCCGACCAACGCCGTTTTGTCTTGCGGGTTTAACTCATCGCCAGCCAGCGACATATGCTTCGCGACGAACAAATCCACCACCGGGCGGAAAGGTTCGATCACGTCATCGGCCAGGTTAAAAGCATTCTGCTCGCTGGCATGGAACAGCCCGATGGAAGGTAGTAGGCCATGCGCCACCAAGCCCCGTGCAATCGTGCCGCGCAACACCGCATAGCCATAATCCAGCGCCGCATTGGCGAAGCGCGCCTGCTCGCGGTGAAAACCTTTGCCGAAAAGCTGCACAAAATAAAACGCGGCAGCTTGGCCTTCCAGATTGCCGACATCGCCGGAGCGCACACGCCGCGCGTAAGAATCCAGCCGATCCGCACCCTCTCGCCCCGTGAGATGCAAACAGGCGGCTTGGTTGGCAATCTTCTGGCGCACGATAGTTGCCCAAGTCTGCTTAGCGACAGGGCGCGGCAAGTCCAGTTGCAGGCGCAGCCAGCGCGTGGCGCGCGAGTGCGAAAGGAAAGGCAAGAATACGCCGCTGGGATGATGTGTGTCGCCCGTGGCGAACAGGCTGATGCCGTATTCGCCGCAGGCGGACAGCACCGGATGGGTGAGGGTGATTTCGCGGTGATTGAGAACGATCACCGCGATGTCCTCGAACGGCACGAACGCGGTTTGCTCCTGCTCAACAGCAAGGCGAAATTGCTCGCGCCGCAGCTTGGCTGGGCGTGAAATGACGACGCTACGCCAAGTCACGACGTTTCTCCGGCGGAGCGGGGTAGCGGTTGCCGAGAACATCGACGTTAAACTTTTCGATGCTTAATGCGGTTTTTACACCGATGCTACGAATCAAACCATCCTTACCAACTTGCTGATTCCTGTCATGTGCCCAGAGATGGATTGCCGCAGTTGATCGGTCACAGCCCGCGTAATAACCGAAACGACTTTCCTGTTTCAAGGTAACTCGTATTAAATCATTTGGGTAGATTGAGAAATGCCAATCGAAAGAATCATCAATTAGTGTCCATTCGCTTTCATCTTTACTTCCCAAAATAGCTAGGTTCGGCAGACCTAGTACGCTGTGATGCACATACACCGGCACAAGATGGAACTTGCCTGCCTTGGTGAATACATCCACACGCACCATGCTGTCGTTCTTGGCGATGCCGCCACGTATAGGGATGCCGGAAAGTTTGTCGATTACCATCGTAACGCCGCGCACAATCGGCCCCGTCGGATTGCCACCACTGTCGGGTTTGCGCAGTGGGTTGCTGGCTGGGAATGCTTTGTCGCCTTTGCCACCATGTTGTTCCAGGCGGGCGCGGATGGCGGCGTAAAGTTTTTCGTTGCGGTGCGGGTCGATCAACTTGTCGAGGTCTTTCAAGGTCAGGCTGGAGAGAGGAACTTTTTGCGTGACTCCGCCTTGCGCGACAAGCCGTTCCGGTTGCGCGTAGATGGTGTCCTTATGTGCTGCTCCGCTGTTGCGCCGTTGCGGAGCGCGGGAAACAAACAAAGGATGCAATGCCTCTAAAGCTGCTGGTGTATACGTGCCGAATTTTTCCATTTCGCCGCGAAGCAGGGCAGGGTCATCCATGCTCAAACGCAATTTAATTTCGTCGCGGAAATGCGGCCACGGGTTGGGGAAATGTTCTTGTACTTGTTGGAACATCGCGGGGTTTACAATCTCGCCTGTATCCACATCCACAAACCCTTCCCGCACCTGTTCCAGTTCTTTGCGGCGCGAGTAATCGGATAAGCGTTTGACCATGCTGTGACTGCACGCCGCGACCACGGCGGCATCCAGCGCGTGGTGGCGGTCGCTGTCGCCGCGCACTTTGACCAAGCCCCAGCGGGCGCGCAGGAAGGAGGTCATCTGGCCGCTGAGAACCACGCAGCGTTTGGCTTCGCTGTCCTCGTGCAGTTGCAGATATTGCTCGACGTAGTTTTTGAAGAATTTGCAGATGTAGCGCGTGTCGTTGAGGTTGCGCTCGCGGAATTCTTTCGCTTCTTTTTCGCCGAAGTCTTTGCGCAATAAGCGGCTGCGCTTGGCGAGGCGCTAGGCTTTGTTGCTTTCGACATTGCGCACGAACTTTATCCAACGCTCGCTGTTGTCTATGCCGCCAAGATATTCAAAAGGTGTGCGATTGCCTTTGTCGCGGTTTTCTTTTGCGAGCACCAGCACGCGGTTGTTCTTGCTGTCATCGAAGCTGCGCGAGTAGGGCAGGGTGTGGTCGATTTCGACATAGCCCAGTTCAAACAAACGGTGAATATCCATCGGCTCTATCGAGTAAGCGCACTTGCCTTGTTGCTCGCGATAAAGCTGGTACTTCTCAAACTCTTTGCCTTTGACTACGCCCACAATGTTGAAGTCTTGCGCGAACTGAGCTTTGTCTTTTTCGTTGCGGTCGCGGTACTCTTTTTGTAGCTTCTCTATATCGCGCCGTTCATCGAGTGGGCGCGACAAATCACGTGCCATTTCGATATGAACTTCATGCGGTGAACCATATTTCTTGATGAGCGCGTTCACCACCTTGCGTGCCTGATTGAGCGCGCGCAGCACAACCGGGTTGCGCGGAATGTCCATGTCATCGTTGAACACCATGCGCCCGGTTTTGTCGCGCTCTTTATAGAACGGTGGCAAATATTTATGCTCGCCTGCGCCGATCTTATGTAATTGGCTGTGATGCCCGTAATCCGGGATATTGGCGACGGCTTCGTCATAACGCTGGCCTTGTTCCATGAACGGTACGATTTGGCGCAGTGCCTTAAGCGAGAGGTTGCTGAATTTATCGAAGCGTATATCCAGTAGCGCGTTCACCATTCGCTCTGCATTAGGCAAGGATAGTTTGCGTAGCTCGTTTTCTACTTCGGTATCATCTTTGTAAACGCTCAACACCCATGCAATCTGGTCGAACAGTTGTGGTCTGCCATCTAGCGCATGAGTTGAAATCTTTTGCCATTCGTCTTCCAAGCCCGCATCTTTGAGTGTCTTGCGCAAGGTATGCCAAGCAGGAAGTTTGACCAATACAGCGGTTTCGGGGTCTTTGGTTTTCTCATCAGTTTTTTGACCGCTTGCATACGATAGCCCCGTGTAGCGGAATGACTCAGGCAAATAGCCTGCTTTGGTTAGTGCGGTGCGCAGTTGCTTGTAGGTCAAATCGCCAGCCTGCTGGTATGGCATGGGAAGTGCGACACGCCGCTCCGCTTCATTCAACGAGCGGGTCGTACCATCTACCACGATACGCAGGTTGTTGAGGCGGGTGAGCCAGACATGCCGTTCGGCAGTGAAGCTGGCTTTGGGAGCACGATATTCGGTTTTCTCGAAGGTGCAATGCCCGAGCATTTTCAACAAATCGTTGCCAGCCAGCGCGGGGTTTTGTGCCCAAAACAAGCCGCTTTTCTTGTCGCCGTTGCCGAGGAGAGCGGCTTCCAGTTTTGCGCTAACAAACGGGTTGCCAAATTTGCGTTGATGTTCAAACAGTTTTTTCAACTCGTCACCGAGCAGGATGCGGGAGAGTGCTTTGCTGTAATCGCCTTGCTTGTTGCGCTGTGCCTCTGGAAATTCCGCCAGCACCATTTCGGCGGCGCTGCGGTAGTTTTTTTCCTGCATCAATTTCTTTGTGCCAGCCAGCCCTTGCTTGACTTTACCGCTTTCGCCTTTGCTATCGCTTTCCGCCGCTTTCTCTTCTGCACGGCTGATCCAGTGGAAACCGCGATGTTTGCACAGGTGATAGATCACGCGCGCCCATTCTTCGGCTTTCAGTTGGCGGTCAAGACCATCTACGCGCAATTGCCAAGATGACTTTGGTACAGGCGTGTTCTTCTCGATTTTGTTCTTGAATAGGTTGGCATCCGCAATCAATCCTTCACGCTTGAGCAAGCGCGCCAGCTTGGTGAGCCGCCATGCTCTGTGCCGCAGGCGACGGCGCAACAGCCGTGCCATGCGGCGGGCAAGGTTGAGTGACTCACCTTCTTTCGCTGTTTCTGCTTTGTCGAAACAACGCACACCGAGGTCGATGATGCGGTTTTCGCCTAGCACCGCCCACCCCACTGAAGCAATGCCAATGTCCAATCCAAAAGTCAGTGCGCCGAGATTTTCTTGCTTGCTTGTCATTGCGTTCTCCGTGATAATGAAACCGTTGTAGTAGTTCATCCGGGGTGAGAGCCGTTGCTACAATAAAGAATCGAAAGATTCTGTATCCGAAAGCCCAGTAGGGAAACCTGCTGGGCTTTCTTTATTTCCGCGTCTGAGCGGCGAGGATACCTCGGGGCGAACGTGCTGCGCAATTCATGGTGGAGCAATAGATGGTTCTCGTTGCCGCAAATGATAAACTTGCCGCCATGAAAAAAGTTCATTTGGTGGTTTGCGATTTGTTCCTGCCGGCGGATATTGCCGCCGGGGTTTGCGCGGATTTGCGCTTGCCTGCGTTGGAAAAGATGCTGGCGCGGGGTGCTTCGACAGGCTCAGCACGAACGGATGTGATAGGGCAGGCCCCTTCGACAGGCTCAGGGCGAACGGGTGGGGTTGGTGCTTTTCTGGAAGATCATCTGTGCGGATTATTCGGCTTACCCTGTCAGCCGGATGCGCCGATTGCGCCGGTTTCCGCCGCGTTCGACGGACTCGGCGGGGGGTGCTGGCTGCGCGCCGATCCGGTGCATTTGCGCTTGCAGCGCGATCAACTGGTGTTGCTGCCGGACGTGGGAGTCAATGCGGGCGAGGCCGCGCAACTGTGCGCCGCCCTGAACGAACACTTCGCCGGGCAGGGCATGGAGTTTTTCGCGCCGCATCCGCAACGCTGGTATATGCGGCTCGACCGATTGCCGGGCATCGAAACCGTGCCGCTGTCGCAGGCCGCTGGACGCAATGTGCGTGGTCTGCTGCCCAGGGGCGCAGAGGCGGCACGCTGGCATCGGGTGTTCAACGAAATCCAGATGCTGCTGTTTGCGCACCCCGTGAATGAAGCCCGCGAGGTGCGCGGCGAGTTGCCGGTCAACAGCCTGTGGCTGTGGGGCGGCGGCTGTGAGGTGAATATCGCGCCGCAAGAGACTTATGACTGCGTCAGTTCTGATGAGGTGCTGGCCGGGATGTTTGCCGCGGCTGCGGGGGTTCCGTTTTCAAGCTGGCCGGAACAATGGCGCGACGAGGAAAATGGCGGCACGCAATTGCTGGTCTGGACGGGCTTGCGTTCAGCCTTGCGGCGCGGCGATCTGGATGCCTGGCGCGCCGCGTTGCAGGAGTTCGAGACAGGGTATGCGCAGCCGTTATGGCAGGCGTTGCGCGCCGGAAAAATTTCGCAATTGCGGGTGGATATTCTGGGCGGGGATCATGCCCGGCGTCTGCTGTTGGCCCGCGCCGATGTTCTGTCATTCTGGCGGCGCGCCAGACCGCTGGCGGAATATTCGATGGTGTAGAATGCCGCTATCCGAGCATAAGGAATAAGCATGTCTTTCTGGAATACCGCAATGCAGTTTTTCTGGCGCGAGGAGTCGTTGCCGGTGCTGGCGATGACGCTGGGGCTGGCGTTCCTGTTGTTCCATTTCCTGAAGGAAGAGCGCAAAAGCGTCCTGAACACGCTGACTTTCTTCTTTGCCTGTCTGCTGCTGCAATTCGTCAGCGGCCTGATCCACGCGCTGCAATTCCCCTCCGCCGCCGCGGTATTCCACGAAGCCGGATTGATCGGGGCCGGCATCGCGGCGATTCGCCTGTGGGGGCTGGTGGTGTTCCGCATCATCCTGCCGCGGATGCGCATCACGCCGCCGCGCATTGCAGAAGACATTTTCGTCATCATCGGCTACATCGCCTGGGGGCTGGTGCGGTTGCGCTACGCCGGGCTTGATCTGGGCAGCATCGTCGCGACCTCGGCGATGATTACCGCCGTGGTGGCGTTCGCGATGCAGGACACGCTGGGCAATATCCTCGGCGGCCTGGCATTGCAAATGGACAACTCCATCGAGATCGGCGACTGGATCAAGGTAGACGACGTTTCCGGCCGGGTGGTGGATATCCGCTGGCGTTCCACGCTGGTCGAGACGCGCAACTGGGAAACTGTGGTGTTTCCCAACAGCCAGTTGATGAAGAGCAAATTTCTGGTGCTGGGGCGGCGCACCGGGCAGCCGGTGCAATGGCGGCGCTGGGTGTGGTTCAACGTAAGCATGGATATCCCGCCTACCAGGGTGGTCAGAGTGGTCGAAGAAGCCATCCAGCAGACCGACATTGCCAATGTGGCGAAGAACCCGTTGCCCAATTGCGTGTTGATGGACATGGACGACAAAGGCTACGTGCGCTACGCGATGCGCTATTGGTTGACTGATCTGACCCCGGATGATCCGACGGATGCGGTTATACGCTGGCACATCATGACTGCACTGCAGCGCGCGGGTATCAAGCTGGCGATGGATGAAAGAAGCATCCATATGACCAAGGAAAATGAAAAATACGAAGAAATGCTGCACCACCGCGAAATCCTGCTGCGCATCAAGACGCTGAAACAGGTGGAGCTGTTCTCGCAGATGACCGAACAAGAATTGACGGCGCTGGCCGAACGCTTGCGGTTCTCGCCGTTTGCCAAGGGCGAGATCATTTCCAGGCAGGGTGCTACCGCCCACTGGCTGTACATCGTCATCCGCGGTGAAGCCGAGGTCTATCTGGAGACGCCGGACGGCGGCAGGCGCGTCCTCCGGGATCTGGGCAAGGGCAGCTTCTTTGGCGAAATGGGTTTAATGACCGGTGCGCCGCGCTCCGCTTCGGTGTTGGCCAAGACCGATGTGGAATGTTACCGGCTGGACAAGGAGATGTTCGAGGAAATTCTGCACCAGCGCCCGGGCATCGCCGAGGAAATATCGCAGGTGCTGGCGGTGCGCAAGGTAGAACTGGACAGCATGATACAGGGCATGGGTGCGGAAAGCGCGTCCCGGGACGCCGCGCAGCACTCCGGCGAAATTCTCGCCACCATCAAGCGCTTCTTCGGTTTGTAGTATCATCGCGCCGCATTTCAGCCGTAACAGCAGGGAATAAACATGAAAGTATCATTTCTGGATTTTGAAAGCCCCATCGCCGAACTGGAAGACAAGATCGAGCAGCTGCGCTATGTGCAGGACGATTCGGCGCTCGATATCGCGGACGAAATCTCGCGCCTGTCCAGGAAGAGCGAAACGCTGACCAAGGATATTTATGCCAAGCTCTCGTCCTGGCAGATATCGCAGGTGTCGCGCCATCCGCAGCGTCCTTACACGCTGGATTACATCAAGCACCTGTTTACCGACTTCGAGGAGCTGCACGGCGACCGCGCCTATGCCGACGACAAGGCCATCGTGGGCGGGCTGGCGCGCTTCAACGGGCAGAGCGCGGTGGTGATCGGTCACCAGAAGGGCCGCGATACCAAGGAGAAAATCCTGCGCAATTTCGGCATGCCGCGCCCCGAGGGCTACCGCAAGGCGTTGCGCCTGATGCGTCTGGCGGAAAAATTCGGTATTCCGATCATGACCTTTATCGACACCCCCGGCGCCTATCCCGGCGTGGGAGCGGAAGAGCGCGGCCAATCCGAGGCGATCGGGCGCAACCTTTACGAAATGACCGAGTTGCGCGTGCCGATTATCTGCACCGTGATCGGCGAGGGCGGCTCCGGCGGCGCGCTGGCGATTGCGGTGGGCGACGCGCTGCTGATGCTGCAATACAGCACTTACTCGGTGATCTCGCCGGAAGGCTGTGCGTCGATCCTGTGGAAGAGCGCGGAAAAAGCGCCGGATGCCGCGGAGACTTTGGGTATCACCGCGACGCGCCTGAAGACTCTGGGGCTGGTGGACAAGATCATCAGTGAACCGCTGGGCGGCGCGCACCGGGATTATGCGGCGACCATGCAGAGCGTGAAGAAGGCGTTGCAGGACGCGCTGAAAACGGTGCAGAACAAACCGGTGGCCAATTTGCTGCAGGACCGCTTCAACCGCCTGATGAGTTATGGCAAGTTCAAGGAAGTTGCACTGTAGGGGCACGGCGCGCCGTGCTGGTGCCGGAACAAAAGTTTCACGTGCCCCTGCGCTTACCGACCGAATTGCCGCGCAGCTTGCGCCGCTGGTTCCCGCGCATAGTTCCATCCTGATCGGCCTGAGCGGCGGAGCCGATTCCGTGGTGTTGCTGCATCTGCTGCACCAGCTCGCGCTGCGTTTTTCCTGGCGGCTTTCCGCATTGCATGTCCATCACGGCATCAGCCCAAACGCCGATGCCTGGGCGGATTTCTGCGCCGGCCTCTGCGCGCAGCACGCCATTCCGCTGCATACCGAACATGTGGACATCGCCCCGCTGCGCAAGCACGGCATTGAAGCGGCGGCGCGCAAGCTGCGCCATGCGGCGTTCGCCAGGCAGGCGTGCGACTTCGTCGCGCTCGCGCATCACGCCGACGACCAGGCGGAAACCCTGCTGCTGCAATTGCTGCGCGGCGCGGGCGTCAAGGGTGCGGCGGCCATGCCGTTTGTTAAGCACGCTACGACACATATACCCTCTCCCCTCGCGGGAGAGGGTTGGGCGCATCGCCCAGACTTGCTTCGCCCGTTATTGCACTATTCACGCCGGGAAATTCTCGACTATGCCGCAGCTTATGACCTGCGCTGGATCGAGGACGAAAGCAACGCCGACGACAGCTACCCGCGCAACTTCCTGCGCCGTCGCGTGCTGCCGTTGCTGGAAGAAAGATTCCCCGCCTACCGCAATACCCTGGCGCGCAGCGCGCAGCATTTCGCCGAGGCAGGCGTGCTGCTCGACGATCTGGCGCGACTGGATGCCGCGCAGGCGATCCATGCCGGTACGCTTGCCGTCGCGACCTTGCAGGCGCTCAGTCTGCCGCGCGCGAAAAACCTGCTGCGCTATTTCCTGCACAGCAGCGGCGCGCCGATGCCGCAAACCGTGCAACTCGACGATATGCTGCAGCAACTGTGCGGCGCGCGGCAGGATGCCGCAGTGTGCATCGCCTACGGCGACTGGCAGGTGCGCCGCTACCAGGGCAGGGTATATGTGCTGCGCGCCTTGGGCGAATTCGATCGGAACCTGGTGTTGCCGTGGCACGGCGAAGCCGAGCTGGAGTGGCCTGCGCTGGCTGTGCGGTTGTGTTTCAACCAAACCCAGGGTGCAGGCATCAGCCTGGCAAAACTGCGGCGCGCGCCGGTGACGTTACGCCTGCGGCAAGGCGGCGAAACCCTGCGTCCCGATCCGCATGCGGCGACGCGCACGCTGAAGAACCTGCTGCAGGAACATCATATCCCGCCCTGGCAGCGCGACCGCCTGCCGCTGCTGTATTGCGGCGATGAGCTGGTAAGCGTGGTCGGTGTGGCAATTGCGGCGGAATACCAGGCTGCGGCGGAAGAGACGGGAATGCAGCTTTCGGCAAGGTAACGGCCATGCGCAATCTTCGGCATGGAAGTTCAGGGGCGGGGTGCTACAATTTTAACGAAGCATAACCGGCAGGCTACTTAATTTGACTCAAGAGAACCAATGGATTATTTCCTGGCGTGATCAGAACGATTGCACGCAGGAGATGTTATTCGAGCTTGATCGGGGCTACCGCTATGGCGTGGCCGTGCATTCCGAGGGAGACAGGGAGAGATTCCTCGATTTGATCCTGCACCCGCTTGAAACTGCGGTGGTCTCGCCGGATGGCGGTTTGCTGAATAACATCAGGATCGATGAGAACCTGCTGTTGCCGCTCAGTTACCACCGATTGTTGACGGAATCCACGGAACAACATATCGTCGAGCTGTTCGGGGTGTGCGGATTGAATGAAATGGAAACGCATGAGTTGCTGACCAGGTTGCCCAGCCAGCTTTCTCCATACCAGAAGCGCCTGGTCGGTTTTGTGCGTTCCGCCCTGATGAATCCCAGGGTCATGATTTACGATGCGATACTGGGCGGCGTTTCCCAGACCGAGATGGAGAAAATCCGCCGGTTTGACGAATTTTTCCGCCGCTACTCACCTGCGCACACGGCAGTCTACCTGGATTACGATACGCATTTGGATGCCCAGATACATGCAAACCAGACCTTCATCCTTTAACCGGGAAATGAAATTATTCACCGCCCACGATAGCCGTTTGGCGATTCTGGAGCGGAAAATCGGCCTGTTTGCCTTTGTCGGATTGGGCGCATTGCTGCTGGTGTTTGTTATCGTTGCCATTGAACAGGGAATGTTTGCCAGCACCACGGAATTGCGCTTCCGGACCAGCGACGCCGGCATGGTTCACGAGGGCATGGAGGTGAGGCTGAACGGGTTCAAGGTCGGCAAGCTGTTGGGTATTTCATTGAAGGAGGATGGCGCGGTTGAAGTGCGGTTTTTCGTGGATGACAAATATCTGCTGCATATCCGCCGAGGCGCGAAACTGCGCCTGACCGAACAGGGGTTATTCGGCGATAGTGTGCTGGAGATCATGCCGGGGCCGAAAGACCAGCCCATGCTGGCGGCCAACGAGCTGTTGCCCTTTGAAAGAAAGCTGGGGATGGGCGACTTGGCCCATGATTTGGCCGAGCGGCTGAAGCCCATCCTGGATAACGTCCAGGCGACCACATCGTCGCTCAATGAGCCGGATGGATTGATAAACCGCGCAACAAAAGTCGCTGTAAAGTTCGAGAAAACCGGGCAGGATATATCTTCGCTGGTGCAGCAATCCAAGGATGTCCTCGCCGAGGAAAATCTCAAACTGGGCAAGGCGCTGGACAAATCGAGCGCGGTGCTGGACAAGACCAGCATGCTGCTGGACAGCCTCCGCGATGTGACCATGGACGTCGGGAAAGTCGCGGAGTCTTCAGCGGAAAACATTCCGGCCATCCTTCAGGATGGCCGGGTGGCTGCCGAAGATGCCCGCAATATCATCGGCTCGGCCAAGGAGTCATGGCCAATCCGGAACATGCTGGAACCGGCGGAGATAAAAATCCTGCCTATGGATAGCTACGGTGTCACAAATGCGCAGCCGAAATAGCGGCATCCTGCTATTTTTGGGTTGTTTGCTGATGGCTGCATGCGGGAGCGCGCCGGAAAAACCGAATCCCCGTAGCGAGCAGGCATATAAACTGAGCGCGCGTGCCGATGCCGCTTTCCTCCACGGCGAATATGAGAGGGCAAAGAACGATTACCAGCAGGCCCTGCATATCAACCAATCCATTGAAAATGCCGCGGGGATTGCGGCGATGCGCATCAACCTGGCGCGCGTTTTCCGCGAACTGGCGCTTCCCGCACAGGCTCATCTGCAACTGGATGCCTTGTTTTCCGAACCCGCCTTGCCCTATCCGTCCGATGCGCTGGCCGCCGCCTCCGCATTGAAAAGCCTGCTTTATCTCGAAGGCAATGCGCCATCTCCGGCCTTGTCCTGGGTTGAGAAGGGGGAAACGCATTGTCAGAAAAAATGCAAGGTGGCCGGATCATTGCTGTTGCTGCGCGCCCAGTTAGCGCAGCGCGATAACCGATTGGATGAAGCGCTTGAATTTGCCAATGACGCTGCGTTGAATTCCGGTTCGCAGCAGGTCGAACTGGCGAATGCGCAGCGCCTGGCGGGCGAGATCAGCCTGGCAAGGAGCGACTTTGCAAGGGCAATCCAGATGTTCCAGCAGGCCCTTGCGATAGACCAGAAATTGGGCATTCCCGGCAAGATCCGCCTGGACCTGTTGCGGCTGGGCGCGGCGCATGAGCGCAGCGGCGCTGCAACGGCAGCCTGGAATTTTTATGCGCGCGCCTTGACCGTCAGCGATGCGATGGGCAGCAAGCAGGGCGCCGATGAAGTTCGCGCCCGGATGGAAAGATTGCAGAAAAGCCCCGCAACCGGCACTCCAGAGCCACGGTAATGCTGAGGTTTGCCGGCAAAAAATTGTTGACGGGTTTCCTGGCGTTGACCGGCTATGTTTCGCTGTTGGTGTACGGCTTGTCGAACTGGCATGTGCTGCGCATCCCGCCAGTCAGGAAAGGTTTCTACCGCCAAGTCTTTTTCAGCGGGAATGAGGCCTTGCATATCATCGGTTTTATCGGCCTGTTGCTGGGAGTGATTGTATCCACGCAAACTTTCTCCATCGCAGGCGGAGATAATTCTCTGGTGGTCAAGGTCATGGCCTGGGTGATCGTGTGGGAGGTCGGCCCGTTATTTGCGGCGATTATCATCATCGCCCGAAGCGGCTCGGCCATCGCGGTGGAATTAGCCCTGATGAAAGTCGGCGGCGAGATTTCCAGCCTCGAACGCATGGGAATCCCGCCCCTGGATTATCTGGTGGTGCCCAGGATCATCGGGGTGACCATATCGGTGATTGTGCTGACCGCTTATTTCCAGATTGTGGCGATTGTTGGCGGACTGGCCGTAAGCGCGGTTTTCCAGAATGTCCTTTTCCTGGATCAGCTGCATCGTTTTGTCGCGCTGGTCAATCCCTGGCTATGGATAGGCGGGATTCTGAAAAGCCTGGCGTTCGGCTTGATGATCTCGACCATCGCGTGTTTTCATGGTCTCTCGGCGGGAACCACATTTTCCGTAGTGCCAAAAGCGGCCATCAAGGCGGTTATCAGAGCCTTGCTGGTGGTGTTCGTGCTGGATATTTTGTTTGCTGGCCTCAGGCTTATCTATTAATTTTTGCATAATTCGCGGCAGATGCCAGGCAGCCGCTGCCACAGATGCAGGGTTCAGCGCATGCGGCATTGGCATAGCCTTTCATCCTTTGCGAAGGGAGGCTGCATCCAGCGCAAGCAAAGCCTGATAGAATGCCAAGCCGTTTTTTATTAACTTTAGTTTGGAGAATGTAGCATGGCTGTTGAACGTACCCTGTCGATTATCAAACCCGATGCCGTGGCCAAGAATGTCATCGGCCAGATTTACTCCCGCTTCGAGAACGCCGGCCTAAAGATCATTGCCGCACGCATGGTGCAATTGTCGCGCGCCGAAGCGGAAGGTTTTTATGCCGTGCATGCTGCCCGTCCGTTCTTCAACGATCTGGTCAATTTCATGATTTCCGGGCCGGTGATGATACAGGCGCTGGAAGGCGAAGGCGCGATCCTGAAGAACCGCGACCTGATGGGCGCTACCGATCCGAAGAAGGCCGACAAGGGCACGATCCGTGCGGACTTCGCCGACAGCATCGACGCGAATGCGGTACACGGCTCCGATGCGGCCGAAACGGCGGCAGTGGAAATCGCGTATTTCTTCCCGGCAATGAATGTTTATTCCCGTTAAGTAGTCACGTAGATGCAACAAAATCTCCTCGACTTTGATGTGGCACAATTGACCGCCTGGTTCGCGGAACATGGCGAGAAGCCGTTCCGTGCCAGGCAGGTGTTGCGCTGGATTTACAAGGCCGGGGAGTCCGATTTCGATGCGATGAGCGACCTTGCGGTGTCGCTGCGCGAAAAACTGAAACAGATCGCCTGCGTGCAGGCGCCCAAGGTGATACGCGAGGAGGTTGCCGCCGACGGCACACGCAAGTGGCTGCTGGACATGGGCACCGGCAATGCGGTCGAGACCGTTTATATCCCGGAAGGCGACAGGGGCACGCTGTGCGTCTCGACGCAGGCGGGCTGTGCGCTGGATTGTTCATTTTGTTCCACCGGTAAGCAGGGCTTCAACCGCAATCTCAGCGTGGCGGAGATCATCGGCCAGCTGTGGTGGGCGAACCGCCAACTCGGCAGGGATGCCGAGGGCAACTGGCAGATCAGCAACGTGGTGCTGATGGGCATGGGCGAGCCGCTGCTGAATTATGACAACACCGTGAGCGCGCTGCGCCTGATGCTGGACGATCATGCCTACGGCCTGTCGCGCCGCCGCGTGACGGTTTCGACTTCCGGCATCGTGCCGGCGATGGATCGGTTGCGCGACGAATGCCCGGTCGCGCTGGCGGTGTCGCTGCACGCGCCGAACGACAAGTTGCGCGACGAGTTGATGCCGATCAACCGGAAGTATCCGCTCAAGGAATTGCTGGCAGCCTGCAAGCGCTATCTGGAAAAGGCGCCGCGCGATTTCATCACCTTCGAATACGTGCTGCTTGACGGCGTGAACGACAGCGAGCAGCAGGCGCGCGAACTGGTGCAGCTGGTGCGCGATGTGCCGTGCAAGTTCAACCTGATCCCGTTCAATCCGTTTCCGCAGACGCATTACCGGCGCTCGAAGCCGGAGGCGATCCGCCGCTTCCGCGATGTGCTGATGCAGGCGGATATCGTGGTCACCACGCGCAAGACGCGCGGCGACGATATCGCCGCGGCATGCGGGCAATTGGCCGGGCTGGTGCAGGACAAGAGCAGGCGGACTGTGCAAGGGCAGGCGGCATTGCATGGATAAAATAGCCGAGGTGAACAAATGAAAAAAATGACCGCTTTGTTGTTTTCACTGGCCGTCCTGGCGGGCTGCGGCACGCCATCCGGCGGCGGGCAGCCCGCGCCGGAGCAGCTTAAATCGCGCGCCAGCGCCAGCGCGAAGGTGCATACCGAACTGGCGGGCATGTATTACGAGCGCGCGCAGATGGGCATCGCGCTGGGCGAGATAGACATGGCCTTGCAGGCCGACCGGAATTATGCGCCTGCCTATTACATGCGCGGCCTGATCCGCATGGAATTGCGCGAGTACAAGGAGGCCGATGAGGATTTCCAGCAAAGCCTGCGCCTCGACAAGTCCGACCCCAAAGCAAATTACAATTACGGCTGGTTCCTGTGCCAGCGCGGCAAGGAAAAAGAATCCATTCCCTATTTCCTGGTGGCATTGAAGAACCCCTTGTATGAAACTCCGGAACTCGCTTACCTGAGCGCCGGGCGGTGCTCAAAAAAAACGGGCAACAACAAGGAGGCGGAGGAGTTCTTGCAGCGCGCGCTGCAGGCGCAGCCCGGCTTGCCGCAGGCGTTGCTGGCGATGGCGGAACTGAGTTTCGCTAATGGCGATTACGCCGCCGCCAAGAAATACTTGGCGGAATTTTCGGAAAAATCCGACAGCCTGACGGCGGAGCAGCTCTGGCTGGCGGTGCGTATCGAGCGCAAGGCCGGTGACCGCAATGCCGAGGCCAGCTATGCCATGCAGTTGCGCAAGCGTTTCCCCGATGCGCGCGAAACCCAATTGCTGATGCGCGGGGAATGATGGAACAGCTTCCCGAAAACGGCCAGGGCGATAGCCCGGCGGCGACAATGCCTGCGGCTTCATTGGGAAAGGCGCTACGCGAGGCACGCGAGCGCCTCGGCCTGAGCGTTGCGGATGTGGCTCATCAGACCAAGCTCGCGCCGCGCCAGATCGAGGCGCTGGAAGCCGATGATTTCCAGCATTTGCCCGAGATGCCGTTTGTGCGCGGCTTCGTGCGCAGTTATGCCAAGATGTTGCAGTTGGATGCGCAGCCATTACTGGCATTCCTGCCGCAGACAAATGCGCCTCCGATGCCGTTGATACCGGACTCCGTCGAGGTGCCGTTTCCCAGCGCGCATTCGCCGCAACAACAAAACCTGGTCTGGTTGGGCGCGGCGTTGCTGTTGGCGGTGCTGGTTGTCGCGTTCGCGGTGTGGCACTTCACGACACCGCTTGAGAAATTCGAAATGACGCCGGTTGAAATGCCGGTTTCCTTGCCTGATAAAATGCAAATTATTCCGGCATCGCCGGTCGCTGAAACGGGCGAAATCGCGCCGCCTGCCGCACCGGCGGCGCAATCTTCGGTGCCGGCAGCGAAGACTCCGATTTCCCAAGCCTTGCCGCAAACTCAATCGGCAAAACCAGCGGCCCAGCCAGATGCGGCACCGAAAACCGCCACGCTGCGCCTGGCGTTCGGCGCGGAGTCATGGACGGAAATCATGGACAAGAATGACAAGATATTGTTATCGCAGGTCAATCCGCGCGGCAGCGAGTTGCGTGTGGATGGCCAAGCGCCATTTTCGCTGGTGATCGGTCATGCCGCATCGGTGCGGCTTTACCATCGCGGCAAGCAGGTCGACCTGACGCCTCATATCAGCGCTTCAAACGAAGTGGCGCGGCTGACGCTGGAGTGAGCATGAGTGAAGCCGTTATCAGGCGCCATTTGTCCCAGAGGGTGGCGGTCGGCAAGGTGATGCTGGGCGGCGGTGCGCCGATTGTTGTGCAGTCCATGACCAACACCGATACCGCCGATGTCGAGGCGACCACGCGGCAGGTTTATGAATTGGCCGAGGCAGGTTCGGAACTGGTGCGCATCACGGTGAATACCCCGGAGGCCGCCACCGCGGTGGCGCAGATACGCTCACGGCTGGACCGCCTCGGTTGCGATGTGCCACTGGTCGGCGATTTCCATTACAACGGGCATCGCCTGCTGACTGAATTTCCGGATTGCGCGCAGGTTTTGGCGAAATACCGCATCAATCCCGGCAACGTCGGGCGCAACCGCGAGGAAGATGATCCGTTTTCGATCATGATCGCAACTGCCGTGCGTTACGGCAAGCCGGTGCGCATCGGCGTGAACTGGGGCAGCCTCGACCAGAATCTGGTGGTGCGCATGATGGACGAAAATTCGCGGCAGGCTGAACCCAAGGATGTGCGCGAAGTGACGCGCGCCGCGCTGATCGCCTCCGCTCTGCAAAGCGCGCAGCGCGCCGAACAGCTCGGCCTGGCGCATGACCGCATCGTGCTGTCCTGCAAGGTCAGCGAGGTGCAGGACCTGATCGCGGTGTACCGCGCGCTGGTGCAGCAATGCGATTACGCGCTGCATCTTGGCCTGACCGAGGCGGGCATGGGCTCCAAGGGTATCGTGGCTTCGACGGCGGCGCTCGCGGTGCGCCGATGGTGATCGCCTGTCCGGGTTGCGGACGCACCACCAGCACCGTGTTCCAGGAACTGGCGCAGAGCATCCAGGCGCATCTGCGCAGCCAGATGCCGCTGTGGCGCGAGCGGCATGACGGCGTGGAGAATATGACTGTCGCGGTGATGGGCTGTATCGTGAACGGCCCCGGAGAGAGCAAGATGGCGAACATCGGTATCAGCCTGCCGGGCACTGGCGAGAGTCCCGCCGCGCCGGTGTATATCGACGGCGAAAAGGCGATGACTCTGCGCGGCGAAAACATCGCGGCGGAGTTCACGCGGATCGTGGACGAGTATGTGGCGCGGAAATACGTGAAGAGGGAAGGGTAAAACGGGAAGGGTGAAGGGGGAAGGGAGAAGGGTGGACAACGTGCCGGTTTTACCCTTCTCCCTTCTCTCTTCTCCCTTCCCCGGAAATAAAATGAGCAACGAAACATTACAAGCCGTAAAAGGCATGAACGATATCCTGCCGGACGAGGCGGAGCTGTGGCTGTGGTTCGAGGAGGAGGTGCGCGATTGGCTGCATAGCTACGGTTACCGCAACATCCGCATGCCGCTCGTCGAGCCGACCGCGTTGTTCAGGCGCGCGATCGGCGAGGTGACCGACATCGTCGAGAAGGAGATGTACAGCTTCGAGGATGCGCTGAACGGCGACCATCTGACATTGCGCCCGGAAGGCACGGCCTCCTGCGCGCGCGCGGCGCTGCAGCATAATTTGCTGTATAACGCGCCGCAGCGCCTGTATTACAGCGGGCCGATGTTCCGCCATGAGCGCCCGCAGAAGGGACGCTACCGCCAGTTTCATCAATTCGGCGTGGAGGCGCTGGGCTTCGCCGGGCCGGACATCGATGCCGAACAGATTCTGATGTGCGCGCGGCTGTGGCGCAGATTCGGGCTGCGCGATGTCGCGCTGCAACTGAACACGCTGGGCGATAGCGCCTCGCGGCACCGCCACCGCGCGAAGCTGATCAGTTATTTCGAACAGCACCGGGATATGCTGGATGCCGATGCGACGCGCCGCCTGCACAGCAATCCGCTGCGCATCCTCGACAGCAAGAATCCGGCGATGCAGGAACTGGTCGCCGCCGCGCCCAGGCTGGCGGATGAACTGGAAGATGACGCACTCAGGCATTTTGACGAAGTGCAGGCGATGCTGAAACGCCACGATGTGGCGTTCGAGATCAACCCGCACCTGGTGCGCGGGCTGGACTATTACAACCGCACCGTGTTCGAGTGGGTGACCACGCGCCTCGGCGCGCAGGGCACGATCTGCGCGGGCGGCCGTTATGACGGTTTGGTCGAACAGGTCGGCGGCAAGCCGACTCCCGCGACCGGTTTTGCGATGGGCGTGGAGCGGCTGCTGGCGCTGTTGCTGGAAGACGGCATGGCGCTGCCCAGGGCGGAAGTGGACGTGTATGTGGTGCATCAGGGTGAACTGGCCAGCCGGCTGGCCAGCCGGGTCGCGGAGCAGTTGCGCGACGACCGGCTGCGCGTGCTGCTGCATTGCGGCGGCGGCAGCTTCAAGTCGCAGATGAAAAAGGCCGATGCCAGCGGCGCGGCGGTGGCGGTGGTGATCGGCGACGACGAGGCGCAGGCCAACGAGGTCAGCGTGAAGCCGATGCAGGGCGGCGAACAGGTACGGGTGAGCGTGCAGAATCTCACCGCAACAGTTAATCAAATTATCTAGTAGGAGTGGTTTATGGCGGCATTGGACTTGCAGGAACAGGAACAACTCGACACGCTCAAGGCGTGGTGGAAAGAGAACGGCAACCGCTTGCTCGGCATGTTGCTGATTGTCGTGGTCGCGATGGGCGGCTGGCGCGGCTGGCAGTATTACCAGAACCAGCAGTCCAGCGAAGCGGCGACCCTGTATGCGGGGTTCCTCCAGCAACTGGAAAGCAATGATGCGAAGCGCGTCAACGACGCCGCCGCTGCGGTGATGGACAAATATGCCGCCAGCGGATATGCCGCGCGCGCCGCGTTGCTGGCGGCGCAGGTGAACGAGCAGGGCAAGGAGGCGGCGCGCGCCAAGACACAATTGCAGTGGGTTATCGATCATGCCGCAGAAGCCGGCCTGAAGGACGTGGCGCGGCTGCGGCTGGCCGCGGTGCTGCTGGATGAGAAAAATTATGCCGATGCGATGAAGCTGCTGGAGGCTAAGCATCCGGCCTCGTTCGATGGCCTGTATGCCGACTTGCGGGGCGATGTGTTGAGCGCGCAGGGCAAAACGGATGAGGCAAGAAATGCATACAAACTGGCTTACGAAAAGACCGATGCCAAGAGCATGTACCGCAACCTGATCCAGATGAAGATGGATGCGCTCGGGGAAGCGAAATGAAGTTAGTCCATCTGCTATTGCTGATCGCCTCGCTTGCGCTGGGCGGCTGCTCATCCGCGAAATCGACCGTGAAGGACTGGTTCGGCAGCAAGGATGATGCGACGACGCCGGCCAGGCTGGCGGAATTCGGCGAGACCGCCAAATTCGAGGTGCGCTGGCATGCCGATCTCGGCGCTTCCGGCGCAAGTTTGCTGCAACCCGCGCTGACCAAGGATGCAATCTATGGCGTGTCCGGCAAGGGCACGCTGACGCGTCTGGATCGCGCCACCGGCAAGCCGGTGTGGCGCGTCGAAAGCGGCATTGCAGTCAGCGGCGGCGTGGGTGGCGGCGAGGGGCTGGTGCTCATCGGCAGCGACAAGGGCGAAGTGCTGGCTTACGGCGAAGACGGCAAGCTGCGCTGGAAAAGCAGGATGTCCAGCGAGGTGTTGAGCGCGCCGCAGGCGGCGGAAGGCGTGGTGATCGTGCGCAGCGGCGACGGGCGCATATCCGGCCTGAACGCGGCGGACGGCAAGCGCATGTGGTTGTACGAACGCAGCACACCGGCCCTGGTGGTGCGCAGCCATGCCGGGGTGACATTGCAGCGCGATGTAGCCTTCGCCGGGTTTGCCGGCGGCAAGCTGGCCGCGATGAAAATCAGGGACGGCGCGGTATTGTGGGAAGTCTCGGTGTCGCAACCGCGCGGCGCCACCGAACTGGAGCGCATCAGCGACATCACCAGCAATCCGGTGGCGGACGACGAACAGGTTTGCGCGATCGCTTTCCAGGGGCGCGTGGCGTGCTTTGACGCGGCGCAAGGCAGCCCGTTGTGGAACCGCGACATTGGAAGCGACAAGGGTATGATGCTGCTGCGCAAATATCTCTATATCAGCGACGCGAATGGATCGGTGATTGCGCTGGACAAGACCAGCGGCAGCACGGTGTGGAAGAATGACAAGCTGTCCTTGCGCGATACCGCCACGCCCTACGCCCTGGGTGATTTTGTGGTGGCGGGCGATTACGAAGGCTACCTGCATGGATTGAACCGCGAAGACGGCAGTTTTGCCGCACGCATCAAACTGGACGGCAGCGCAATCCAGGCGGCGCCGATCGGGCTGGACGACGGATTGCTGGTGCAAACCCGCGACGGCGGGTTGTATTCGTTGTCCATACGTTAAAGGGGAAGGGATTGCACCTGCGGTGCTCAAGGAGGAAGGGAACGCGCCTTTGGCGCTCAAGGGGAAATATGCCGGTTTTACCCTTGTCCCTTCCCCCTTATCCCTTCCAAAAGTACTTCCTATTTTTGGCTCCGGCTCGTCCGGCTTAGGTTAAACGGAAATTCACACAATGTTGCCCACACTTGTTTTAGTAGGCCGTCCGAACGTGGGCAAGTCCACCTTGTTCAACCGCCTGACGCGCAGTCGCGATGCGCTGGTCGCCGATCAGCCGGGGTTGACGCGCGACCGCCATTACGGAAAGGGCCGGGTAGGGGAAAGACCTTATCTGGTGGTGGATACCGGCGGGCTGGAGCCGGTCGCGAAGGACGGCATCCTGTTCGAGATGGCCAAGCAAAGCCGCCAGGCGGTGGACGAGGCCGACATGGTGCTGTTCCTGGTCGACGGCCGCGCGGGCTGCACGCCGCAGGACGCCATCATCGCCGAGCAGTTGCGCAAGACCGGCAAGCCGATCCTGCTGCTGGTCAACAAGGCGGAGGGAATGCAGCGCGCCAGGGTGGCCGCCGAATTTTTCGAGCTGGGCCTGGGCGAACCGCTGCCGATCTCCTCGGCGCATGGCGACAATGTGACCGAAGTGGTCGAGATCGCGCTGGAGAATTTCCCTCTGGAGGCGGAAGAGGAGTCCACCGAAGAGAAACCGCCGAAGATCGCCATCGTCGGCCGCCCGAATGTCGGCAAGTCCACATTGGTGAACGCCATCCTTGGCGAGCAGCGCGTGATCGCGTTCGACCAGCCGGGCACTACGCGCGATTCCATCTACATCGACTTCGAGCGCGACGGCAGGCAATACACCATCATCGACACCGCTGGTGTGCGCCGCCGCGGCAAGGTGGACGAGGCGGTGGAGAAATTCTCCGTGATCAAGACCATGCAGGCGATCGAAGACGCCAACGTGGTGGTGCTGGTGGTGGACGCGCGCGACCAGATCACCGAACAGGACGCGCATGTCGCCGACTTTGTGCTGCAGGCCGGACGCGCTCTGGTGTTGGCGGTGAACAAGTGGGATGGGCTGGATGAACATCAGCGCGGCATGGTGAAGAACGATATCGAGCGCAAGCTGCATTTTTTGAGCTTTGCCAAACGTCATTACATCTCGGCGCTAAACGGCAACGGCATTGCGGACGTGCTGAAATCGGTGAACGAAGCCTATGCGGCCGCAATGGCGAAACTTTCCACGCCGAAACTCACGCGCGCGCTGATCGCCGCACTGGAAAAGCAAATGCCGCCCAAGAGCGGGCGTTTCACCCCCAAGATGCGCTACGCCCATCAGGGCGGCAGCAATCCGCCGCTGATCGTGATCCACGGCAGCGGCCTGGACGACGTGCCGGCCAGCTACTCGCGCTATCTGGAACGCACCTTCTGCGAAATCTTCAAGCTGCAAGGCACGCCGATGAAGATCCAATACAAGTCCAGCAAGAACCCGTTCGAGGGGACCAAGCCCAAGCCGCTAACCGAGGCAGAACAACGCAAGGCCCATCGTGCGCGGATACGCGGGCGCAAGCTGTATGGGTAGTATGGCCAGGCCGTTTTAACCATGTCAATCTCACAGTCTTACAGCGTCAAGGATGTCATTCACTGGTATGACCCGCGCGAAATTCAGAAAGCCAAGGCTTATCTGAATTCGATCAGCCATCTGGAAATCCAGCCTGACAAAATCACCGCACAGGTAAAAGGGACGTCGCCGCGCCCTTATTTTGTGGAGATATTTTTCGATGCCGACAAGGCGGGTGGTTTGAATATCGATCCGATATGCAGTTGCCCGATGCGCTGGAAGTGCAAGCACACCGCAGCCGTTCTGCTGTCCGCCTTGTCCTTGCCGCGCGCGCCCGCCATCAATCATGCCGTGCTGGAGTGGGTTGAATCCTTCCGGCGCGCGGTAAAGACGCCGCCCAGGAAAACCGCCAAGCCCGCGCCGAAACCTGAAAAACTGTGCTATGTGCTCACTAAATCCGCTTATACGGGCAGCCATGTTATTGGCATCTATAAAGGCAAGCTGGATGCCGAAGGGCGGTTGCTGGGCAGGCTGGAGGAATGGAGTAACGTGGAGCGCGCCCTGGTGCGTCCGCCGCAGTTTGTCACCGAAGAAGACCTGACCATCCTGCGCTTGCTGTGGAAACAGCGCGATAAACATGACGACTTTCCTGTCAGGGGCGCGCAGGGTAACGAGATTCTGACGCGCTTGCTGGCGAGCGGGCGCTTGTTCTTCATGGAAGCGCTTGCGGGCAGCAGCTACTTGAAAACGGAGCCGGCTCGTTTGAAGCAGGGCAAGGTGCGCAAGGCGCACCTGGAATGGGGAGCCGATGATTCCGGGCGGATGATCCCCAGAGTCGTCAGCAACGCGGCCATAGAGGTATTTCCGTTCAATGAGGCAACCTGGTACGCCGATGTCGGCACGGGGGAAATCGGGCTTTTGAAAATTGCCCAGACACCAGTGCAGATTGTGCAGTTGCTGAATATGCCGCCGCTCGCCGAAGTCGATGTTTCAGTGGTGTCCGAAGTGTTGCGCGAAATGGTTCCGGATTTGCCGCCGCCCAGCACCGACCGGTTGCGTGCTATCGCGAGCCCGCTGGTGCCGGTGCTGCTGCTGGATACTTCAAAACCTTCATGGATGAGCAGTTTTCGCGGCTATCGCTATGGCACGCAAAAGCTGGATTTCGCGCGCGTCAAATTCCGTTATGGCGATGCAGTCTTGTCCCCCGATCATCCGGGCGAGTTCGTCACGCTGCAAAATGGCGAGACCGTGCGCGTGACGCGCGACCCAAAAGCGGAGCAGCGTTTTCTCAAGTCGCTGGATAAATACGGGCTGGAAGAAGTGCCGAGTTTCGGCCTGCCCGGCGATATCGGCGAGCGGCCGATATTTGGACTGGAAAACGAGAAGGCCTGGCCGTTCTTCATGCAGCAAGTGATTCCGCAGATGCGCGAGGCGGGATGGGAGGTCGTCATTCCGCAAGGTTTCCGCCACCATGTTCTCGAAGTGGAAGCATGGGAAGCGGAATTCGGCGAACAGGAGGATGGCTGGTTCAGCCTGAACATGGGCATTGTGGTCAACGGCCAGCGATTGCCGCTGGCACCGATGCTGCATGCCTTGTTCAAGACCGACCCGCGCTGGCTGGATGCGTCCCAGTTGGAAAAAATGAGCGACGATGAACAGATCGAGCTGCTGCTCAAGGAAGGCGGCAGGGTGCATGTTCCCGCCGGGCGCATCAAGCCGCTGGCGCGCACCCTGATCGAATTGTTCGACGGCAGGATGGACGGCGAAATCCGCCTGTCGCGCTATGATGTGGCGCGCATCAGTGAATTGTCCGGGATGGAGCGCTGGCAGTTCAAGGGCATGGATGCTGTAATCCAACTCGCCAACAAACTCAAAAATACCGCCGGTATCAAGGCGGTAAACCCGCCCGATGGTTTTGCGCTGCAATTGCGCCCCTATCAGCTGGAAGGCTTGTCCTGGCTGCAATATCTGCGCGAACAGGAGCTGGCCGGGATACTGGCCGACGATATGGGGCTGGGCAAAACCGCGCAGGCGCTGGCGCATCTGCTGCTCGAAAAACAAAGCGGCCGCATGGACAAGCCCTCGCTGGTGGTGTTGCCCACCTCGCTGATCTTCAACTGGAAACGCGAGGCGGAACGGTTTGCGCCGCAACTCAAACTGCTTTCCCTGCACGGCAAGGAACGCGCGGAGCATTTCCCCATGATTCCGCAGCATGATGTCATTCTCACCACTTACCCGCTGCTGTGGCGCGATGAACAGGCGCTGGCGGAGCATGACTACCATTTGCTGATTCTGGATGAGGCGCAGACGGTGAAAAACGTTTCCAGTCAGGCGGCGCAAGTGGTGCGCAAGCTGAACGCGCGGCATCGCCTGTGTCTCACCGGCACGCCGCTGGAAAACCACCTGGGCGAGCTGTGGGCGCAGTTTGACTTTCTGCTGCCGGGGTTGCTGGGAGATGCCAAGCAGTTCACCAGAACCTGGCGCAATCCGATCGAAAAACAGGGCAACAAATTGCGCCGCGACCTGCTGGCCAGGCGCGTCAAACCCTTCATCCTGCGCAGGCGCAAGGAAGATGTCGCGCAAGAGCTGCCACCCAAAACATTCATCATCCGCAGCGTCGAATTGGAGGGCGGACAGCGCGACCTCTACGAAACGGTGCGCACTGCGATGGATATGCGCGTCCGCGAGGAAATCGCCGCCAAAGGTTTTGCGCGCAGCCACATCATCATTCTCGATGCGCTGCTCAAATTGCGCCAGGTATGCTGCGACCCGCGCCTGCTGAAATTGACGGCCGCCAAAAAAGTCAAGGAACGCGCCAAGCTCGATTTGCTGATGGAAATGCTGCCGGAGCTGGTCAGCGAAGGGCGGCGCATCCTGGTATTTTCGCAATTCACCAGCATGCTCGAACTGATCGAAGCGGAGCTGGCGCGCGAAAAACTGGACTACGTGAAGCTCACCGGCGACACACAGAACCGCGAAGAAGTGGTGCGCAGTTTTCAGGATGGCGAGGTGCCGATTTTTCTGATCAGCCTCAAGGCGGGCGGGGTAGGGCTGAACCTGACCGCAGCCGACACGGTGATTCACTTCGACCCGTGGTGGAATCCAGCAGTGGAAAATCAGGCCACGGATCGCGCGCACCGTCTCGGGCAGACGAAAAACGTGTTCGTCTACAAGCTGGTCGTAGCCGGCAGCATCGAGGAAAAAATACTGGCGCTGCAGGAGAAAAAAGCCGAGCTTGCCGCCGGCATCCTGTCCGAGGATGCCAGCGGTCTGGTTAAATTCGGCGAAGCCGATATTGCCGCGCTGCTGGCGCCGTTGCCCAGCGGTGACGACGAATAAACCTCAGTTAGCCACAGATTTACACGGATAAACACGGATAAACACGGATAAACACGGATAAAACAATACATTGCGAGGTGTTGGTTAATGTAGGGTGGAAAAAGCGTAGCGTTTCCACCAATGGATGGTCCCGGCAGATTGGTGGATACACGCTGCGCGCTTTATCCACCCTACATTTTTTGGTTCCGGCTCGTCCGGCTTGGGATAAAACTGAAAGATGCCAAAGGCGCCAAAGGCGCGTGCAGCAGATTGATGTTTTACGCCTGATCCACGAACTCAAACTCCGCCACAAGTATATGGTGATCCGAGGCCAGCGTCGGCTTCACCGCGTGGCGCACCGGCCGCAGGCGCCGGTTGTAGAAAATATGGTCGAGCACATAGGGACGGCGGCGCCACGTGATTTCTTCCGTCTGCACGGTCTGATAGCCGGCTTCGGCAAACTGCCGCACCAGCAAGTCATGCTTGCTGACGTTGAAATCCCCGCCGAGCAGCGCAGGGCCGCTCGTGCCGCGCAGCTGCTCGATGACGAGCTGGCGCTGTTTGATGTGGTCTTCGCTTGACGAGTTGAGCATGAAGTACGCCAGCAGGTGTGTATTGAAGAGCTGGAGCTCGTGGCCGGCAAGCGTGGTCTTTGCGCCGATGAGCAGACGGTCGGTGGGGGTTTTTTGTTCGCCCAGGAATTCGAACCCGATTGGCGGTGACGGCAGGTCGTACCGGAAGGTATCGCGCAACGGCGTTTTTGAAAAAATGGCCAGCCCTATACCGAAAGGCAATTCGCGCGGGTCGGGTTTCGGATAGGAAAAATAGCCGTAATAGCCCTTAAGCGCCGCTTTCAGCCGGGTGTAATTGCGCGGCGGATCGGGTTGCGCGCCGTCAGGCTGGGCATGCTCAACTTCCTGCAACAGCACGACATCGGCATCGTGACGGAGAATCTCCGAGATGGTCAGTTCGAGGTCGACGGGCGCGCGGTCGGGATCTGCATCATCCCAACCTTGGCCGAATTGCATATTGAATTGAAGGACTTTGAACGTACTCATGGACAGGGCACAGCATAGTCAAGTTGCGCACATAATAGCGCGGTAACAGCGATAATGGAAAAATAATGACGGCATCATCGCAGCGGTATCTTCATCTCTGCCGGCTCCTGTGGTTACGCTGAATTGAAAAATTGTGCTTCGGAGTTGGGGCTGCCGTGGTAGATTTAAAATATATCTGTGTCCCAATGGATTATGCAATGTCTATGCAATCAAAAATGCCCGCCGAGGAAGATGTTCGAACGGCTCTGCGCAGTGTTATCGACCCGGAAGTCGGTTTAAATATCGTCGATCTGGGCCTGGTATATGGTGTGGAAATCTCGGACAACAAGCTGCATGTCGATCTGACCATGACCACTCCGGCTTGCCCGATGGGAGAAATGATTCTCGATAATGCGCGGCAAGCGCTGGCAGCGTTGCTGCCGGCAGGCGCTGAAATCGAGCTTAACCTGGTGTGGGAACCCCCGTGGGGCCCGGATAAAATGGGCGAGCACGCACGCAAATATTTCGGCTGGGGTTAAGCCTGTCAGAAATCCAGAGCCGCGCCGCCGTTTTGCTTAAAAATCTTGCTTACCTGTTGCCAACTGGCGGCGCTGTGATTTTTTGCATACGCTTATCGAATATTCCGTGATTCATTGCACCGTTCATCCTTCGATACCTCTCAAAAATGGGGCCGTTGTCGTAAGTTATGGGATACCTGAATCCGTGAAAGTGCTGCGGAGCGGCCCTTATAACGGCAGGGTTTCGCATGTTTTTACGCTGTGTCAGGATATAAGCGAGGCTGCCGCGCAGGCAAAATATAGCAACGGCGTGCTGGAACTAACCCTGCAGAAGAAAACAGCGGTCAAGTCCAAAAGCCTTAATATCGAGTAAGCGCAGACTCCGCTTGGAGTGGGCGGCGCAATGCCACCCATTTTATTTGTGCGCCCGGAACAGAGACGGATATTATTGGTGCGACTGGTTTCGAGGAGTTACTTCGACACGATTTACCAGTAATGCCTCAAAGTTTTCGGCAGCCACTGGCCTGCTGAAATGGTATCCCTGCATGATGTCGCAGTGGTGTGAGAGCAGGCACATCAATTGCTCTTCTGTTTCCACCCCTTCGGCAACAACCTTCAAGCCGAGTTTATGTGCCATTTCGATAATCCCTACCACAATCGCTGTATCTTGCTTGCTGGTGGTTATATTGCGAATGAAGGAAATGTCGATTTTTACCTTATCAACCGGCAGCAGTTGCAGGTTGGCAAGTGATGAGTGTCCGGTTCCAAAATCGTCTATGGATATCGTGATGCCCATCTCCTTGAACTCGCGCAGAATGGTGATCAGTTCCTCGCTCTTGTCTATGACTACGCTTTCCGTAAGTTCCAACTCCAGGTAGCGGCCATCCATGCCGGTTTCTTTCAGAATATGCGCAACCTGTTGCACGATATTGCGGTTTTTCAACTGTAGCGCTGACACATTAACCGCCACATGAAAAGGCGGGAGGCCAGCTGCCCGCCAGGCAACGGCTTGCATGCATGCTGTACGAAGCACCCATTCGCCGAGCGGGAGAATCAGGCCGGTTGCTTCCGCCAGCGGAATGAACTGATCCGGGCCAAGCATTCCCAATTCCGGGTGCTGCCAGCGGATCAATGCCTCGGCACCCACGACCTCTCCCGAATAGCGGTCAACTTCGGGCTGGTAGTGCAAGACGAATTCGGGCTGGTATTGCAGTAGAAAGTCTGATGCTCCCACAGCCTTGCGAAATGATTTCTCCAGAGCGACCCGATCTATCGTTTCAGAGAGCATTTTTGAGGTATACAGCTCATAGGTATTCCTGCCATGTAATTTTGCTTGATACATGGCACTGTCTGCGTTCATGATCAGCCGCTCTATATCGTTATCATCAAGCGGGTAGAGTGTGATGCCGATGCTGCTGGTGACATAAATTTCATGCTCCCCCAAATTGAATGGTTGCCTGAGTGAATGCAGGATTTTCTTGGCAATATCCTCCGCATCGGCCGTATTGCTGATGCTTTCCAGAATAACTGTAAATTCATCACCCCCAAGCCGCGCCACGGTATCTTCCTTACGCAACAGGTCCGACAGGCGTTTTGCGGTTTCCTGCAGCAGCCGGTCGCCGAAGAGGTGGCCGAGCGTGTCATTGATGTCTTTGAAGTGATCCAGGTCAAGGAACAGGATTCCCACCAATTTTCCGTTCCTGTGGGCGTGTTCCATAGCCTGGCCGAGGCGGTCATGGAACAGGCGCCGGTTCGGCAGTCCGGTTAATGAGTCATAGTATGCCAACCGCGCCAAGCGCTTTTCAAACATCACGCGCTCACTGATGTCCTGGATGATTGCGGTGAAGTAGTGGTCATTTTCGTATTTGAATGTGCTGATCGACAGCAGAATGGGAATGGTTTTGCCGCCCTTGTTTTGCGCTTCCAGCGACAGGTTGGAAACAGGGTAGAGCAAGCCGTCCGATCCCAGGCAGCGCTTCGCGCTATCGGGGGTTAACATCTGGACAAGAGGGAGGTTTGCCATCATTCCCGGGTCATAGCCAAACATCTTTTCCGCAGCCGTATTGTCCCGCACTATCAGGCCCTGCTTGTCCAGCGTGAGAATACCTTCCGTGGCACCCTCGACCACTGCCCGATAATGTACCTCCCGATCCGCAATTTCCCGGTTACGTTCGATCAGTTCGGCTGTGCGCTTCTGTACTTCTTCTTCCAGGTGGTCGCGTTGTTGCTGGAGCGAATCTTGCGCCTGGTGGAGTGCGGTAATATGCACATTTAACGGGCGGAACAGAAACAGGTAAAGAACGGGGGAAACCAGCATGGTCAATAACACGCCATCCAGTATGACTCCCATCTGCACAGTGGGCGGCGGTAGCCACACGAATGCAATCATCACCGCTATTTCAGAAGTGAAAATCGAGATCGCCACGATAGTAAGCAACCATAATGGCGACTGAGAGCTGCTACTCAGAATGGGGAGCTGGTTTTCCGTTTTGAACTGGGTCGGGTTTCCATTGGTCATTGCCATTCCCTCGGTGAGTTTTTTTTGCTTGTGGGCTGAATCTTGCACCAGCAGCATATTACAATAAAAAGATATCTCTATTTTTAGAGGTTCCCTTATATTTGAATTTTCAGAGGTGTCCTTATGACAACTGCAAACACCGGAGTCACCGGCCGCCGCATGCACCAACGGAGCAGGGGATGACTGCGCAATCCGGCGGTTTGGGTGTTCCGTTCCGCCTGCCGCTGCTGATCCTTGGGTTTGTTTCCCTGGCATCGGGCGTATTGGCCGGCCTCGCGCGGTTTGGCTGGGGGGTGCCGCTTCCCTCGGCGCAACTGGTCTTGCTGCATGGGCCGCTGATGGTATGCGGTTTCCTCGGCACCGTGATCGGCCTGGAACGGGCGGTCGCGCTGGGCCGCCGCTGGGCCTATGCCGGCCCGCTGCTGACCGGGCTGGGCGGCGTTGCCATCCTGCTCGGCTTTCCGGTTGCGCTAGGCGCGTCAGCCATGGTGCTCGGCAGCGCCGTGCTGCTTGTTGGCACTGCCCTGATCACGCTGCGCCAGCGCGAACTGTTCATGGTCACGATGGCGCTCGGCGCAGTCAGCTGGCTGGCCGGCAATCTGCTGTGGCTGACCGGCGCCGGGGTACCGGCGGTGGTGGCGCTGTGGATCAACTTCCTGGTGCTGACCATTGCCGGTGAACGGCTGGAGCTGTCGCGCTTCCTGCCTCCTTCGCCCGGCGCCAAGAAAATCTTCAAGGTCATCCTTGCAGTGCTCGTGGCGGGCGGCTTTCTCAGCGTAATCGGCGCCGGCATTGTCATCTATGGCATCGGACTGCTCGGGCTGGCGCTGTGGCTGCTGCGCCAAGACATTGCGCGCCGCACGGTAAGGGAGCAGGGCCTGACCCGCTTCATCGCCGTGTGCCTGCTTTCCGGCTATGCCTGGCTCGCCGCCGGCAGCCTTGTGCTGCTCGCTGCCGGTAGCCTGACCGGGGCGGCCTACGATGCGGTGCTGCACGCCATCCTGATCGGCTTCGTGTTCTCGATGGTATTCGGCCACGCGCCGATCATCTTTCCTGCGGTAGTGCGGGTCAAGATGCCTTATCACTGGACTTTCTACCTGCCGCTGCTGGTGCTGCATGCATCCCTGCTGATGCGCCTCGCGGGCAGCGGGCTGACGCTGCCGGAACTGCAAAGCCTCGGCGGATTGCTGAATGCGGCGGCGCTGGCGCTGTTC
>JACPEI010000082.1 GCA_016183575.1 Nitrosomonadales bacterium | reverse complement strand
TGCGGCGGCTGACGACAAGTACAGCGATGATGAAGTGACCGAGATCGAGCGTTCGGCCTGTCCTACCTGTGGATCGTGCAGTGGGATGTTCACCGCCAATTCGATGAACTGCCTGACCGAGGCGCTGGGGCTGTCGCTGCCCGGCAACGGCACGCTGGTGGCGACGCATGCCGAGCGCAAGCAGTTGTTTTTGCGCGCCGGGCGCGTGATCGTCGAGCTGTGCCGGCGCTACTACGAGCAGGACGACGCCGGCGTGCTGCCGCGTTCCATCGCCACGTTCGACGCGTTCGAGAATGCGATGACGCTGGATATTTCGATGGGCGGCTCGACCAATACCGTGCTGCATCTGCTGGCGATCGCGCATGAAGCGGAAGTGAATTTCACGATGCGGGACATGGATAGACTGTCGCGCCATGTGCCGACCCTGTGCAAGGTCGCGCCCAACTCCGAATACCACATGGAAGACGTGCATCGCGCCGGCGGCATCCCGGCGATCCTGGGCGAACTGGATCGCGCCGGCCTGCTGCACGCCGACGCCAAAACGATATACAGCCCGACCCTGCGCGATGCGCTCACGCAGTGGGATATAGCTCAGACTGGTGACGAAGCGGTGAAAAAATTTTTCCGCGCGGCGCCCGGCGGGGTGGTCACCACCATCGCTTTTTCGCAATCCATGCTTTATCCGGAACTGGATGTCGACCGCAGCGACGGCTGCATCCGCGACCAGGCGCATGCTTACAGCCGGGACGGCGGGCTGGCGGTGTTGTACGGCAATATCGCCGCAGACGGCTGCATTGTGAAGACCGCCGGCGTGGATGAAAGCATCCTGAAATTCACCGGGCGCGCGCGCGTGTTCGAAAGCCAGGACGACGCGGTGGCGGCGATTCTTGCCGATAAAATCGTGGCGGGCGATGTGGTGGTGATCCGCTACGAGGGGCCGAAGGGCGGGCCGGGGATGCAGGAAATGCTCTATCCGACCAGCTACCTGAAATCGAAGGGGCTGGGTGCGGCATGCGCGCTGCTCACCGACGGGCGTTTTTCCGGCGGCACCTCGGGTCTGAGCATCGGCCATGTCTCGCCGGAAGCCGCGCAGGGCGGCGCGATCGGCCTGGTGGAAGAGGGCGACACGATTGAAATCGACATTCCGCAACGCGGCATCACGCTGGCGGTTTCCGATGCGGAAATGACGCGCCGCCGCGCCGCGATGGAGGCCAAAGGCGGCAAGGCGTGGCGGCCGGTTAACCGCCAGCGCCAGGTGTCCGCCGCGCTGCGCGCCTACGCCGCGATGACGACATCCGCCGACAAGGGCGCGGTACGTGACATATCGCAGGTTGAAAAATGAAGCTGGTGATGCGCTGATTTTGGAAATTGGAAACCGTGGGCTTTGCCCACCATGTCGGGCCGCTTCGACAGGCTCAGGACAGGCGTAGCCCGACCTACTTTTGATTTTTGCTCACCGACTTTGAGAGTAAACATGAACACGGCACAGCAACTGAACGCGCAATTCGGCATTCCCGGGCAACTGAGCTTTGCGAGCAGCCGCGATGCGGCTTGCCTGCCTGACCCACTTCGTGATGACGCCCCCGTAAAGGGGACGCCGCCAGACACTCGCCCTGCGGGCGGTCTTGGCGCAGCCAGCGGCCTGATCGTCGCGGAAATCAGCAACCCGCAGGCGACCGCAGCGCTGTGCCTGCAGGGCGCGCACCTGATGGCCTGGCAACCCCGAAGCCAGGCAGTGCCGGTGCTATGGCTGTCGCGCGACGCCAAACTGGCGGCGGGCAAGTCGATACGCGGCGGCGTGCCGGTATGCTGGCCGTGGTTCGGCGCGCATGCTTCCGAGTCCGGCTTTGCCTCCGGCGAAACTTCGGCTGTACCTCGTTTTCCCGCCCACGGCTATGCGCGCACAGTACCCTGGCAAGTGGTTGAATCCGGCACTGAGCCGGATGGCGCGACGCGCCTGACGCTGCGCCTGGTCGAAAGCGAAAGGGCGCAGTGGCCGCATTCCTGCACGCTCGATCTGACCGTGATCGTCGGCGAGACGCTGCGCATGGAACTGTCCACCGAAAACACCGGAGCATCCGATTTCGCGATCAGCGAAGCCTTGCATGCTTATTTCCGGATCGGCGACATCGGTGCGGTGCATGTTGCCGGTTTGGCAGGCTGCGATTACTGGGACAAAGTAGGCGGCTCGACGCTCAAAAAACAAGATGGCATAATTCGCTTTGCGGGCGAGACTGACCGTGTGTATATCAACACCGCCACAGAGTGCGTGATCGAGGACGGCAGGCTGAAACGGCGCATTCATGTCGCCAAGTCCGGCAGCCTTTCCACCGTGGTATGGACGCCGTGGACGGCGAAGGCCGGCAGGATGGGCGACCTGGGGCAGCCGGACGGCTGGCGCGAAATGCTGTGCGTGGAATCGGCCAATGCAATCGACAATGCAGTGCATGTCGCGGCAGGAACCAGACATACACTCATCGCCGAATATCGTGCCGAATCGTTGTAGTTTTTTAAATCAAAAAACAGAAACAGGGAGAATCATGCGTACTCGAAATATCTTGCTGGCATCGTTGTTGATTGCGCTGTGCGGCTGCCAGCCGGACACATCCAATAAGCCTGCCGAATGGCAGCTGGCGGACAAAACCGGTTGCTTTATGTGCCACAAGACAGGCAAGAATTTGCTTGGCCCGGCATGGGAGTCTGTGGCCGAGCGCTACAGAAACAACCCGGATGCCGAAGCGCACTTGATGAACAAGATACTCAATGGCGGCGCCGGAGCATGGATCGACAAAGATATGCCAGCCTACGATGAAAGCCTGCTTACCACGCCAAATCGCAAGATTCTGGTCAAATACATCATGTCGTTGAAATAGGCTGGGAACGGATTTACCCGGTTACGAGTAGGGGCACGGCGCGCCGTGCCCCTGCTGCATTTACGGCAGCGTCCGCACGAGGCGCAAGCCGATGGTGCTGTAACGGAAATCGGACTCGCTCCCGCCGCGTTTGGCTGCAGGCTGGGCATAGCTCCAGGAGCCGCCGCGGGGTACATGCAAAGTGCTATCCCCTTGCCACGCGCTGCCATCCGCGGGGGCGCCTTTGTAGCTGTCGTGATAGACGTCCTCTACCCATTCCCACACGTTGCCACTCATGTCGTACAAGCCCCAGGCATTGGGCTGCTTGGTGGCGACCGGGTTGGTCGTCTTGCCGCTGTTGCCCGCCGGTTTTGCCAACCCGCCATACCAGCCAATGCTGTCCAGATTGTCGCTGCCGCAGTATTCCTGCTGCGCCCCCGCGCGGCAGGCGTATTCCCATTCCGCTTCACTCGGCAGGCGGTATTTTTTGCCGGTCTTGGCGTTGAGCGCCTCGATGAATGCCTGGGCATCGTCCCAGCTCACCTGCTCCACCGGGCAATTGTCGCCGCAGTTTCCGAACTTGCTGGGGTTGTTGCCCATGAGCGCTTTCCACTGGCCTTGCGTGACTTCGGTCTTGCCTATCGCAAAGGCGCGGCTGATGGTTACGCGGTGCACGGGCATTTCGTTTGACTCGCCTTTGCTCGAGCCCATGTCGAAACTCCCCGCCGGGATCACCACCATCTCCGGGCAGTCGGCGCAGTCCTTGAAAATTTTGCCGGCCGCCATGCTGGCGCCGCCTTTTTCTTTCACAACCGGTTTGCGCTCATCTTTGGCGTGAGCCGGAAGCGAGGTGAACGCCAGTACCATCAAGATAATTCTTAACACCTTCACATTGTTCTCCTGTGGGTTGATATCGTAGTGCTGTATTTTTGGTTCAAAATTGCAAATTGAGTCCGATGAAACAAGGGTTCAACCGGCGCGATTTTACTACAGCTGGCAGCACCATCAAAATGGCAATTGGCAGGCGATCGACTGCTTATCCTTCGCCCGCTTCGGTAAAGGGTCGCCTTCCGCCACGAACCGCGCCGATGGCGAACACGCAAGCCCCCAGTAAAATGAGGAGAAGGAACTCATAAGCAGGTATCCCGCCGCGCAAGGTCAACAAGCTATCCAATACACCGAGAACCATCAGGATAAAACCCAATAGCCGGGTCTTCACGCCGCGCCTGCCATACTCGGTTTCTTCTGTGTGCTCTGTCATGACTTTCAGGCGGCGGGTTTGGCGCTGCGTGCCCACCAGAGCAGGCCGCCTGCCAACAGACCCATGACCATCAGTGCCGCAACGAGCGGCCTGGTTCCGGTTGCCGGTTTCAACAGCAACCAGTACCAGGTCGTCATGGTGTGCTTCGAGCCTTTTTCGCTGTTATTGCTGCCGTCCCAGGCAGCAAACGCAACCGGGATGAACTTGCCCTCGGCGAACTGTATATCTTTGTCCGGCGAGGAAGTCGTGAGCGGGCGCGTTATCAGCACCTTCCAGGTTCCGTCGCTGTAACTCGCGTTGGCCTTGAGTCCTGCTACAACTGCATCGCGCTTCTCGATCTCCCTGAATCCGCGGCTGTTGGCCAGGCCCATGCTCTCCGTCGCGTCCTTGGCGCCGCTCTGCCAGTGCCAGATATTCACCGGGTGTTTCGCATCGCCCATGCCGAAGTATGGCTTCTCCATTCCTTTCGGGATCGTGACCGGCAGTTGCACGGCGACGCCGTCTTCCGCGATCGGCGCATCGGCGAGTTTTTCCGCGGCTTCGTCGCCGGGAACGCTCCTGGTGCGATCGTCCCACTCCAGCAGCATCGCAACCGCCTTGTCGTTGTACAGTGCACGCACCGTGATGGTATCGTTGGAAGGTTTGAAATAACGCTCCTCTGCGATGAGCTGTGGAACCAGGTAAAAAGTGGTCGGCGTGGATTTTTCCCAGCGCGCATCGTCCGGCGCGCCGGGCAAATCGCCCTCCACCTTGTCCGCCTTGATGACGGTGTTTTCCGCATCGACTTTCCTGCCGGTCTTGGCCAGCGATGCCACATAGTTGGCTACATGCCAGCGTTCCTCGATAGAGAGTTTCTTCTTGCTTCTGGGGTCGGCGAAGGACGGCATCTCGGTGCCGGCAATGCCCGTGGAAAGGCGCGCAAAAATATCCTTCGGCTCGCTGCTGCCGATGAAGGTCCATGGCTTGGTCAGGTTGCGCGGCCAGGTGCGCTCGCCGGCGTCTCCCTTGAGCCGCTTGCTGGCGCTGCCCTTGCCGGACTTGCCGTGGCATTCCACGCAGCGATCCCCTTCTTCATAAAGCTTCCGGCCCTTCGCGATGCTCTCGCCCGAGCTTGCAACCTGCTTGCCGAAGTCGACCTGCGCGGCAGGCGGTTCGTCGTAACCGGCGAAGGTCTTGACGTAAGCCACCAGGTTCCACATGTCCTGTTCCTTCAGGATATCGCTCCAGCCCGGCATCGCGGTACCCGGCATGCCGTCGCGTATCATGCGATAGATGTCGTCATCGTTGGGCACCATGTCTTCAAAGCTGGAAGATTTGATCTTGTAGTTGCCGGAGGTGAAATCGCGCGGCGGCGGGTTGAGCAGCTCTTTCGCCGCGCCCGCCCCATCGCCATCCGCCCCGTGGCACCAGGTGCAGCGCTTGTCGTAAATTTCCTTGCCCTTGGCGGCATCGCCGGGTTTCGCCGTCGCCGTGCCCGCGATCAGCAATCCGGCGCAGAAAGTTAAGATAGCTAACCTACTCATTTCCATGACCTTGGTTGCCTGCCCGTATAGTCATACAAGAACAGAATGACTTCCCATGTCTCTTTCTCGGTCAGGAAATGTTCCCAGACCGGCATGGATGAAATCCACGGCGCGGCCTCGGCAGGGAGCCCCGGCCCGCCGGTGGCGATGCGCCAGAACAGGAAGGATTCCTGCAATTGCGCGATGGTGCCCACGTCCTGGAAATTGATCGGGGTGGGATTCAGCCCCGCCGCGTAAGGCCCTTTGCCGTCGAGTTTGTCGCCGTGGCAATACTGGCAGTTCTTGATGTAAACATCCCCGCCCGCCTTGACCAGTTCGCGATACTTTGCCGGGTCTTGCTTCTGGTATTTGCGGTAGGGATTTTCCAGGGTGGCGAGGTTGTAGCTCTTGCCATACGCCTTGAACTTGGAGGGCGGCGCTGGGTGGATGGTGCGCAGTTCCACCGGCGCCTCATAACCGGGCAGCATGCTCGTATAGGTGTAATAACCGGCCAGCAGTGGAACCATCACAAACACCGCGTTGCGCAGCCTTCTTCTGGACGGGTCTTCGACCAGCGCCTTGATCGGAGCCACCAGTTCCTGCGCACCCTCCTCGGTGAAGGTGAACGTCATGAGCGCGCCGGACACCACGAAGACCATATACATCGTGAGCAGGCTACGGGGGATCAACTGGCCGAGCAACACGTCGAATACCAGGATGAAGCCGAAATACACCCCGAACACCACGAGGGCGAACTGCAGCAGGCGGGGGATGCGTCTTTTCTGTGTCATGGTCATTTTGATTTCGCCAGGTAATTCACCAGCATCTCAAGCTCCTGCGCCTTCAATTGCTCGCCGTAGGTTTTGGGCATCATGCCCGGCGCATATCCCTTGGCGATCACCGCATCGGGGTCGAGCAGCGACTGGCGCAAATATTCCCTGCTCTTCGCCGCGCCGATTCGGGCGAGGCTCGGCCCCAGCATGCCGGGCCCGCTCCCAACATCTTGCCCCGCAACGGCCTGGCCCGCAAAAACATGGCAGACTCCGCAGGTATATTTTGCGATGACCTCTTCGGGGGTTTTCAGCGGGGCAGCTTCCTCTGAAGCGGTAGCGTCTGCGGCAGGCAGCGCCGGAATGGCGACTGTCACTTCGCTACCGCTGGACTCCTGAAGATACGCGATGACGGCCGCAATCTCGGCCTCGGCGAGTCCGATGCCCCCGCCTGAGACATCGGGCATCGGGCTTTCGGTGTCGTTGCTTCCCGCCTTGCCGAATCCGGCGGGCACAAAGGCCGAGGGCTTAACCAATGACTCATGCAGATACTCCTCGACGGTTTTTGCAGCACCCTTGTAATTGGGGTTCTTCAGGTTTTCAGCCGCCACGGTGGCTATCTTGTCGAGCATCGGCGCACGGCCCATCGCGTTGTGGCACAGCGTGCAAGTCCCTTTGCCGTTATAGATTTTCCCGCCGAATGCGACGAACTGATCCATGGTCATCGCGCCGAGCTCCAGCTTTTCCTCGACGGGCGGCGGTGCGGGGATTATCTGCGGAATCCCGAAGTTCGAATACGCCGAAAACCCGCCGATCATCAGCAGGCTGAAGCCGGAAACCTTGAGAAAGTTAGTCATGGGAGAAAGTTAGTCATGCGACTTCTTCCAATACCCTTTTGAAACAGGGCGTCGACTATTGATCGCGTTCAGCCAGAAGATGAACATAACCATTGACATGAAAATAATCGTGCCGATCGATACGATGTTGGCCGCATAACCCAGATCCGGGGTAAACGCATCCACCGAGTTATCGCGGAACACGCCCTGCACATGCCAGTGCTGGCGAATCGCGGAGCGGACGTAACCCATCAGGCCCATCAGCCAGGTGAAGGCCACGGCCAGCAGGAACAGCGCGTATTGCGACCGGGCGGGCATGCGCCCCCAGTGCAGCGGCGCCACTTCTTTTGCACCCTTGTACATGAGCGTGTCGATGACCGTGCTGACGACGAGGATGGTCAGCGTGGTCAGGACCTGCGGGATCGAGGCCGCCACCTTGTACACGTTGTTGGTGAAATAGCCGTAATAGACGCCCAGCAGGGTGATATTGATCAGGCCCACGGTAAACAGCGCGATCTGGATCGCGTTGCCCGTCATCACCCAGGACACGGTGGCGATCTTGTTGGCGCGCCGGTAGAACATGAAGCTCAGGAAGGTAAACACGATCAGGAAGTTCACTGCGGTGTTTTTTGCCGGCATCAGGCCCAGCGCCCCGAGGTAATGGTGATAGGGCCCGCCGAGGCTCTTGAGTTCGGCATTGGTGAGTACCAGCGTGTGCGGTGTGAACCACACCAGGAAGGCAATCACCAGGACGACCGCGATGTACTTTATCCTGGGGTTGTAGCGATAGGCGCCTTCGCTGCGCCCCATGCCGCACCAGAGATAATAGTTGGCCGACAGGAACAGCGCGCCGATCAGCACCGCCTGGATGATGAAAATCCACGCGAACACGCCGCCCATCAGGGTAATGCCCATCTGCTGGCTGTAGGCATACATCTCGGCGGTGAGGTAATAGCCGGCGAATGGCAACGGCAGCAGCGCCGAAATGGCGATGAAGTTGGCGTTGTAGCCTATCCAGTCATAATGGGCGCGCTCCTCCTTGCTCCTGGCGCTGAGGAACTTGAAGGCGGCATAGGCGCCGATGATCGAGCCGCCATACGCCACGTTGGCGACAAACCGGTGGATGTTGATCGGGTTCCAGAGGTAGTTGTGGATCGCCGCCCAGGTGTCGCCGTTGAACACGCCCGCCGCATTC
>JACPEI010000012.1 GCA_016183575.1 Nitrosomonadales bacterium | reverse complement strand
CCAGCTACCACATCAACAACCAGCATGTGCGGCGCAAGGACATCACCGACATCTTCCTCGGCACCGGGCTGGGCCCGCGCGCCTACGCGATCATCGAGCAGGGCATGATCTCGCGCATCATCGAGGCCAAGCCTGAAGAACTGCGCGTCTTCCTCGAGGAGGCTGCGGGCGTTTCCAAATACCGCGACCGGCGCCGCGAGACCGAGTTGCGCATCGGCGACACGCGCGACAACCTGCTGCGCGTCAGCGACATCCTGCAGGAGCTGGACAAACAGCTGGTGCACCTCGGCGCGCAGGCCGAGGTGGCGAAGCAATACCGCGCGCTGGAAGCGCAGCGCGATACCACGCAGCATCTGTTCTGGCTGGTGAAGAAGCAGGAAGCCGAGACCCAGCGCGCCAGAAGCGTGCAAACGATGGAGAAGACCCGCACTGAACTGGAAGCGGAAACCGCGCGCTTGCGCGACATCGAAAGCCAGCTGGAAACCGCGCGCAGCGGGCATTACCAGCTTTCCGACGCGCTGCACGTCAGGCAGGGCGAGCTGTATGCCGCGAATGCCGAAATCGCGCGGCTGGAGCAGCAGATCAAGCATGTCGCCGAGCAGCGCCAGCGCATGGCGCAGCAGATCACCAGCACCGAGAAACAGATCGAACAGCAGCAGCATCAGCGCCAGGGCGTCCATTCCCTGCTGGAACACTGGCAACGACAGCAGGACGGCGCGGCCACCAAGGTTGCCGAAGCCGAACAGCACGCGCAACTGGAAAGCCATAACCTGCCGCAGGCCGAAGAGGCGGCGCGCATCGCGCAGGAATGCTACAACGCGTTGCAGCGCGAGCAACTGCAAAAACAACAGCAATTGCAGCTGGCCGACACGCAGCGCGAACATTTGCAGCGCAACATCCAGCAGATGGATTCGCGCCGCTTGCGCCTGCTGCTGGAAAAAGACAACCTGCCGCGTCCCGATAGCGGCGCGCTGCAAGACGCGCAGCAGCAAATGGCCGAGCTTGAAATGGCGCGCGAGGAGCAGATAGCAAAGCTGGCGCACTTGCAGGAACAGTTGCCGCTGGCCGATAACGAACGGCGCAACCAGCGCGCTTCGTTGCAGCAGCAGGAGCGCGTACTGGCGCAGACCGAGGCGCGCCTGCAGGCGTTGCAGCAATTGCAGCAGCATATCGACAACGACAAGAATCTCAACGCCTGGCTGCAACAGCATCAGCTGGAAAAACTGCCGCGCCTGTGGCAAGCCATCCGCATCGAAAGCGGCTGGGAGAACGCGCTGGAGGCGGTGCTGCGCGAGCGGCGGAATGCGATCGCGATGCCTTCATTGGGAGATGCCGCGGCGTGGAGTGATGCGCCGCCGGCGAAGCTGGCGCTGTTTGCTGTAGGTCGGGATTCATCCCGACTTGATGACAATGTCGGGATGAATCCCGACCTACGCCCATTGCTCAGTTACGTGCAATGCCAGGATGCGCAAGTACTTCCTGCGGGGCGCGATTGGCTGACGCATGTGTATGCGGTGGCGGATGTGGCGCAGGCTTATGCGCAGCGCGCGGCTTTGCCGCCGGGCGGCTGGTTTGTCACCCCGGACGGACATCTGGTCGGCGCGCACAGCGTGCTGTTCCATGCGCCGGACAGCCAGTTGCACGGCGTGCTGGCAAGGCAGCGCGAGATCGAGCGGCTGGAACTGGAACTGGCCGAACAGGATCACAACGCGGAATATTCAAGAGCACAGGTCGCGCAGGCCGAACAGCGCTATCAATCCATCGAGGCGCAGATCGCGCCGCTGCGCACCACCGGCAACGAGTTGCAGCAGCGCCTGCACGGCCTGCAAATGCAGATACTCAAGCTGAACCAGGCGCATGAACGCAGCGCGGAGCGCACCATGCAGATCGAGCGCGAGATGCAGGAAGTGGCCGACCTGCTAAGCGGCGAGCAGCGCCAGCAGCTTGATATCGGCGAACAGATGGCAATATTGCGCGAGCAGATCGCCGCGTTCCATGCGCAGGTCGACGAGGCGCAACGCCAGGCCAACCATCGGGATAGCGCGTTGCGCGAGCAGCGCGGGCGCGCGCAGCAGGCGCAACATGCGTTGCAGGAAGCGCGCTTTTTCGCCAAGACCTGCACCGAGAAAATCGCCGACCTGCAACACAACATCACGCAGATCACCGATGCGCTCGCGCAATTCGAACAGAACCTGACACAATTGCGCGCCGAATTATCGGGCGGCGAGGATGAAACTGCCCAGCAGCAATTGCAGGCCGCGCTGCAAACGCGCCAAGCCACTGAGCAGGCGCTTGGCGAGGCGCGCAACGTGCTGGAAAGCGCCACGGTCAATCTGCAAAAGCTTGAGCAGGAGCGCCTCGCCTGCGAGCACAGGCTCAATCCGTTGCGCGAAAAACTCAACGAACTCACCCTCAAGGAGCAGGAGGCGCGCCTGCATTTCGAGCAATGGGCGGAGCAGTTGCAGGGCGTGGATGAACAGGCGCTGTTGCCGCTGCTGGGGCCTGATAATAGGCAATGGGGCAACAATAAACCGAATACGTTACAGAACGAGTTGAACCGGCTGAATGCGGATATCGAGGCATTGGGCGCGGTGAATCTCGCCGCGCTCGAAGAGTTGCAAACCGCGAGCGAGCGCAAGGCTTATCTGGATGCGCAGGCCAAGGATCTGAACGAGGCGATGGCCACGCTGGAAGAGGCGATCCGGCGCATCGACAAGGAATCGCGCGACCTGCTGATGGAGACCTACAAACAGGTCAACCGGCACCTGTCGGAATTGTTCCCGATCCTGTTCGGCGGCGGCGAGGCGCGGCTGGTGCTGACCGGCGAGGAGATACTCGACAGCGGCGTGCAGGTGATGGCGCAGCCGCCGGGCAAGAAGAACAGCACGATCCACCTGATGTCCGGCGGCGAGAAGGCGCTGACCGCGATCTCGCTGGTGTTTTCGCTGTTCCAGCTCAACCCCGCACCGTTCTGCCTGCTCGACGAAGTGGACGCGCCGCTCGACGACACCAACACCGAGCGGCTGTGCGCGCTGATCAAGAAAATGTCGCTACATACCCAATTCGTGTTCATCAGCCACAACAAGATCACGATGGAGCTGGCGCAGCAATTGGTCGGCGTGACGATGCAGGAAAAGGGCGTATCCAACGTGGTGGCGGTGGACATCGAAGAGGCCCTGCGCATGCGCGACGAACAGGTCGTCGCATAGTATTCTGCTGCCCGCCGACTTACTTCGGGCAGCCGCTGTTGTTGACGCTCCTGTCCGGCATGGTGGTTCTGCAGAATTTCGCGCCTGCCAGAATGGCGTTGCGCAGATCGGCGCCGGCCAGCGTCGCTTCCGTGAGGTCGGCGCGGGTGAGGTTGGCATTGGCCAGGCTGGCCATAAGGAATATTGCACCCTTCGCGTTGGCTCCGGTCAGGTCGGCCCCCTTGAGATTGGTCATGGACAGATTCGCGCCCGCAAGGCTGGTTTCCCTGAGGTTGGCATCCGGCAAACTGGCCTGCGACAGGTCGGCCTTGTCGAGGTTGGCGCGCGCCAGATTCGCGTTGTTCAGGTAGGTTCCGGTCAGGACGGTTCCCGCGAGATTGGCGCCGGACAGGTTGGCCCTGGACAGGTTGGCCTCGGCGATTTTATCGAAGCTCAGGTTGGCGCCGGACAGGTTGGCGCCTGCAAGATCGGCATTGGATAAATTGGACTTGGTCAAGTCCTGGCCGGAGAGATTGGCGCCGGGACAATTGGTTCTGCGTTTGATCAGGCAGCCATTGATGGTTTGTTGCGCCTCGGCCATTGAAGCAAACAGCATCGCGGCGATAATGGCAAAACAGCTTATAAGAATTTTCATGAAACCTTCCTCGCATATAGTCAATTTTTGGTAGTTTACCGCGCCGACTCACTTTAGTCTTTTTATCGGGCAGGAAAGGGTGCATTTGAAGGTGTTGGTCGATCAAAGCTCGCAGAATAATTAACGGTTTTTTTGGAGCGCGGGCATCTTGCCCGCAGGTTTGCATGATCCATGATCATGATGCGGGCAAGATGCCCGCGCTCCCAGGAGAGTGCGAGGCATTGACTTTCAAATGTGCACGGCAGGAAAATCCGGCCGAAATGACGGATAATTGCGCCAGCCAAAACGGCACCCGCCCATTTTTACATCACAGAACCATGAACCTTGTCATCCAGGCTACCCACTCTATCGCCGCTGTTCACTTGATCCACCTTGCCGGGCTGGCGCAGGCCAGGCAGCACGAGCAGATCGCCGAGCATGCCTACCGTTTGACCGAAGCGCAGGCGCATCCCGACATTGCGCGCTACTGTTTCGAACATCAACTGGACTACGGCTTCGTGCCGCGCGGCCGCTCGCTGAAAGATTTCGGGCTGGTGGTGATGGACATGGATTCCACGCTGATCACCATCGAGTGCATCGACGAGATCGCCGACATGCAGGGGCTCAAGCCGCAGGTTGCGGCGATCACCGAAGCGGCGATGCGCGGCGAGATCGACTTCGTCGAGAGCCTGCGCCGCCGCGTCGCGCTGCTGGAAGGGCTGGACGAGCGCGCCCTGCAGCGGGTGTACGACGAACGCCTGCAATTTTCGCCCGGCGCGGAAATCCTGCTGGCCAGGCTGAAGGAGCACGGCATCAAGGTTCTGCTGGTGTCGGGCGGCTTCGTGTTTTTCACCGAACGCATCAAGGCGCGTCTCGGCCTCGATTTTGCCCACGCCAACACGCTGGAAATTGCGGACGGCAAACTCACCGGCAGGGTGCTGGGCAAGGTTTTCGATGCGCAGGGCAAGGCCGACTGGCTGGTGAAGATCCGCGAAGAGCTGGAGCTCAGGCCGGAGCAGGTCATCGCGATGGGCGACGGCGCGAACGACCTGAAAATGATGGCGCGCGCGGGCATCAGCATCGCCTACCACGCCAAGCCGGTGGTGCGCGAGCAGGCCAGCTACGCGCTGAATTTCGTCGGGCTGGACGGCTTGGTGAATCTGCTGGCGCATAAGCAATCTGTTGAAATTCGATCATCCTAAGCCAGACGAACCGGAATCAAAGGTAGGTCGGGCTTAACCAGCGACTTGACCGCCGTATTTTGGCGGTTTAGTCGAATGGCTATGCAAAGCTTGCCCGACATGGTGGGCATAGCCCACCCTACGGTTACTCGCTCCCAATGCTGTTCACTTAAAACCGTTTGTGGTGAGATTGTCGAACCACCGACAATCCAATCACTCTGATGTTGAGCCGCCAGTGGGCGCCGGCTCTTTAAAAAATCCCACCGCCACTGCCTCATCCCTCGTGCGCTTCATCGGCGGCAGGCTTTGCCAGATGCGCTTGCCATAGTGTTTGGTGATGATGCGCGGATCGCAGATCATCAGCACGCCCCGGTCGGTCTCGTCGCGGATCAATCTTCCCGCGCCCTGCTTCAGCGTGATGATCGCGCGCGGCAACTGGTATTCCATGAACGCGTTGCGCCCCTGCTTTTTCATCTGTTCGATGCGCGCCGCCAGCACCGGGTCGTCCGGCGGCGCGAACGGCAGCTTGTCGATGATGACCAGCGACAATGCCTCGCCGCGCACGTCCACCCCCTCCCAGAACGACTGGCTGCCGAGCAGCACCGCGTTGCCATGTTCGCGGAAGCGCGACAGCATTTCGTTGCGCGAGCCTTCGCCCTGCAGCAGCAGCGGATAGTCCCAGCCGCGCCGGTCGAATTCTGCCTGCAAAATTTCGTGCGCGCGCTGCATCGCGCGCAGGCTGGTGAACAGCAGGAAGGCGCGCCCCCTGCTG
>JACPEI010000085.1 GCA_016183575.1 Nitrosomonadales bacterium | reverse complement strand
CGGTTTCAGCGTGCTGCACAGCGATGTGCATGCCGGCGGGAACTGGGGGCGTTTGTCCGATCATGCCGCGCTTTCGACGCGGTTAAGGCGGCAGCCTGAAATGACATGAGCGCCCGCCATCAAGTTGCCGGGAATCAACTCGCGCTGCTGAAGAACGGTGCGGCGTTTTTTCCGCAATTGTGTGCCGACATCGATGCCGCGCGGCATTCGGTTTATCTGGAGACCTATATTTTCGCTGCGGACGAAACCGGGCATATGATCGCCGATGCATTGCGGCGTGCTGCTGCACGCGGGGTAGCGGTGCGTGTCTTGCTGGACGGTTTCGGTTCGGCGGAGTTGCCGCAATACTGGGTGGATGAGTTGCGCAGGGCGGAAGTCGAAGTGCAATGGTTCAGGCGCGAAGTTTCCCCGTTTACCCTGCAGCGCAGCCGGAAGCGCCGCCTGCTGCGCCTGCACCGCAAGCTGGCGGTGATGGACGGCAAGGTGGCCTTCGTCGGAGGCATCAACATCGTTGACGATATCCCGGAGCACAGCGGCTTCACCATGCCGCGGCTGGATTATGCGGTGCGCGTGCAAGGTGCGGTCGCCGGTGAAATCCATACGGCCATGCGGCGCCTGTGGGGGATGGTGTCATGGGCCAACTTCCACAGGCGCAGCAAGGAAATCAAGCGGTTTTTCCTGGAGAAAGCGGAACCGGCTGCCGTGCCGGATATCGCTTTTTTATTGCGCGATAACTTGCGCCATCGGCGCGATATCGAACGCGCCTACCTGAAGGCCATTGCCGGTGCGCAGCATGAAATCATCATTGCCAATGCCTATTTTCTGCCCGGGCGCGTCTTTCGCCGCGTCTTGAGAAAGGCGGCACGGCGCGGAGTCCGCGTGGTGTTGCTGCTGCAGGGTAGGGTGGAATACCGTTTGCAGCACTATGCGACGCATGCACTCTATGACCAGTTGCTGGCGGCGGGCGTGGAAATTTATGAATACCAGGCCAGTTATCTGCACGCCAAGGCTGCCGTGGTAGACGGTCAGTGGGCGACCGTGGGCTCCTTCAATATCGATCCGTTCAGCCTGCTGCTGGCGCGCGAGGCGAATCTTGCCATACGGCATGCGGGTTTTGCCGGCGAGTTGCGTTCAAGCTTGCTGGCCGCGATCGACAGCGATGCGGTGCGCATCGGGGATGAATACGGCAGGACCGGCAATTTCTTCGGCCGCCTGGTGGCACGCCTCAGTTACGGCGTTGTGCGCCTGTTGATCGGTATGCTGGGGTATCGCGGGCACACTCCGTAAATGGGGTTTTGGCGCCTTTTCCTGCTGCCCATGCCATGCCGGTAATATGGTCATTGAATGAGGCGGGACAGGAGCCTCCATGCTATATTCTGCCCATGGGTTTTCGCAGTAAATTCGCTTGGACTGAGGCAATATGAATAGGAAAGCAATACTTGTGCTTGCGCTAGCGGTGGCCTGCAGCGGGTGCGCTTCAGGAAAAATCCGGAAATCGCAGGATACAATCAACCAGGCTGCAACAAGCAGGTCCTTTGATGACTACAAGGGCAAGAAGGATGGGGAGGGGGGTTATCCCGCCGGGATACAGTCCAGAGATAACAAGATCATCATCAAGTCGAGGGGTAAATCGTTCCTCTCTGTGTTGGACGAGGTGGCCCGGATCAAGCGGTTCAACTACACGCTCCTGACCGACATCTCGAAGTTTTACGTGGATTATTACGATTTCGAGAGCACGGAAAAAACCATCGCATCGAAAACCTATCCTGACGGGCAGACTGAGGCACTGTGGAATTCCTATGTGCCTCAGCAATTCGCCTCGGTCGATGATTTTATCGCCCAGTCGATCATCTTGATCAAGAAATCCTTCGAGCAGACCGAAGACAAATCCCTCAGGGAGTCCGCCAACAACCTGGCCTACCGCTGGACGGGGGACGGCTTCGAGTTCTACAACAAGCAGGTGGAAGGCTCCCAGGCCGATGTCAACTTCTCACCCTTCAAGAAAATATTCCTCTACAACCTTACCGAGAAGGAGGTGGCGTTTTACATATCCAGGTTGATGGATATTCCTTATGCGCCTTACTCGCCGAACAAGCCGATTTCCCTGCCTCACAAGAAACCCATCAGCATTTCCGAATCAGGCAGTGATATTTCCATCGCCGAAGAGAAATTGCCAACGAAGGACGAGTGGCGTCTGCAGCAGCAACAGCAAGTGGAGCCGTCTCTCCAGACTGCCGAAATAAACAATGAGCTGTGGAAGAGCCAATCCTCGAAGAGAAATGTCCGCTGGGTAACCATCCCCCAGCAGAACGCCATCATCATCAAGGCCGAGCCTGAGATTCTCAGGGAAATCAGCCAGTTGCTGTATGCGATCGATTCGGAATACAAGCAGATCATCATCGAGGCCAGGGTGTTCGAATATGATGCCATTACGGCCCAGAAGATCGGCATGGCGCTCGAAAATATCACCGGCAGTCTTGATATTGCGCAGCCGGTCGGGGTGGGGATCGTCAAAGTTGCGCAGGTTTTCGGCCCCAATGTCGCAAATGCGCTTCCCCTGACTTTCGGCCAATTGGGCAGGACCGAGCAGAGGCTCACCCTGCTCAGCGCCGTATCGGCTTACGCGCAGGACGGGGTTGTGCGGATATCGTCGGAGCCCAGGCTGATCCTGAAGCCCGGGCAGATATCGACGGTGGATATCACCACCACCAAGATTGTCCAGCCGACAACTACCCAGCAGATCGTGGGGACCACGACCATCGTTCCGGTCAACGTGGAGGTGGGGGTGTTCTTTACGGTCAAGCCAACCCTGTTGAGCGATAACAAGGTGCAAATGGACATGTATCTCAAACAGAGTGAATTCGTGCCGACCAAGGAGCAGAATGTCCTTCTTTCCACCACCCAGAACCAGATGACCACCAGCGTTGTGACCAACGACGGCGAGTGGATAAGCCTGGGCGGGATGATCTCCAACAAGCATTCCCTGGTGAATACCGGCATTCCCTTGATGAAGGACATCCCCGGGGCGGGATTGCTTTTCGGCAACGACAATGAGGCAGGGTCGACCGTGATCGTCGAATTCATGGTCCGCCCGATCATCAAGAATCTCGAGGAGGATTCACGGGTACCGATACACCGGGTCGACTTCCTGGAGGGCAGGCTGAAGCGGTTCAAGGAAAGCAGCGCTAGTGACAAACGGTGAGCGGCCATGAAAAGTAAAAAAATTGTTGCTGGAGTTTTCGGATTGGCCGTGTTTGCCATGGCCGCTCATCACGCCACGGCTGCCGAGGATATTGTCGGGATAGAGATCGGAGGATCGGGTGCGAAGGGCTTCATCTATGAACGTGTCCAGGGATACGGCATCAGGGAAGCCAATAGCATCAGGGTGTCGGAGCCGCATTATGTATCGCCGGCAAAAGAGTTCATCAGCCAGAACCAAAGATTTGTTTCCGCATTGCGCGAGGAGATGATCCCGCCTGAGGACATCAAGCGGGTTGCAGACAGCGTCGCGAAGATCTACGAGGAATTCAACCAAAGAAGCGAGAAACCGTCCAAGCTGTATCTCGTCGGTAGCAGTTCGGTCGAGAAGAACAGGAATACCAGCGATCTGGCGAGGGCTATCAAGGAAAAAACCCCCGATTCGGATTTGAAGCTGGAATTCATTTCTCATGGGCAGGAAACGTTTTACAGCCTTCTTGATGCGGTCTATAAGCACAGAAACTCCGGAATGTGCAATCCATACGGCGACTCGCTGATTATCGGCGTGGATTCCGACAATACGTTCATTGCCATCCATTCCGGAAAAATGGCTGCCGAAGCGAAAAAAATTGGCAGTGGCTACAGCAAGGACAAGGGCCTGGGTGCGGATGCAATCACCGCCATCAAGTCGCTCACAACGGAAGAATCCGGCATCAGGATGATTTACCTGACTGGCGGAAAATCCATCGGGTTTCCCGACGATGTAATGAAAATTGCCGGGCAGATAAGCAGGGAAATCAAGCTGCCCATAAGATTCCTGCAAAACGGCAGCCCGGACGAGATAAGCCAGCAGGTTTCCGATATGGCCGAACAGGGTAATAAATCGAGACATCTTCCGGAATGCGCCAACCTGGAGAACTCCGTGGTTCTGGACATCGGCGCCGGAAATACCAAGCTGGGGTACCTGGAAAAAACCCCAAAAACATACACGCTGCATTCCCACGAAATACCGTATGGTGCCGCCACTTTGAGCAGCTATATGGCCGGCCGGCCGGATGAAATGTGCTTTGTCCTGCCGGACCATTGCGAAGTAAAGAGTGTCATACCTGGCTTGCACGACTTGAGGAAAAGGCTTTTCTCTTCGCATCCGAGGCTGTTTGAGGAGGCGTCGAAGGGATACAGGAATATTTTCGTGGTCGGCGGCACTCCATGGGTAACCACAAAAATTACCCGTCTCGGCGAGATGTTCAATGATTATTCCTGCATTAACCGCAACGATATCGAGAATGTCATGCATGATGCAGCGCCCTTGCGGACGCTCCTCGAGCAGTCGTTGAATAATGCCGTCAGGGATGCCAACGATGAGTTGAACAGGCGCATCAACGAATACAAGGGAGCCGAGAGGGCGGCTTTCGTGAAAAGGATGCACGCCAGAGCGGACGCCATGAGCGCGGAAGTGGAAAAAGTGCTGTCGGCCTATCCCCTGAAAACCGAAGAACTCCGCTCCGGCACCTTGCTTGCCTACTGGATATTCAACGAACTGAGCGACAGTTCGTATGAGAACCGCTTGTGGATCATGCAACAGTTGAACCAGCTCAACTCGCTGTTTAACGGCAAAAGCAAAGCAGCTGCTGATATAAAAAATCACGAATCGCTGAGGCGTGCCAAGACCGCTTTTGACGCAAATGATTATGGGCAGGCGCAGAAATCAATCGACGGGGTTGTTTCCAGGCTGACAGCCGCGCATGTCGGGAAGCTGATCGAGCAGGCGGAAAGAATGTTGTTTGCCAGGAATATCGCGTACAGGGTCGACAAGCGGGTTGTGCGGGAACTGTTGAATCTGGCCAGCGACCGAATGGCTCACGGTGATATCGCGACTGCCTATCACCTGTTGAGCGACGCAAATGCCGCCGTTATCGCCCCGGCGTTTGCAAAACCGGTCAGCATCGGTTCATGCCAGACCCATGAGGGGACTTCCAATGCGCGCCAGTTCCTCGTGCCCAACCGGGTGAATGACTGGCTGAGGTGGTACATCATGAATAAAGAGGGGGTGTTGATCGACTCGCTGAAATACATGGGGTTGGTTGACCTTAATTTCCTGATGGAGCCGGAATTCAGGATGCAATTCGTTCCGGAATATGTCCCAACTGTGAACAAGCGCTCCCGCGACATCCAGAGAGACTGAAACCAAACGGCTTAACCCGCCCCGATCTATCCAGCTGCATCGATATGTGTCCCTCCCCGATCTCATCGTCGAATAACGACCATCGCGGCGATTGGCAGGCCATCCGCTCCCTGCTGCCTTATCTATGGGAATTCAAGTGGCGCGTAGCGATTGCGCTGACCCTGCTGGTGCTGTCCAAGCTCGCCAATGTTTCCGTGCCGCTGGTGCTCAAGGAGATCATCGATACGCTGGACAAGCCGCTGGCGGCGCTGGCGGTGCCGGTATTCCTGATAGTCGGCTATGGCGTGCTGCGCATGCTCAGCACGCTGTTCGGCGAATTGCGCGATGCGGTGTTCGCCAAGGCGACGCAGCGCGCGATCCGGCGCGTGGCCTTGCAGGTATTCGAGCACCTGCACAGCCTCAGCCTGCGCTTCCATCTCGACCGGCAGACCGGCGGGGTGTCGCGCGACATCGAGCGCGGCACGCGCGGCATCGGTTTCCTGCTGAATTTCATGCTGTTCAACATCCTGCCGACCCTGCTGGAAATCGGCCTGGTGGCCGCGATCCTGCTCGGCAAATACAACATCTGGTTTGCGGCGATCACGTTCATCACGCT
>JACPEI010000081.1 GCA_016183575.1 Nitrosomonadales bacterium | reverse complement strand
CGCACTGCCTCGCTGATCAGGAAGGATTTCGCATGCGGGTGGTACAAACAGGTCGGGTGGAACTGGATGAACTCCATGTTGGCCACGCGGCAGCCGGCGCGCCAGGCCATCGCGATGCCGTCGCCGGTCGCCGTGTCGGGGTTGGTGGTGTAGAGATAGACCTTGCCGGTGCCGCCGGTCGCAAGGATGGTGTCCCGGGCGGCGATGGTGATGACTTCGTCGCTCAGGCTGTTCAAGGCATATGCGCCATAGCAGCGTTTGTCCGGCAGGCCGAGTTTTCTGCCGGTGATCAGGTCAACCGACAGGTAGTTTTCCAGCACCGTGATGTTCGGGTGTTTCAGCACGCGTGCGGCGAGCGTTTCCTGCACTGCATGGCCGGTCGCGTCCGCCGCATGGATGATGCGCCGGCGGCTGTGCCCGCCTTCGCGGGTGAGATGGTAGCCCATGCTGCTGGAGCTGTCCTTGGTGAACGGCACGCCCTGTGCGATCAGCCAGTCGATGGCGGCCTTGCCGTGCTGGACCACGTAACGCGTGACGGTTTCATCGCACAGGCCGGCACCGGCGGTGAGGGTGTCCTGAACATGCGCATCCAGCGTATCGTCTTCGCCCAGCACGGCGGCAATCCCGCCCTGCGCCCGGCTGCTCGCGCCGTCCAGCAGGGACTTTTTGGTGATCAGCCCGACTTTTTGGCGTTCGGCCAGCTTGATGGCCAGCGTCAATCCGGCCAGGCCGCTGCCGATAATCAATGTGTCAAATTGCAGCAATTGGATTCCCGGTACTTTTGCTCAGGGCAGAACTATAGCAGGGAGTAGGGAGTTTTCCATTTTCTACTCCCTATTTTCCACTTCCTAGTTATACTTGCCTCCGCGAAATGGCGCGGCAGTCGCAATCATAATTGGGATAGTCAGGGATGGCAGACCGGGAAGTCGATCAGCAGTTGGTGGAGCGCGTCCAGCGTGGCGATAAGCAAGCCTTTGATTTGCTGGTATCCAAGTACCAGCGCAAGCTCGGGCGGCTTATATCCCGCTTTGTGCGGGATCCGGCGGAGGCCGAGGATGTCACGCAGGATGCTTTTATCAAGGCATATCGCGCGTTACCGGGGTTCCGCGGCGAGAGTGCGTTTTACACCTGGCTATACCGCATCGGTATCAATACGGCGAAAAACCATCTGTTGGCGAACAAGCGGCGCCCACCCACCAGTACGCCGTTTGATGCGGAAGAGGCGGAATCATTTGAGGATATCGGCCTGCTGCATGAAGTCAATACGCCGGAAAATGAACTCATGAGCAAACAGGTTGTCAACGTGGTGCAAACTTCATTGCAGCAGTTGCCGGAGGATTTGCGCAGCGCGCTGACGCTGCGCGAAATCGAGGGATTGAGTTATGAGGAAATCGCCAGTGTAATGAATTGTCCAATCGGCACGGTGCGGTCGAGAATCTTCAGGGCACGTGAGGCGGTGGCGGAAAATCTGCGTCCGCTGTTGGAAACCAGCAAGGGTAATAGGTGGTGAAAATGAAAAAAGAAATTTCTGCATTGATGGACGGCGAACTGTTCGAGGATGAAGCGGAGAATCTGCTGGACCAGATCAAACGTGATTCGGCTACCCATAAGGATTGGGAGATTTACCACTTGATTGGCGATGTGCTGCGCCAACCGGAGCATATCCATTGCGATTTGAGCGCAAAAGTGCGCGAATGCATGCAGGATGAGCCTACCGTGCTGGCGCCGCGCGGCCGTGCGGTGAAACAGAAAGTGCGTGCGGTCGCACTGTCGGCGGCGGCCTCGCTGGCGGCAGTCGGGGTGGTAGGCTGGATGTCGTTGCAGGTCAGCCCCGAGATGGCGCCGCAGATGGCGATGCAGCAACCCGCGTTGCGTCCGGCCAGTGTGCAGATTCAGCCCAAGTCCAACGATTATTTAATGGCGCATCAGGAGTTTTCCCCCAGCACTGACATGAATGGCGGCGCCTCCTACATCCGTACGGTTTCTTACAGTACCGATGAAAAATAATACATGGGGAAGAAAACGATGAGGATGTGCGTTGCGCTTCGTAGGGTGCTGCTGGGCGGGCTGCTGCTGGCTGCTGCCAACGCCTACGCGGGAGAGCGGCAGGTCAGTCTCGATTGGCTCAAGACGGTCGCTTTTGCAGCCCATCAGACCGACTACAGCGGCGTGTTCGTTTACCAGTATGACAATCGCGTCGAGACTTCACGCATCATCCACGTTGTCGAGTTGGACAGCGAGTATGAGAAACTGGAAAGTCTGGATGGACCCAAGCGCGAAATCATTCGCCATCACGGGCAAATCTGGTGCTACATCAATCACAGGATGGTGCAAGTGGACAGCCAGCAAGTGCGCGGCCGGTTTCCATCCTTGCTGCCCGAGCAGTTGTCCGCGCTGAGCTCGAACTATCTGATCAAGGAAGCCGGGATGGAGCGTGTGGCCGGGTACAACACCCAGGTCATCCTGTTCCAGCCCAAGGATAACCTGCGTTATGCCCACAAGATTTGGGTGCACACCGATTCGGGCTTGCTATTGAAGGCCGCCGTGCTGGGCGACAAAAAACAGGTGATCGAACAATATACCTTTACCCAATTGCAGATCGGCGGAAACATTGACCGCTCCTGGGTTGGCGCGAAGGATTTGTTGGGATACGGCGCGGAATTACCCGTACCGCCGGAAACAGCCACAGGCGGTACGGCCATCAATAGCGGCTGGGTGGTGGATGCGCTGCCGGCAGGCTTCAAGAAAACCAGGGAGATTCAGCGGCCGATGCGCGGCAAACATGCTCCGGTGATACAAATTGTATTTTCTGACGGATTGAGCGCGATTTCCATATTCATCGAGCCTGACGACGGGGACGAAGACGATGCGGATGGCTTATCCAGTCGTGGTGCGGTGAATTTGTATCACAAGGTGCTGGATAAACATTTGATTACCGTGGTCGGCGAAGCCCCGCCGCGCACGGTGATGCAGGCGCTTGATTCGGTGCGCTATAACGGCAAATGACGATGTTGCTGGAGATTTGCCATGGCGCGAAGGCGAATGGGTTGATTTCCAAGGCCTTGAGCTTTTTTGACTGAACCCAAAATCGCATCCATACAGCCCGCGGCCTGGATGTTTTTGATTTTTTTAATGTAAGGAAAATTTATGCTAAAAAAATTGGTTGGTTTTTTTGCGCTTGTCTTGGGAATTGTTCTAGGCGTATCGGCTTACGCCAAGGAGTTGCCGGACTTCACCGAGCTGGTGGAAAAGCAGGGCCCTGCGGTGGTCAATATCAGCACCACGCAAATCATCCGCAATGCACATGGATTGCCCAATCTTCCCGAGGGCGATCCCTTCTACGAATTCTTCCGTCGCTTCGCACCCCAGATACCACAAGGGCCGCGCGAGCAGGAATCGCAATCATTGGGTTCGGGCTTTATCATCAGTGCGGACGGCTACATCATGACCAATGCGCATGTGGTGGACAGCGCCGAAAAGATTACCGTGCGCCTCACCGACAAGCGCGAGTTCCGCGCCAAGGTCATCGGTGCGGACAGACGTACCGATGTGGCCTTGCTGAAAATCGAAGCGACCGGCCTGCCGAAAATTACCGTGGGCGACCCGAATAAGCTCAAGGTGGGCGAATGGGTGGTCGCCATCGGCTCGCCATTCGGCTTCGACAGCAGCGTGACGGCGGGTATCGTCAGCGCCAAGGGGCGCTCCCTGCCGCAGGATAATTTCGTGCCGTTCATCCAGACCGATGTGGCGATCAATCCCGGCAATTCCGGCGGGCCGCTGTTCAACATGAACGGCGAAGTGGTCGGCATCAACTCGCAAATCTACACCCGCTCCGGCGGTTCGATGGGCCTGTCTTTTGCGATCCCGATCGATGTCGCGACGCAAGTGACCGAGCAATTGCGCACCAGCGGCAAAGTGACGCGCGGGCGCATCGGCGTGACGATCCAGGAGTTGACGCGCGAGCTGGCCGAATCGTTCGGCCTGAGCAAACCTGTCGGCGCGCTGATCAGCAGTGTGGAGAAGAATGGCCCGGCAGACAAGGCGGGTATCGAGGCCAGCGATGTGATCCTCAAATTCGACGGCAAGCCGGTGAACAGTTCCAGCGACCTGCCGCGCATGGTGGCGGCGACCAAACCCGGCAGCAAGGTGGCCGTCGAACTGTGGCGCAAAGGCGGATCCAGACAAATTACGGTGGAGATCGCGGAGATGCCGGAAGATGGCAAACTGGCGCGCGCCGCGAAGAAGCTGGCCGACGATGTCGCCGAGATGATTTCACGCCTGGGCATTGCGGTCAGCGAGCTGAGCAAAGAGCAACTGCATGAGCTGCAAATCAGCGGCGGGTTGCTGGTGGATGAGGTCAAGGGTTCCGCTGCGCGCGCCGCCGGATTGCAGCATGGCGATGTTCTGCTGGCAATCGGCAACATTCCGATCCGCTCGCTGAATCAGTTCAACGAAATTCTCAAGCAGGTTCCCAGGGGAAAGAATGTCGCGCTGCTGGTACGGCGCGACGATGCCGCCTCATATGTGGCGATCAGGCTCGACGAGAAGTAACCTGGGAACCTCTAAAAACCCACATTTCATCCCGTACGGGCGATTCATGAATCGCCCCTACTGCGTTGCTTGCTTACCTCACTTTCTTGCCTTAAATTTGGGCGAACTCTGAATTTT
>JACPEI010000078.1 GCA_016183575.1 Nitrosomonadales bacterium | reverse complement strand
ATCGTGTTCACCTTGTTGTCACCAGCGGCCTTCAGAATCACGCTGAATTCCGTCTGTTCAGCGGCAGCAGCAGCGGCACCGCCGCCAGCAGCAGCCGGAGCAGCCATCGCAGCAGCAGAAACACCGAACTTCTCTTCAATCGCCTTTACCAGTTCATTGAGTTCCAGCACGGACATATTGTCCAGAGCAGCCAAAAATGCGTCTTTATCGAATGCCATTTTATTTTCCTAACTTTAAAAAAATTAATCGGATCAAGCAGCAGCAGGTGCTTTTTGCTCGGCGATCGCGCTGAGCACGCGAGCCAGGCCAGAGACCGGCGACTGCAACAGACCGCACAGTTGCGCCAGCAGGACTTCCTTCGACGGCACAGAAGCCAGCGCATTTACACCCGCGGTATCCAGCATCTTGCCGTTATAGGATCCTGCCTTAACCACCAGCTTATCGTTCGTCTTGGCGAATTCGTACACCACCTTGGCGGCAGCAACGGCGTCCGCGCTGATGCTGTACACCAGCGGGCCAACCATTTTTTCAGCCAGTGATTCGAACTGAGTACCTTGCACCGCACGGCGCACCAGCGTGTTCTTCAACACGTGGAAATACACCCCCGATTTGCGTGCATTTGCACGCAGCTTGGTGATGTCGCCGACCTTGATGCCACGATACTCCGCCAAGACGATGGTCTGGGCCTGCGCAACCTGTGCACCGACTTCCGCAACCACCGCCTGTTTTTCTTGCAGATTGAGACTCAAGTCTTCCTCCATTTTCCGGAATGCATTATCTACATTCCATTGATTACAACAGCAACCTTGAGCCAGAAAAACATCTCCTGCTCGCGGGCACACCATCTACGTGGGCAGACGGATCGCTCCGCCAATTAAATCTCCGGCCAACAACTCCGTTGATACCTACGGTCTTTGATGCTGCCAGCACGCCAGCAGTCCAAAGATTAGAGGCAGCAGGATTTTCATCCTGCCGCCAAATTCGAAACATTATGCAGCCAAGCTGGCCTGCTCGACGCGGATACCGGCACCCATGGTGCTGGAGATTGACACCTTCTTCAGGTACACCCCCTTGGATGCCGCCGGTTTGGCCTTGTTCAGCGCGTCGACCAACGCCAGCAGGTTTTCGCGCAATGCTTCCGGCGTGAACGAAGCACGGCCAATAGTGCATTGCACGATGCCATTCTTGTCGGTGCGATATTGCACCTGGCCGGCCTTGGCATTCTTCACTGCACCCGCCACATCTGCGGATACCGTACCCACCTTTGGATTAGGCATCAAACCGCGCGGGCCGAGAATCTGGCCCAGCTGGCCGACCAGACGCATTGCATCCGGACTGGCAATCAGCACATCAAAGTTAAGGTTACCACCCTTGATTGATTCGGCCAGATCGTCGAAACCGACGATGTCCGCGCCGGCAGCCTTGGCTTCTTCGGCCTTTGCACCCTGCGCAAATACTGCCACGCGCACCGTCTTACCGGTTCCTTTAGGCAATACCACAGAACCGCGCACCAATTGATCCGACTTGCGCGCATCGATGCCCAAGTTTACCGCGACATCGATAGACTCATCGAATTTTGCCACGGCAGTTTCCTTAACCAGATTCAACGCATCATTCAGGGGGTACAACTTGTTGCGATCGACCTTGGCTGCAATTGCTTTATAGCGTTTGGACATGTTATACGCCCTCCACGGTGATACCCATACTGCGCGCGCTTCCCGCAATGGTACGCACTGCGGCGTCCATATCGGCAGCCGTCAGATCAGGCATCTTGGTTGTTGCGATTTCTTCCGCTTGCTTGCGGGTCAGCTTGCCCACCTTGTCGGTGTGTGGCGTTTTGCTGCCTTTTTGCACACCGGCGGCCTTCTTGATCAGAATGGTCGCTGGCGGGGTCTTCATAATAAAGGTGAAACTCTTGTCCGCAAAAGCGGTAATCACCACCGGAATCGGCAAACCAGGTTCCATGCCTTGTGTCTGCGCATTAAACGCCTTGCAGAATTCCATGATATTCAAACCGCGCTGACCCAATGCCGGGCCAATCGGCGGGCTTGGATTTGCCTTGCCTGCAGGCACTTGCAGCTTGATATAGCCAATAACTTTCTTTGCCATGATGCACTCCTGTCAAACGGGTACCAGCGAAACTCTTCGTCTCTCCCCAACATGAGAAATAGCATAAGGGAAACTGCATCTGCAATTTTTGCAGGCTGCGTTCCCCATCTGCATTTCTCGCTCTTCAGCCCTTTTCTACTTGGCCGAAATTCAGTTCCACGGGGGTCGACCGACCGAAAATGGTCACCGCCACGCGTATTTTATTCTTGTCGTAATTGACATCCTCAACCGTGCCATTGAAGTCGGTAAACGGACCCTCCTTGACACGCACCGCCTCACCCACCTCAAACAGCACCTTGGGTCTTGGTTTCTCAACCCCGGCCTGCATTTGCTGCATGATATGCTGCACTTCCTTTTCGCTGATCGGCGTGGGTTTCATCGCCGACCCTCCCAGAAAACCGGTTACTTTGGGAGTGCTCTTCACCAAATGCCAGCTTTCGTCAGTCATTTCCATTTCGACCAACACATAGCCCGGGAAGAACTTGCGCTCGGTAATGCTTTTTTGCCCTGCCTTCAGTTCCACGACCTCTTCAACCGGAACCAAAATCTGGCCAAATTTATCCTGCATCCCCTCGCGCTGAATGCGCTCGATTAATGCGCGCTGCACGCTTTTCTCAAACTGCGAATACGTATGAACAACATACCAATTCTTGGCCATCACTCACCCCGTCCCATCAGTTTATTCACCACCATCATCAAACTGGCATCCACCGCCCACAGAAACAAAGCCATGGTGATGGTAAACAGGATCACCACACCAGTGGTTTGCAGCGTTTCCTTTCGCGTCGGCCAAACTACACGCTTCGCCTCCGCAACGGAATCCTTGGCAAAAGCAAAAAAACGTTTGCCCGGCTCGCTGGTCCACGCCATCCCCGTAGCCAGCAACAGACCAGCCAGAACCGAAGCCAGCTTCAGTACTGCCGCACTGTCGTGCAGGTAATAGAAGCCTGCGATGCCCGCCACAACCAGCAGAAAGGCCACCAGCAACTTAATTTTGTCTGCCATGCGCGATTATTCCAATCAACTTTTACTTACTTTTGGCAGGCCAGGAGGGTTTCGAACCCCCAACCCTCGGTTTTGGAGACCGATACTCTACCAATTGAGCTACTGGCCTAAAACCTGGAAAGGGAGAAGAGAGAAGAGAAAAGGGCCAAACCCTTCCCTCTTCCCCCTTCACCCTTCTCATTCCTTTACTCGATAATCTTTGCAACCACACCCGCGCCGACAGTGCGACCACCCTCGCGGATCGCGAAACGCAGGCCTTCTTCCATCGCGATCGGGTTGATCAGGCTGACGGTGATGCTGACATTGTCGCCAGGCATGACCATTTCGGTGCCCGCCGGCAATTCAACCGCGCCGGTCACATCGGTGGTGCGGAAGTAGAATTGCGGACGGTAGCCTTGGAAGAACGGAGTGTGGCGACCGCCTTCATCCTTGCCCAGCACGTAGATCTCGGCAGTGAACTTGGTGTGCGGGGTGATGGAACCTGGCTTGGCCAATACCTGGCCGCGCTCGACGTCCTCACGCTTGGTGCCGCGCAACAGGACGCCGACGTTGTCGCCTGCCTGACCTTGGTCGAGCAGCTTGCGGAACATTTCCACGCCGGTGCAGATGGTTTTCTGGGTGGGTTTGATGCCGACGATTTCGAGTTCTTCGCCGACTTTGACCACACCGCGCTCGATACGGCCGGTTACCACCGTGCCGCGACCCGAGATCGAGAATACGTCTTCGACCGGCATCAGGAAGGCGCCGTCCAGGGCGCGCTTAGGCTGAGGAATATAGCTGTCGAGCGCATCGGCCAGACGGAAGATGGCCGGCTCACCCAAGTCGCCTTGGTCGCCTTGCAGCGCTTTCAGTGCGGAGCCTTTGATGATCGGGATGTCGTCGCCAGGAAAGTCGTATTTGGAGAGCAGTTCGCGCACTTCCATTTCAACCAGCTCGAGCAGTTCTTCGTCGTCGACCATGTCGCATTTGTTCAGAAACACGACGATGTAAGGCACGCCTACCTGGCGTGCCAGCAGGATGTGTTCGCGCGTTTGCGGCATCGGGCCGTCAGCGGCGGAGCAAACCAGGATCGCGCCGTCCATTTGCGCGGCGCCGGTGATCATGTTCTTGATGTAGTCGGCGTGGCCCGGGCAGTCTACGTGGGCATAGTGGCGGTTGGCCGTTTCATATTCGACGTGGGCGGTGTTGATGGTGATGCCGCGCGCTTTTTCTTCCGGTGCCGCGTCGATCTGGTCATAGCCTTTGGCTTCGCCGCCAAATTTCTTGGACAATACGGTGGTGATCGCCGCGGTCAATGTGGTCTTGCCATGATCCACGTGGCCTATCGTGCCGACGTTGACGTGTGGCTTCGTACGTTCAAATTTGCTCTTTGCCATGATAATCGCCCCTTAACTTGATAGTTATTAATATTCTTGAATTTATGAAATTATTTCTTGCTCATGATTGCTTCGGCAACATTCTTCGGCGCCTCGGAATAATGCTTGAATTCCATGGTGTAAGTCGCACGGCCTTGCGTTGCGGAACGCAGCGAAGTGGAATAGCCGAACATTTCGGACAATGGTACTTCAGCCTTGATGGATTTCCCGCCACCCATCATGTCATCCATACCCTGCACCATACCGCGGCGCGAGGACAAATCGCCCATCACCGTACCGGCATAGTCTTCCGGGGTTTCCACTTCGACTGACATCATCGGCTCGAGCAGCACTGGGCTAGCTTTGCGCATACCGTCCTTGAATGCAATCGAAGCCGCCATCTTGAAAGCGTTTTCATTGGAGTCCACATCATGGTAGGAACCATCGAACAAGGTCACCTTGACGTCAACTACCGGGAAGCCAGCCAACACGCCATTCGGCAGCGTTTCGCGTAAACCTTTTTCAACCGCAGGAATATATTCGCGGGGAACCGTGCCGCCCTTGATCGCATCGACGAATTCGAAACCTTTACCCGCTTCGCTCGGTTCCATCTTGATCCACACGTGGCCATACTGACCGCGGCCGCCGGACTGCTTGACGAACTTTCCTTCGATTTCGACCGGTTTCCTGATCGCTTCGCGGTAAGCCACCTGCGGCGCGCCAACGTTGGCTTCTACGCCGAACTCGCGCTTCATGCGGTCGACCAGAATTTCCAGGTGCAACTCACCCATGCCGGACATGATCGTCTGACCAGACTCTTCATCGGTACGAACACGAAACGAAGGATCTTCTGCCGCCAAACGACTCAGCGCAATACCCATCTTTTCCTGGTCAACCTTGGTCTTCGGCTCGACAGCAACGTGAATCACCGGCTCCGGAAATACCATACGCTCAAGGATAATCGGCTTGCTCGGATCGCACAGCGATTCGCCGGTAGTTACATCTTTCAAACCGATACAGGCAGCGATATCGCCCGCCAGAATCTCATCAACCTCTACGCGGTTGTTCGCATGCATCTGCACGATACGGCCGATACGTTCTTTCTTACCCCTGACCGGGTTGTAGACCGTATCGCCTTTTTTCAGCACACCGGAATACACGCGCACGAAAGTCAACTGGCCCACGAATGGGTCGGTCATCAGCTTGAACGCCAGCGCAGAGAAGCTCTCTGCATCGTCAGCCTTGCGAGTAATATGCTCACCTTCTTCCGTTTCACCTGTCACATCCGGGATATCCACCGGCGACGGCAAGAACATAATCACCGCATCCAGCATACGCTGCACACCCTTGTTCTTGAACGCGGAGCCGCACAACATCGGCTGAATTTCACAGGCGATGGTGCGAGTGCGAATACCAAGAATGATTTGCTCTTCGGTCAGCTCGCCATTTTCGAGATACTGATTCATCAGCTCCTCGGACGCTTCGGCGGCCGTCTCGACCATCTTTGCGCGCCACTCATTGGCGCTCGCAACCAACTCAGCCGGAATCTCCTGGTACTCGAACTTCATACCCTGAGAAGCCTCATCCCAGATGATGGCTCTCATCTTGATCAGGTCCACAACGCCAGTGAACCCCTCTTCCGCACCGATAGGAATCACAAGAGGAATCGGGCGAGCCCTCAGGCGGGTCTCCATCTGCTCAACCACCTTGAAGAAGTTGGCCCCGGTACGATCCATCTTGTTGACAAATGCCAGACGCGGCACTTTGTACTTATTAGCCTGACGCCATACAGTCTCGGACTGCGGCTGCACGCCACCCACGGCGCAATACACCATGCACGCACCATCCAGCACACGCATGGAACGCTCAACCTCAATGGTGAAGTCCACGTGCCCTGGCGTATCGATGATATTGAAACGGTGCTCAGGGTAGGAGTTGTCCATACCCTTCCAGAAACAAGTGGTCGCCGCAGAGGTAATGGTAATACCACGCTCCTGCTCCTGTTCCATCCAGTCCATCGTAGCCGCACCATCGTGCACCTCACCGATCTTGTGGCTCACACCCGTATAAAACAGGATGCGCTCGGTGGTCGTAGTCTTGCCCGCATCAATGTGCGCACTGATGCCGATATTGCGATAGCGTTGGATTGGAGTTTTGCGTGCCACGGTGGATACCTAACTATATATTCTGATTAAAACTGCAGCGTTCCGATTAGAAACGGAAATGTGAGAAAGCCTTGTTAGCCTCGGCCATACGGTGCACTTCTTCACGCTTCTTCACCGCACCGCCACGGCCTTCGGACGCGTCGATCAATTCGCCGGCCAGACGCATGCCCATGGACTTTTCACCACGCTTGCGCGCAGCTTCGCGCAACCAGCGCATCGACAAAGCCATGCGGCGAGAAGGGCGCACTTCAACCGGTACCTGATAGTTCGCACCGCCGACACGACGACTTTTCACTTCCACCTGAGGCTTGGCATTAGTCAAGGCCAGATTGAACACTTCGATCGCATCTTTCCCGGTCTTCTTGCCAATTTGCTCCAGTGCGCCGTACAGGATGCGCTCGGCAACCGACTTCTTGCCCGCCGTCATCAATACGTTTACGAACTTGGACAAATCCTGATTGCCGAATTTTGGATCAGGCAGGACTTCGCGTTTGGGTACTTCTCTGCGTCTTGGCATATCAACCTCGAAAATTATTAATGCTTAAAATTATGCTTTTTTGGCACGCTTCGCGCCGTATTTGGAGCGGGATTGCTTACGATCTTTAACGCCAGCCGTATCCAGACTACCGCGCACCATGTGATAACGCACACCCGGCAGATCCTTCACGCGGCCTCCGCGTAGCAACACCACCGAGTGCTCCTGCAAGTTGTGCCCTTCACCGCCGATGTAGCTGATCACCTCAAAGCCGTTAGTCAACCGCACCTTAGCCACTTTACGCAGCGCAGAGTTAGGCTTCTTTGGAGTCGTGGTGTACACGCGGGTACATACCCCACGCTTTTGCGGAGAACCTGCAAGAGCAGGCACTTTACTCTTTTCTACAATTGCAACACGCGGCTTGCGGATCAACTGATTAATGGTTGGCATTATCTATACACCCTAAAAAATTTCTGAAATTTCATTAAAAATCAAATCTATAAAATACAACCGCCGCAGCATGACTTGAACAACCATCCACTGCGACGGAAAAAAGGTTGCGAATTCTATTGAGAAACACTAGGAGTGTCAAGCAATTCACCCGACGCGAGTACATCCACCCCTTGCAATTCATGCCCTTCCGCCACATCAATGCCCAAACGCTGTTTACGTCGCGTGGTGTGGTAGGCCAATCCCGTACCGGCCGGGATCAAACGACCCACGATGACGTTTTCCTTCAGGCCGCGCAAATCATCCCGCTTGCCCATGATCGCCGCTTCGGTCAACACACGCGTAGTTTCCTGGAAGGATGCCGCAGAAATGAACGAGTCGGTGGACAGCGAGGCCTTGGTAATGCCCAGCAGCACATCGACAAAACTCGCTGGAGTTTTATCTGCGGCAAACATTTTTTCATTTTCTACCAGCAGGTCGGCACGTTCGACTTGTTCACCGGTGATGAAGCGGGTATCGCCCACATCACTGATTTGCACGCGGCGCAGCATCTGGCGCACGATCACTTCGATGTGCTTGTCGCTGATCTTCACGCCTTGCAAGCGGTACACTTCCTGCACTTCGTCAGTGATGTAGCGTGCTAGTGCCGCCACACCGAGCAGACGCAGGATATCGTGCGGGTCAGCCGGGCCATCCACGATCATTTCGCCGCGGTTCACCACCTGGCCGTCATGTGCCAGCACGTGTTTTTCCTTGGAGATCAGGAATTCGTTGGCAATACCGTCCACGTCGGTGATCACCAGGCGCTGCTTGCCCTTGGTGTCCTTACCGAACGAAACCGTACCGGTACATTCGGCCAACATACCCGCATCCTTCGGCACGCGCGCTTCAAACAACTCGGCCACACGTGGCAGACCGCCGGTAATGTCGCGTGTCTTGCTGCTTTCCTGCGGAATACGCGCCAACACGTCACCCACGCCGACATGCTGGCCATCTTCAACGGTGATGATGGAGCCGGTTTGCAGGGTCACGCTGACCGATGTTTCGGTGCCTGCCAATTTGACTTCCTGACCCGCATCGTCAATCAGGCGCACCATCGGACGCACCACGGTCTTGCTTTGCGTACCCGCGCGCTGCTTGGGATCGATCACGACCAGCGTAGACAGACCCGTCACATCATCGATCTGCTTGGCGACAGTCACGCCTTCTTCAACATTCTGGAAGCTTACCTTGCCGGCATATTCAGTGACGATCGGACGGGTGTGAGGATCCCAGGTCGCCAAGACCACCCCGGCGCGCACGGTATCGCCCTGCTTGACAGTCAATGCCGCGCCGTAGGGCACCTTGTGGCGTTCACGCTCACGACCATGATCGTCGGCGATGATCACCTCGGCGCTGCGCGCCACGACGATCGATTCGCCGCGCACGGTCGTCACCACGCGCATATTCTGGCTGTACTTCAACACACCGTTGGATTTGCTTTCCACCTGGCTAGCCACGACAGTACGCGAGGCCGCGCCGCCGATGTGGAAGGTGCGCATGGTCAACTGGGTGCCCGGTTCGCCGATAGACTGTGCGGCAATCACGCCCACCGCTTCGCCCACATTGATCATGCCGCCACGGCCGAGATCGCGGCCATAACACTTGGCGCACAAGCCAAAGCGTGTTTCGCAATTCAGCGGGGTGCGCACGCGCACCTCGTCGATACCCAATACCTCGATGCGTTCCACCGCCGCTTCGTCGAGCAGAACGCCCGCTTCGTAAAGCGTTTCGGCGGTCTCCGGGTTGACCACGTCGGCGCTGACCACGCGGCCGAGAATACGCTCACGCAACGCCTCGATGACTTCACCGCCTTCAACGATCGCCTTCATCGCGGTACCGTTGTCGGTGCCGCAATCATCCTCGATCACCACCAAATCTTGCGTGACATCCACTAGACGGCGGGTCAGATAACCGGAGTTCGCGGTCTTCAACGCGGTGTCGGCCAAGCCCTTGCGCGCGCCGTGCGTGGAGATGAAGTACTGCAGCATGTTCAGCCCCTCGCGGAAATTCGCGGTAATCGGGGTCTCGATGATCGAACCATCCGGCTTGGCCATCAGGCCGCGCATCCCGGCCAGCTGGCGGATTTGCGCCGCCGAACCGCGCGCACCGGAGTCAGCCATCATGTAGATGGAATTGAACGACTCCTGCATCACCGGCTTGCCCTTTTCCATGCGCGGCTGGCCGGTGACACGGTCGACCACCGGTTCGCTGCCCAGTTGTTCCATCATCGCCTTGGCAACCTGGTCGCCGGTGCGGCCCCAGATGTCCACCACCTTGTTGTAGCGCTCGCCGTCAGTTACCAGGCCGGAAGTGTACTGGGTGTGAATTTCATGCACTTCCTTTTCCGCCGCGCTGATCAGCTCATTCTTTTTCGGCGGCATCAGCATATCGTCCACGGAAATCGAGATGCCCGCGCGCGTCGCATAGCTGAAACCGGTGTACATCAGCCGATCCGCCATGATCACCGTGTCGCGCAGACCGCATTGGCGGAAGCTGGCGTTGATCAGGCGCGAAATTTCTTTCTTCTTGAGCGTCTTGTTGATCAGCGCAAACGGCAGACCGGCCGGCAGCACCTCGGACAGCAAGGCACGGCCCACCGTGGTTTCGTAGCGGGTCAGCTTTTCTACTGACTGGCCTTCTTCGTCCTTGTGGAACTCCTTGAGACGCACCACCACCTTGGCCTGCAACTCGACTTCGCGCGTCTCGTAGGCACGTGACACTTCGGCGATATTGGCAAACAGCGAGCCTTCACCCAGCGCGCCGATCTTTTCGCGGGTCATGTAGTACAAGCCCAGCACGATGTCCTGCGACGGAACGATGATCGGTTCACCGTTCGCAGGTGACAGCACGTTATTGGATGCCAGCATCAAAGTGCGGCACTCCATCTGCGCCTCCAGCGACAACGGCACGTGTACCGCCATCTGGTCGCCGTCGAAGTCGGCATTGAATGCCGAACAGACCAGCGGATGCAATTGAATCGCCTTGCCTTCGATCAGCATCGGCTCAAATGCCTGAATACCCAGGCGGTGCAAGGTCGGCGCACGGTTCAGCAGCACCGGATGTTCGCGGATCACTTCTTCGAGAATATCCCACACGATCGGCTCTTCGGCTTCCACCATGCGCTTGCTGGCCTTGATGGTAGTCGCCAGGCCCATCGCTTCGAGCCTGCTGAAAATGAACGGTTTGAACAATTCCAGCGCCATCTTCTTGGGCAGACCGCACTGGTGCAATTTCAGCTGCGGACCCACCACGATCACCGAACGGCCGGAGTAGTCCACGCGCTTGCCCAACAGGTTCTGACGGAAACGTCCGCTCTTGCCCTTGATCATGTCGGCCAAGGATTTCAGCTGGCGCTT
>JACPEI010000080.1 GCA_016183575.1 Nitrosomonadales bacterium | reverse complement strand
TGGCGATCACCGGCACATGCAGCGGGCCGGCCAGTTCAACGGTGGCCGGAATGTTCACGCCGGACAGCATGCCGTCGCGGCCGATGTCTGTATAAATGACGGCTTCCACGCCATAGCCTTCGAAGCGCCGCGCCAGATCCGCCACGTCATGTCCGGTCAGTTTCGACCAGCCATCCACTGCCACCTTGCCGCCCTTGGCATCCAGACCGACCATGATGTGCCCGGGAAAGGCGTCGCAGGCCTCATGCAGGAACCCCGGCACCTTGACCGCTGCCGTGCCGATGATGACGTAGGTCACGCCGATGTCGAGATAGCGTTCGATGGTCTCCAGGTCGCGTATGCCGCCGCCCAGTTGTATCGGCACGTCGCTGCCGTCCAGCGCTTCGATGATGCTGCGCACCGCAGCCTCGTTCTTCGGCTTGCCGGCGAACGCGCCGTTCAGGTCCACCAGATGCAGGCGGCGCGCGCCCTGTTCCAGCCAATGCCGCGCCATCGCGGCGGGATCTTCGGAAAATACCGTGGCATCTTCCATCACGCCCTGTTTGAGGCGCACACAATGACCGTCTTTCAAATCAATCGCAGGAATAATCAGCATGGCAGTATGTTAAAAATTAAGGATTCCATTGCATAAAGTTTTGCAGCAGCTTCAGCCCTGCTGTTTGGCTTTTTTCCGGATGAAATTGCACCGCAAACAAATTGTCTTGCGCTACCGCACAGGCAAAAGGCTGCGGGTAATCGCTGGTCGCCTGCACCAGCGCTGCATCCCGCGGACGCACGTAATAGCTGTGCACAAAATAAAAACGCGCATCCTGGTTGATACCATCCCACAACGCATGACTGCCATGGTGTACCCGGTTCCAGCCCATGTGCGGCACTTTGAGTCTGTTGCCCTGCGCGTCGCGCAGGTTGCCGGCAAAGCGCACAACTTCGCCGTGCAGGATGCCCAAACCCGCAACATCGCCCTCGGCGCTATGTTCAAACAGCATTTGCAGGCCGATACAGATGCCGAGGAAAGGCTTGTCGCGCGCAGCTTGCAGCACGGCATTGCGCAGGCCGCGCGCCTCCAGTTCGCGCATGCAGTCCGGCATCGCGCCCTGCCCGGGGAATACCACGCGCCGGGCATTTGCAATCACCCTGGCATCGTCGCTTACGACAATTCCAGCAGCGGGAGCCACGTTGCGCAAAGCCTGTTCGACCGAGCGCAAGTTGCCCATCCCGTAATCTACAACGGCGACATCGATCATTTCGGCTTACAGCGTTCCCTTGGTGGAAGGCATCACGCCGGCCATGCGCGGGTCAAGCTCCAGCGCCATGCGCAGCGCGCGGCCGAAGGCCTTGAAAAGGGTCTCGGCCTGATGATGGGCGTTGCTGCCCGCCAGGTTGTCGAGGTGCAGCGTGACCAGCGCGTGGTTGACGAAGCCCTGGAAAAATTCGTTGATCAGGTCCGCCTCAAACTCGCCGATGCTGTCGCGCACAAATTCGCAGTTGAACACCAGGCCGGGGCGGCCGGAAATATCCAGCACCGCGCGCGACAGGGATTCATCCAGCGGCACGTAGGCATGGCCGTAACGGCGCAGGCCTTTCTTGTCGCCGACCGCCTGGTTGAACGCCTGGCCGAACGTGATACCGATATCTTCCACGGTGTGATGCGCATCGATATGCAAATCGCCCTTGGCGAGAATATCCATGTCCAGCAAACCATGCCGGGCGACCTGATCGAGCATGTGATCGAGGAACGGCAGCCCGGTATCGAACTTTGCCTGACCAATGCCGTCCAGATTCAACTCGATGCTGATCCGGGTTTCCAGTGTGTTGCGTGAAACTTTCGCGCTACGCATGATTTTCGCCTTGTGCGAGTTGGTTAAGGGTATCCTTCAATGCTTCCATAAACTTCGCGCATTCATCCGGCGTGCCGACCGTAACGCGCAAGCAGTCATGCAGCATCGGATGCCCGCCGTTCAGGTTCTTGATCAGCACATCGCGCTGCTTCAATCCGTCGAACACTTCCGTGGCATGCGCCACGCGGAACAGCAGAAAATTCGCCTCGCTGGGGTAAACCTGCACGGCGGCGATTTCGCTCAATTGCCGGTACAACCTGGCGCGATCCAGTTTGATCTGTTCCGCTTGCTGCAACAACAGCTCGTGATGTTCAAGCAACTTCCCTGCGACCAATTGCGGCAAAACGCCGACATTATACGGTAAGCGCAGTTTTTCCAGCTGCTCCAGCCACGCCGCGCTACCCGCCAGAAAACCCAGGCGCAATCCCGCCATGCCAAGCTTGGAAAAAGTACGCATCACCAGCAGATTCGGATAGCTCGCCAGGCGCGGGATGAAACTGTCGCCGGCAAAGGCATAATAGGCCTCGTCCACCACTACCAAGCCCTGCGCCGCCTCGATGATCTGTATCACGGCATCCGCCGGAAACAGGTTGCCGGTAGGATTGTTCGGATAGGCCAGAAATATCAGCGCGGGCTGTTCACGCCGGATCGCGGCGAGGGTCGCCGGCAAGTCCAGCGAGAAATCCGCTGCCCCCGAATTGGTTACCCCAAAATTGTCCACCAAGGGCACACCCACATAACGCATGCCGGTGAAGGTCGCGATCATTTTGTACATCACGAACGACGGCTCCACGCCCAGCAAGGTTGCGCCGGGCTTGTTGAGCGCCATCGCCAGCAACTGGATCAGTTCATCCGAGCCATTGCCGAGCAGCACCTCTATTCCGTCCGGCAAACCGAGCACACTGCGGATTTTTTCCTTGAGTGATGCGGCGGCGGGGTCGGGATAACGGTTAATGGCAGCGGCAGCGACCGCATCGGCGATTTCGCCGCACAGCGCGGGCGGCACGGAATACGGGTTCTCCATCGCGTCCAGCTTGATATAGCCCGCGCTATCCGGCACATGGTAGGCATGCAAATCGAGAATTTCACGGCGCAGCAAGGTGCTTGCGAGGGAGGAAGCGGAAGGCATGAAATGAATCGCTCAATAAACGAGTGGGATCACAATGGCGCGCAGCTTATCACAAACTTTGGCGCGCATACGCGCCGGAAAATGAAATGGGGGCAGCAATTCCGATATAGCCTTAGAGAGTCGTGCATCAAATAGCGCAGGGGCACGGCGCGGGGTGTTCGATATGCCATGGCAGATCATTCTGGCCGCCGGGCTTGCCCGGCAAAATTACTGCTGCTTGCCGATCAATGTGCGCAAGCCGGGCAAATCAAGCAATTCCACCGCGCGTGCCCTGACGCTGATCAAGCCATTATCCTGGAAATTCGAAAACGCGCGGCTGACGGTTTCCAGCTTTAACCCCAGATAGCTGCCGATTTCCTGGCGTGACATGCGCAACTGGAATTGGGTAGGCGACAAGCCGCGCGCCGCAAGGCGCTGCGACAGGTTGAGCAGAAAGGCGGCCAGGCGTTCTTCGGCGCGCATCGAGCCGAGCAGCAACATGATGCCCTGGTCGCGCACGATTTCGCGGCTCATGATCTTGTGCAGGTGGCGTTGCAGGCTGGGCAATTCGCGGCTCAACGCCTCCAGCTTGTTGAACGGCAGTTCGCATACCTCGCTGCTTTCCATCGCCACCGCATCGCAGGTGTGGTGATCGGTGCAGATCGCATCCAGGCCGATGATTTCACCGGTCATCTGGAAACCCGTCACTTGCTCGCGTCCGTCCTCGTGCAGCACTTGGGTTTTGAACGAGCCTTTGCGAATGGCATATAACGACTGGAATTTGTCGCCGCTGCGATAAAGGTAATCGCCGCGCGCATAACCGCGCTTGAGGTGACTGATATCGTCCACCCGCTGCATTTCGCCGGCACTCAGGCCGACTGGCAGGCAAAGCTCGCGCAGCCTGCAATTGGAGCAAACTGCTTTGCGACGAAAGGACGAAACAGATTGTTGCATGATGCTTACCTTTGGAAAGTGGGAAGTGGTGAAGAACGAGTGAGTTTCGCACTGGCCACTTCCTGTTTGCCGAATATGGCATGAATTTTGACATATATCAAACCGGTCAGGGCTGGCCAACGCGCATAATGTATAATGTTCACAGGAGGTATTTTATGGATGAGCCAGTCAATCAACTGGTAGTGGACTTGGAGTTAATACGCAGGCTGGATAAGAACGGCCCGCGCTATACTTCGTATCCAACCGCAGATCGCTTTATTGAAGCCTTTAATGCCGAAAGCTACAGTCAATGGGTGTCCAAGCGCGAGATCGGCGGCATCGCCCGTCCGCTGTCGCTGTATATCCATATCCCGTTCTGCAACACGCTGTGCTTCTACTGCGCCTGCAACAAGGTCATCACCAAGGATCGCAGCCAATCCGCCGAATATGTGCGCTACCTGATCAAGGAAATGGCGATGCAGGCGAAATTGCTCGGGCCGGGACAGGTTGTCGAGCAATTGCACTTCGGCGGCGGCACGCCGACCTTCATGAGCGATGACGAAATTCGCCAGGTCATGGCGGCGATACGCGAGCACTTCAAGCTGGTGGAAGACGGTGAATATTCCATCGAGATCGACCCGCGCAAGGTCAGCGACGCAACCATCGCGCTGCTCGGCAAGGAAGGTTTCAACCGCATCAGCATCGGTGTGCAGGATTTCGATGCCGAGGTGCAGCGTGCGGTGAACCGCATCCAGAGCGAGGAAGAGACCCTGGGCGTCATCCGTGCCGCGCGCGCCAACGGTTTCAAGTCGGTCAGTATCGATCTGATTTACGGCCTGCCCAAGCAGACGCTGGACGGCTTCGGCGTGACGCTGGACAAGGTGATCGCCGCCAACCCGGATCGCCTGTCCGTCTACAATTACGCGCATATGCCGGCCATCTTCAAGCCGCAGCGGCGCATCCACGAGGAGGACCTGCCCGCACCGCAAGTAAAGCTGGACATCCTCAGCCTGGCGGTGAGCAAACTGACCGAAGCGGGCTACGTGTATATCGGCATGGATCACTTCGCCAAGCCGGAAGACGAGCTTGCCGTGGCGCAGCGTCAAGGCCGGCTGCACCGCAATTTCCAGGGCTACTCGACCCATTCCGATTGCGACCTCATTGCTCTGGGAGTGAGTGCCATTGGAAAAGTCGGCCCGACCTACAGCCAGAACTACCGCGAACTGGAAGACTATTACGACGCGCTGAACAGGGATGAACTGCCCATCATACGCGGCCTGGAACTGAACGCAGACGACCTGGTGCGCCGCGCCATCATCCAGGCGCTGATGTGCCATTTCGAGATTTCCAAGGAGTCGTTCAACATCGCCTACCTGATCGACTTCGACCAGTACTTCGCGACCGAAATGGAAGAACTGCGCGAATATGAACGCGAAGGCCTGCTGGAAATCTCGCCGCAATGGATCGAAGTGACCCCCAAGGGGCGCATGCTGATCCGTAATATCTGCATGGTGTTCGACAAATACCTGCGCACGCGCACCGAGCATGCGCGCTATTCCAAGG
>JACPEI010000075.1 GCA_016183575.1 Nitrosomonadales bacterium | reverse complement strand
AAAACATTTTTTGCCAGATCGATGCCAATTGTCGTAATCTTCATTTCGGATGCCCCTTTCTATGTTTAGTGGTAAGTAATGCCACCACTACTTTGGCACTTTGATGCCGTATTAGGAAGTGGGCGTCCATTCCATTATTAGGACATTTTTACTGTGTGGAGCGCGATTTATCGCGCGATTTAACATTGTCGCGCAATAAATTGTACTCCTACAACAGCGTTGCTCACCTAATGGATTATCCGGGTTGAATTGAGTGGGCTCATGCTTTTGCCGCCCGTGCGCGCAACTGTCCGCACGCACCCTCGATCTCCTGTCCTGCTGAATCGCGTATCCTGGCGAGGATGCCATGCCGCTTAAGGGATTGCACCATGGATGCAATCCGTTCGGGCGGGGGGCGGCGGTAGTCGAGTCCGTCGACTTCGTTGAAGGGGATGAAATTCATCACGGCGTATTTCCCGGAGAGGAGCAGGGCGATCCTCTCCACCTCGGCGTCGCTGTCGTTGACGCCCTCAATCAACGTCCATTGATATTGAACCGGATAGCCGGTGGCGCGCGCATACACTTCGGCGCGTTCCACCAGCTCTTCGATAGCGATCTGTGGGGCGCGGGGCAGCAATCTGGCGCGCAGGGCCGCATCGGTGGTGTGCAGCGAAAGGGCGAGCGCTGGTTTCACAGCAGGAATCAACAACTGCTTTTCTCGTTCGCCTCCTTGCCCGCTTGCGGGAGAGGACTGAGGAGAGGGCTTCGGGAGCGGGAGCCCCTCCATCAGACGCTCGAAGACGCGCAGGTTGCCGACAGTGGAGAAGACCAGATTCTTGTGGCCGATGTTGCCTTGTGTACCAAGCAGCTGAATCGCTTCGAGCACGTTGTCGAGATTGTGGGCGGGTTCGCCCATGCCCATGAATACCACCTTGCTCACCGCGCGGCTTTTGCGCGCGAGCACCACCTGGGCGACGATCTCGGCGCTGCCGAGCTGGCGCAGCAGGCCATTGCGGCCGCTCATGCAGAACACACACCCCACGGCACAACCCACCTGCGTCGATACGCACAGACCGCCACGCGGCAGCAGCACGCTCTCCACCATCGATCCATCGGCCAGCTCCACCAACAGCCGCGCAACACCTTCACCGGCGGGATACTCACTGCACAGGCGCGCCAGCCCATTCAACTCCGCTTCAATGGCGGGCAACTCGTTGCGCAGCGCAAGCGGAAAGAAAGCCTCTGCGGGGCTGTGCTTCCTGTCGCACGAGCAGACCTGGCTCCAGCCGCGCAGCAGACGATCTTCGTGGCACGGCTTGGCACCGAGATCACGCAGACGTTGGCGAAGGTGGGCGATACGCATCGGGGAGTGAGAAGTGAGAATCAAAGTGGGTTTGAAAATAATTACGGATGGTTCGTGATTATTTTAACCCAGCCTACTGAACTGCCCCACTTGGGTCTCATGGCGAACTTGCAACAAGACATTTTGATTTATCTCCAAGCCGAACATCGCACAAGTGTTGCGCAATTATTCGGACACCGTCAAATATCCACTCCCAAGTCAATGAAGGGTTGGCAGATTGCCAGCCCTTTTTATTTTTCCTCACCGTATAATCGCGCGCAGCGCAGCCTATGCGGGCTGTGTGGAATAACCAAAATATTGGGAGTGTTTTGAATATGAAGAAATTTCCGCATCGGCCATTCATAGCCGTATTGCTTGCTGGCATGAGCTGCGGAAGTGCTCAGGCTGCCGATTATCCAAGCGAGCAGGATTATCTTCAGGAATTTCCCGTTGTACTCAGCGCTTCGCGGCTGTCCCAGCCGATTTCAGAAACACCCAATGCGATGACAGTGATTGACCGCAACATGATCGTGGCTTCCGGTGCGCGCAACATTGCCGATGTGTTCAAGCTGGTGCCCTCGATGTATGTGGGATATGCGGACGGGCACACGCCGATTGTGTCATATCGCGGCATTACCGATGCCTATGCGCGCAGAATGCAGGTATTGGTCGATGGCCGTTCGATTTACCTGCCAATGCTCGGGCAGGTGGACTGGGCGGAACTGCCGCTGGATATCGGCGATATAGATCGGATCGAGGTGGTGCGCGGCCCGTCAGCAGCTTCGCACGGCTCGAATTCCGTGCAGGGCGTGATCAATATTCTCACGCGCCAGGCTTCGGGTGTCTCCCAGGCCCAGGCGTCTGTAAGCAAGGGAGATGCCGGTGTCTCGGACGTTTCGGCTCGTTTTGGCAGCATGGGGGAGAGCTGGGATTATCGGGTGACACTGGCCTCGCGTGGCGACAGCGGCTTTGATCCTATGCCAAGTGTCCTCTCAATCCCGCTGAACGATAACCATCGCACGCAATTGATCAATACCAGAATCAACTATCGCCCGACTGGCGGCGACAGTCTTGATATTCAGCTTGGCTATAGCCATTCCTCACGGCAACTTGGAGACCAGAATCCAACACTGTCATCCACCGGGATTTTTTCCAAGTTGCGCGATCAGAAGGTCAGCTCCGATTTTGAACAATTTACCTGGCTGCATACTTTCGGTGGAGATAGCGACCTACAGCTCCGTTACTACCACATAGGCCGGGATACGAAAGACGAGCGATATAGCTTATCCTGCGCTACCTGTGCGTTCCCATTGAATTTAATTGCTTCCGGGAGTTACCCGGTTTTCGATGATGCCGTCATTCATCGCCACGATCTCGAGATGCAGCATACGCTGCATACTTCTCCCTCCAATCGTGTGGTGTTGGGAATGGGAGCACGCCAGGATTCGGCAATCGCCCCAAACAATTTGCGGTATTCGCCAACGTGGCGGGAGTATCGCCTGTTTGCGCATGACGAATGGCGCATTACTCCAGCAAGCCTTATAAATATCGGGGCGATGGCGGAAAAGAACGCACTGGGTCAAACACACGTTTCACCGCGTGTTTCATATAACTATCACCTGACTCCGAAAAATACGCTGCGTGCCAGCGTTTCAGTCGCCTACCGTAATCCTGAAATGATGGAGGAGTTGGGAAATCAATCTGTGCTGTTAAACAAGGTGGGAGCCACACAATATACATGGCACAACATTTCGGCGGCTGGTGGGTTGAGTCCGGAAAAAGCGATCTCCCGCGAGATCGGCTATATTGGGCAGTTGGACGAAGACGGCTCAACCCTTGACGTCAGGGTCTATCATGACCAGATTGGCGACATTATCTGGCTGGATTATGTCGCCAACACCACCAATTCCACCGTGCAGCCGAAGAGCTTTCAGAGCGATTTCAATGCCTTTTATAGCGGGCTGGAAGGCACACTAAATTACAGGCTGGCCGCGCGTAGTAGACTGACCGTGAATTATGCGCACCAGGTCGCCGGCGCAACCCGGTCGCGTGTTTCGAACAATGCGTCGCTTAGTCCTGCGCAGAATGCTTCGATCAATGCGTCGCTGATAAGCTATGCAAACAAATATTCCGAAACCGTACCGTTAAATAGCGCCAGCCTGTTGCTGTCGCATGATTTTTCGGACGGGCTGCAGCTTGGAGTGGGGTTTTACCACATAGACCCGGTTCGCTCTCTGGATGCGGGAACCCTACAGCCATTGACGCGCTATCTTGACTTGCGGGTGGCGCAACGATTTGGCACAAAGCGAAGCAAAGAAAAAGGCTCAGGCAGCGGCGAAATCGCCCTGGTAGTGCAAAACGCGCTGAGCGACCATTATTTTGACTATAGCTCACAAACCAGACACAAGCGGCGCGCCTATCTGACCGCAACACTGGGACTCTAAGGCTAACCGCCGTGTTTCGCCAATCCACCATCTTGTTGTTATCAAGCGCAATCGCGCTGTTGTCAACTTTGGCTCAGGCAGAAACACTGAATGTTCGCTTGCTTATGAGCGACAGCACTCCGCCTTACCAGCAATTCTCAACCGCACTCAGCCAGGTGCTTGCCGCAAACAAGGTCGATGTGACTGTCATGGAATCCCAGGCTGGAACCCCCCAATCCGGAGAAGGCGCCAATGCTGGCTTGGTTGTCGCTGTAGGCATGAAAGCAATGGAACTTGCCATTGCCAAATTCGATGCGCCGGTGCTGGGCGTAATGATCCCAAGGATAGGTTATGAGATATTGCTCGAGAGACACCCTGCATACCATCGATCCAAGGCGACATCGGCTATTTATCTCGACCAACCCTGGGACCGACAGCTGAGTTTTATCCAGGCGGCTCTTCCCAAGCACAAAACAGTCGGCCTGCTGTATTCGCCGGATACTCATATCACCCTCCCTCGCTTGCCACAAGGGATGTCGCTTAACGCTCAATCGACTCGACCCGCCGAAAACTTTTTCGTCGCTCTGGAAAGTGTTTTGAGCAACAGCGATGTGCTGCTGGTTATTCCTGACAGTGAAATTTACAGCAGCAGCAACATGCGCAATATTTTGCTGACCAGTTATCGGCATCAGGTTCCGTTAATCGGCATCTCGCAGGCCTACGTGAATGCCGGCGCGCTTGGCGCCATTTTCTCCACACCCGAACAGCTGGCCGGGCAAACCGTAGAGATGATTGTTTTCTTTGCAAGAAACCGGCGGCTGCCCGAGCCACAGCATCCAAAGTTGTTCAGTATTTCATTAAATCAACAAGTTGCGCGCTCATTAGGGATTGCGCTGGATTCGCCGGAAGCCATACGCGAACGCATGAATAAAGCCGGGGAGGGGAGGCAGTGAAACAATTCAGCATTCGTCAGCAGGTCGCCTGGTTGACGCTTATCCCGTTATTCATTATGGCGGCCAGCCTGGAATCATTCTTTCTGCATGGGCGCTTCTCCGATCTGGACCAAAACCTGCTGGAGCGCGGCAAATCAATTGCGCGCCAACTTGCTGTGAGCGGTGAGTATGGTGTGTTTTCAAACAATCAGGTGTTTTTGCAGAATATTGTCAATGGAGTTCTGCTCCAGCCGGATGTGCGCGGTGTCGTCGTTTTGAATTCATCCTCAGAAACTTTGGTTGAAGCGGGAGCATTTTCCCGCTCCCCAAAAAATGCGTTTACTGAAGCGAGTCTTGCGGCAAGCGACTATCTCGTTGGCCAAACCAATCTGGAGCAGACAGCCGTTGGCGAAGATGCAAATTTGCTGACTCCGGTGCGCAGCAATAAGGAGAGCGTATGGATTTACCAGCCGATTGTTCCGGAACAGATCGCCCTGGATGATTTAACCAGCAAGAAGCCGGCCGCCACACAGAAGATAGGTGCGGTTATCGTGGAAATGAGCAAACATCGTATCGAGGAAGCCAAGACGCGTATGCTCAGGGTTACTGTGGCTGTAACTTCTTTGCTCTTGGGATTGTTTTTTTATTTGATATATCTCGGCAGCCGCAGCATTACCTATCCGATTGGCAAGCTCAGTGATGCCGTGCAGGCAATAAGCAGGGGAAATCTTGCTACACGTATTTCGCTGCAAACCCATGTCAGCGAACTGAATACTTTGGCGCAGGGCCTGAATGAAATGACCGCAGAGTTGCAACAGGAACATTTAACTCTGCAACAGCGGATAGAAGAAGCGACGCAGGCTTTGCGGGTAAAAAAAGAAGAAGCGGAGCACGCCAGCCATGACAAAAGCCATTTTCTGGCAGTGGCCAGCCACGACTTGCGCCAGCCGCTGCATGCCTTAGGCTTATATGTCGCCGAACTGCAGCGCAAAGTATCCAATGCCGAGCAACGGCATTTGGTCGACCAGGCGGAGCGTTCCATCGAGGCGCTTTCGACACTGTTGAATGCCTTGCTCGATATTTCCAAACTGGACGCGGGAGCGGTGATCCCACAACTACAAACCTGTGCTGTGGATGCCATGCTGGGACGTATTGCGGCAGACTACCAAATGCTCGCCAGCGTCAAAGATATTCGCCTGATTGTCCGGCCATGCACCGGATATGTCACCAGTGATCCGCTGCTGCTGGAGCGCATTCTGGCGAATCTGGTAAGCAATGCGATACGCTACACCTACCAGAACGGCAGCGTCATGGTTGCGTGCCGCCGTCGCGGCCATTTTTTGCGCATCGAGGTGCGCGACAACGGTGTCGGCATTTCAAAAACAGATCAGGGCAATATATTCCGCGAGTTTTTTCAGTTGGCGCAGCCGCAACTGGACACCGGCAAGGGGCTGGGATTGGGGTTGGCCATTGTGGATCGCCTGGTGAAATTGCTCGGATATCGTATTGAATTGCGCTCCGCGCCCGGCAAGGGATCCGTCTTCGCCCTGGAAGTGCCGATTACGCCCAATTCCGGCAGGCCATCCATGACGGCTGAACAGGTTTCAGCCGATCTCAATCAGGAGGTTGAGAAATTGCCTTTAGCCGGGAAAAGATTGTTGATCATCGATGATGACGCAGCGGTGCTATCCGGCACAGCCGGCATTCTGACTTCGTGGGGTTGCTGCTGTCCGGCACAACCGGCATTTTGACTTCATGGGGTTGCCAGGTAAACGCGGCAGCCTCGGTAGCGCAGGTAGAGCAATTATTACGTGACGGGATGAAATGGGATTTGATTATCAGTGACTACCAGCTGGGAAACAATACGAACGGCATTGATGTTATTGACTTGGTACGCCAACATCAAAATCAACGAGTTCCCTGCATTTTAATCAGCGGAGATACCAGCCCGACAGTTTTGAAGCTGGCCAGCGTAAGCGGGCATCATTTACTACACAAACCCGTCAGGCCTGCCAAGCTCAGGTCGTTGATTGAGCACTTGCTGGAAGATGAGGTACGCCAAATTGAAGCAGGGCTGGACTGAATTTCATGGGCGAAACGGTAAAACCATTTCGCGAACCGTTCCGCCTTGCCTTGCCCTGAAATACGCATAATGTATATTATGTAAAATCAAAGATGATGCGCTTCCAATGGATATTCAATCAGTTGCGAATTCAATGCCTCTCACCTATCAAGGCCGAAGGCCATAAGGAAGCCGTTCATGTTCGGCGGACATCCTGGCTAGTTTTTGAGTGTGTTCCTGTTTGATCTGTGGCCATGAGAAGCGCCATTCCCAATTCCCCCCCGGATGACCCGGGAAGTTCATCCGGTGTTCGCTGGACAATCCGAGGACATCCTGCATGGGAAAAATGACAGTGTTTGCCACTGAGTCCGAGAGTGCCCGCATCATATCCCACTGAATAGCGTGGCCATCGCTCTTGAGGTATCGTTGGGCGAAAGTCTTTTCATTGGCGGATAGCTTATTCCACCAGCCTATGGATGTGTCGTTGTCATGGGTTCCCGTATAGGCAACGGTATTCGGAATATAGTGATGCGGCAGGAAAAGGTTGGCTTCGTCCTCTGCAAAGGCGAAATGCAGAACCCGCATGCCGGGAAGCCTGAATTTGTCCCGGAGCTCGATTACATCAGGGGTAATCACCCCCAGATCCTCGGCGATGATGGGCAGATATGGAAAGCTTTGCTGCAGCGCATTCAATAGCTTATCTCCATGAACTGGCACCCATTTTCCGTCGATGGCGTTGGGAGCATCTGCGGGTATCTCCCAATAGGCTGAAAATCCCCGGAAATGGTCGACGCGTACGAGGTCGGCAAGGTGTAGCGCATGCCGCATACGCGCCACCCACCATGCAAAGCCTGTCTTTTCGTGGGCTTCCCAGCGGTAGACGGGATTTCCCCATAACTGCCCTGTCTCGCTGAAATAATCGGGCGGCACCCCGCTAACCACCAAGGGGCGCCCGATTTCATCCAGCTTGAATAATTCCTGGTGTGCCCACACGTCGGCGCATTGGTAGGCGACAAAAATCGGCACATCGCCGATAATCCATATGCCGTGCGAGTTGGCGTATTCTTTCAAACGGGACCACTGGCGCGCGAAACGCCATTGGCAGAACTTCCAGAAGCCGATCTCATCGGCGTACTCTCTCTTCGCCCTGCTTAACGCCTGATCGTCCCGGTGAACCAGATCGGCTGGCCAGAGGCTCCATTCCTGCTGGTTGTGATGTTCGGCGATTGCCATGAACAGCGCGTAGTCATCAAGCCAGACTTTTTCGTCGTTACAAAACTCTTTATATTCATGCTGCATTTCATTGTTTAATGAGAAGAATTTCTTTGCGGCGCGGCGCAGGCGCTCCATGCGGAAGGGGCGCATCAACGCGAAATCGATCCGGTCGGCGCTGAATTCCGCAAGAGGCTCCAGATCACCCTGATTCAGCCACCCGTACTTGGCCAACTCGCAGAGGTCGATAAGCAGGACATTGCCGGCAAAGGCGGATTTGCTCATGTACGGAGAGTTTCCGGGACCGATTTCGCCCAGTGGCAAAACCTGCCAATAGGTCTGTCCGGCGCTTTTCAGCCAATCGACAAAGCGGTACGCATCCTCCCCCAAGTCGCCAGCGCCGAACCTGCCGGGAAGCGATGTGGGATGAAGCAATATGCCGCTTGCTCGCATATCTAACATAGGCGTGTCGTGGTTCGATTATTGGAAAATGGCATTCAGCCCGCGCTTATTCGGAAGCGCGCCGCATCGCACCGCCCGCCTCGGGAGAGCCGCCGCCCTGGCTGATCGGCTCCGACAAATTCAGCGGGGGCGGCAATTTCAGCAGGCGGTACAATTCGGTCAGGTTGTGGCGGAACAGGCGATCGAAGCTGGCTACCGAATGTGCAGGGTTGTAATCGCCAAACCACCAGAACCAGTCGGAGCTTTCGCAAGAGCAAAGCTGTTTTTCGGCCGCTTCCTGTTCGGCTGGACTGAGCCGGTCACTGGACATGACCATATCGAAGCTCTGCTTGGCGACGCACAGCAGATCCCATGCGCGATTCTTGTCAGGCGAGCCTATCCAAGTCGAGAAATTGCCATAAACCCAGCTCCCCGCAACGATACTTCCAAGGCTGTAGGCACGTGCATGGCCAACTGTAGAAAGGGGCATGTTTTGCTTTTTGAGATAATCGCTGTAAGTGGTGGTACGTATCTGTTCATGGGTTTCGAGAGCCGTATAAAGCTCATCAATAAAATAGAAACCATTGTAGGGATAATATTCCCAGGCGTTTTCGCCATCGAGGATCACACTCACCACGGGCGTTTCATCTTCTGCGGCATGTTGCGCGATGCTCGCGACTTGATCGACAAAATGATGCGCGGCGTCTTTGCCGTGCCAGCGTGAATATTCAAAACCGATCAGGTCAGACAAACGGTCATCGCGGAAGAAACATTGCAGACCATCGCCGCCCTTCTCCAAATGATAAGGCCGGTACAAATATTGGGCACGCGCCGGAACGGCATGCTGCGTTTGGCGCAGGCTGTTAACCAGCACGCTCTCGCCGCTGGCTGTCCAGCGGCAGCCCTCGGCAGCCAGCACCTCCAGCGTTTCCGAGGAAATCGATCCTTCGGCCGGCCACATTCCTTGCGGTTCGGCACCAAAACGTTCGCGATGGCTTTTCTTCGCCAGCCGGACATGTTCAGTCACGCGCAGCCGACCCTTGGGATAATGCGGGGAGTTGGGCAATGGCGCATCGGGCATGGCCTCTTTGGCGCTGGCAAAATCGATCAGCAGCGGAGCCAGCGGGTGATAATGCGGTGTGGCGGATATCTCGATTTGCCCCGATTCGGCCAGCTTGCGATAGCGCGGAATGATGCCGGCAATCAATTCGCCGATGAAATCGAGCAATTGCTTGCGGTCTTCATAGCTGAATCCCTCGGCCTTGCTCATCAACTGCGCCACCAGGGCATGTTCACGGCGCACGCTCTCGCCGCACCAGGTCAGGTGATACCAGGTCAGCAGGTCGGCTATATACTGGCCGGACAAATAGGACAGCGCGACCTCCCCTTCCGCCTGCAAGCTGTTGAACAATTCCAGCAGGCGCTTGTATGCCGGATAGGGCGCGATCATCCTGGTGTGATTGCTGCGGAAGCACGCATCGATAGCCAATTGACGCTGCTCCGGCTGCAGATTGCGGACATCTTCATGCGCCAGCAGACGCAGCAAGGGGTCGCGCAAATGCCCGGTGGCAAACTGGTCTACATAGTCTTCCACCTGGTCGAGCAAAACCGGCACGAAATTCACCACGGCGCGCACTTTGGGGTGCCGCTCCAGGTGATAAGCCATGTCGGTGTAGTCCTTGATCGCATGCAAATAGGTCCACGGCAGCACGAAATCGCCGCTGGAATAATCGCGGTAATCCGGCTGGTGCATGTGCCAGAGAAAAACCAGATCAACGGGTTTTTTCATAAGGAAGCCGCATGTTTCCGGGAAATCATGTTTTTCGAATCAACGGAGACTGTGAACCTTCTGTCCGAGCATTTCCGGGGTAATCAGCGTCACGCCATTCGGGCTGACATGGAAGCGCTTGCGATCTTCTTCCGGATTGACCCCGACTTCCAGCCCATCGGGAATCTTGCAACATTTATCCACGATGACGCGCTTCAGCGTGACATGACATCCGACACTTACCTTGGGCAGCAGCACCGAATCTTCGATGTTGCAATACTCATCGACATGCACATCGGAGAACAGCAACGAGCGGCGTACCGTCGAGCCGCTGATAATGCATCCGCCGGAAACCAGTGAATCGATGGCCATGCCGCGCCGGCCATCATCGTCGAACACAAACTTGGCCGGCGGCAACTGCTCCTGATGCGTCCAGATCGGCCATTCCTGATCGTACATATTCAGGTCGGGGATGACCTTGGTTAGCTCCATATTGGCTTCCCAGTAGGCATCGATGGTGCCCACGTCGCGCCAATAGGGCTCTTTGCAGTCACCCATCCCCACGCAGCTGTGCTCGAAACTTTGCGCAAACACCCGATACTTTGAAATCATATACGGGATCAAATCCTTGCCAAAATCGTGGCTGGAATGCGGATCATCGGCATCGCGTATCAGCTGCTCAAAGAGGAAGCGCGTGTTGAACACATAGATACCCATGCTGGCCAGCGACCTGTCCGGCTTGTCGGGAATGCAAGTAGGGTTTGCAGGTTTTTCGTCGAACTTCACGACGCGGGCATGCTCGTCCACGCCCATCACGCCAAACGCAGTCGCATCGGCCACCGGTACTTCCAGGCAGGCGACGGTCATGTCGGCTTTGTTTTCAACATGGAATGCGAGCAACTTGCCGTAGTCCATTTTATAGACATGATCCCCGGCCAGGATTAATACGAAATCAGGGTCGGCCTCGCGCAGGATATCAATGTTTTGGTATACCGCATCGGCGGTTCCCTGATACCAGTGTTCTTCGCTGACGCGCTGTTGCGCAGGCAGCAGGTTGATGGATTCGCCGAACTGGCCGCTCAAAAAAGACCAGCCGCGCTGGATGTGCCGGATCAGGCTGTGCGACTTGTATTGCGTCGCAATGCCAATATGGCGGATACCGGAATTCACGCAGTTGGACAGCACGAAATCAACGATGCGGAACTTGCCGCCGAACGGAACGGCCGGTTTGGCGCGCCAATCGGTCAGTTGATACAGGCGGCTGCCGCGGCCGCCGGCCAGCACCATCGCATAGGTGTTCTTGGTGATGCGGCTGACAAAACGTGATGCAAATTCACCTGCGGCGAGATGATATTTTTTTTGCAGGTATCCCGGTTCGGCTTTCATTATGCGCTCCCTTTATTTACCCTGTTGTCGCGCAGTCATTATCGTTTACAATCGCCCCACTAGACAAGAACAATGGTGGAACAGGTGAATAGGCCAATTGAATCGCTGCTGCAAGCTCGTCTCCATGATCCATTTGGCTTGCTCGGTCTGCATCGTGAAGAAGCGGAATGGGTTGTCAGGGTATATGAACCTTACGCCACTGATGTTGACCTGCTGAACAATGGCAAGGCCGCCGCGCTCAGACGCATTCACCCCGCCGGGGTATTTGAATGGCGCGGCAACAGCGAACCCTCCCGCCCTTATCGCCTGCGTATGCACTATGGCAGCGCGACCCATGAAGTTTTCGATCCCTACCAGTTTCCGCCACATATTTCCCCGGAAGATTTGTACCTGTTCGGTGAAGGCAAGCTGCGCCAGGGCTACCGGATGCTCGGTTCACATGCGGTTGAAATCAATGGCGTGAAGGGTGTCAGGTTTGCCCTCTGGGTGCCGAATGCCGAACGCGTCAGCGTGGTGGGTGAATTCAATAACTGGGATGGCCGCGTGCATCCGATGCGCTCGCATGGCTCCAGCGGTGTGTGGGAATTGTTCATCCCCGAAATTCTGCAACATGCGCTGTACCGCTACGAGATCCGCAACCGCGACACCGGACAACTCCTGACCAAGACCGATCCCTATGCGCAAGGCTACGAACTGCGTCCCGGCACGGCCGCGCTCACCGCGCCGCCCAACCGGCACCGCTGGCAGGACAACGAATGGATGGAGCAGCGCGCGCAGTGGGACTGGCTGCACGGCGCGATCAACATCTACGAAGTGCATGCAGGTTCGTGGAAACGCCATCCCGACGGGCGTTTCTACACTTGGCGCGAGCTGGCCACCGACCTCGTGCCCTATGTCAAGGGCATGGGCTACACGCATATCGAGCTACTGCCGATTTCCGAACACCCGCTGGACGAATCCTGGGGCTATCAGGCCACCGGCTATTTCGCGCCGACCAGCCGCTTCGGCTCGCCGGATGAGTTGCGCCATTTCGTCGATTGCTGCCATCAGGCCGGTATCGGCGTGATTCTCGACTGGGTGCCGGCGCATTTCCCCAAGGATGACTGGTCGCTGTCGCGTTTCGACGGCACCGCGCTGTATGAGCATGAAGACCCGCGCCTCGGTTTCCATCAGGAATGGGGCACGCATGTCTTTAACTACGGCCGCAACGAGGTAAAGAGCTTCCTGATGTCCAGCGCGCATTACTGGCTCGCCGAGTTCCACTTCGACGGCCTGCGCGTGGATGCGGTCGCCTCGATGCTCTACCTCGACT
>JACPEI010000076.1 GCA_016183575.1 Nitrosomonadales bacterium | reverse complement strand
TGTCGAGCTGGTCCTGCGGCAGGTAATCGGCGAATACATGACGGATAAACAGCCAGCCGAGGAAGGCCATCGAAAAGGGCTTCACGCCCCAGTTGACGAACAGCGTCACGCCGATGCCGCGCACATGCGCCCTCACCTGATGCAGCGCGCCGAAATCGATCTTCAGCAGCATCGGAACGATCATCACCCACACCAGCACGCCGACCGGGATGTTTACCTTCGCGACTTCCAGGCCGGCGATGGCCTGGAATACGCCCGGCAGGAATTGTCCGAGCAGCACCCCGGCGACGATGCACAGCACGACCCAGAGGGTCAGGTAGCGTTCGAATAGATTCATGGTGTCAGTCCTGGATTTGGCCGATTTCGGTGAGCTTCTCTTTCAGGGTGAGCCTGTCCATTTTTTCGATGGGCAGGCTCATGAACAACCGGATGCGCAGGGCCAGTTGCTCGGCAGCTTTCCTAAACGCTTCGCGCCGGGCTTCCTCGCCCTCGACATGCGCGGGATCGGGAATGCCCCAGTGCGCCGTGGCCGGCTTGCCAGGCCAGACCGGGCAGGTTTCTCCGGCGGCGTTGTCGCACACGGTGAAGATGAAATCGAACTCCGGCGCGCCCGGCACGGCAAACTCGTCCCAGCTCTTGCTGCGCAGGCCTTCGATGCCGTACCCCTGCCCTTGCAGCCATTCCAGAGCGCCGGGATTGACGCGCCCGGCCGGCTTGCTGCCCGCGCTCCAGGCCTTGAACCTGCCCTTGCCCAGCGCGTTGAACAGCACTTCGCCCAGGATGCTGCGCGCGGAATTGCCGGTGCACAGCACCAGCACGTTATAGATTTTGCCCTGCAAGATTATTCTCCTTTAATAGCCCGGCTACTTCGGCTTGCAGGCATCCGGGTTCCCGCCGCAGCAGTTCTCCGTCAGATACGCCACCATGCTGTTCATCACCGCGAAGTTCGCCGTGTAGTAGACAAAGCGCCCCTCCTGCCTGCTCTCCACCAGCCCGGCATGGCTGAGCGTCCTGAAATGGAACGACAGCGTAGCCGGAGCCGCCTTGAGTTTCGCGGCGATATCGCCCGCCGTCACGCCTTCCGGCCCGCGCGCCACCAGCAGCCGGTAAATCGCCAGTCGCGTGGGCTGCGCAAGAGCCGCCAATGCCTTCACCACCTGTGCCGGTTTCATCATGTTACGTTTCCATTGTTAAACAATTATTAAAATGTCTGGCGGGATTAAAACAAGGATTGTTAGCGGGCGCAACCCCCGCTTTCCGAGCAAATGGCCGTAATCAATCTGCAACATTAGCTTAATCCACTCGCAACAATCGGCAACTATCCTGCCGCGCATCCCATCCACAGGAAATATCCGATGAAAACGCTTCAGGACATATTGAATCAACGCAATCTTTCCGCGCTATTCCAGCCGATCATGAGTATTTCGGACGGCACGTTCCTTGGCTTCGAAGGGCTGATCCGCGGCCCGGCCGACAGTCCGCTGCATTCGCCGGTCAATCTGTTTGCAGCCGCCAAACAACAGGGGCTTTCCCTGGAAATCGAGATGCTGTGCCGGCAGATCGTGCTGGAATCCTTTGCCGCCCAGAACCTGCCCGGCCACCTGTTCCTGAATGTCAGCCCGGACGCCCTGACCCATCCCAGCTTCAAGAACGGGCAAACGCTGGCCTATCTGGAAAATCTCGGCATCGACCCGCAACGGGTCATCATCGAGATCACAGAAAACCAGCCCACTTTCGATTTCGAGGGGATGCGCAACGCGCTGCTGCACTACCGCAACATGGGATTCAAGATTGCGATGGACGACCTTGGCGAAGGTTTTTCGAGCCTGCGGCTGTGGTCGGAACTGCGCCCCGAATTCGTGAAGATCGACATGCACTTCGTGCAGGGCGTCAATGCCGATCCGCTCAAGCAGCAATTCATCCGGTCGATCCAGAGCATCGCCCTGAGCTCCGGCACGCAGGTGATCGCGGAAGGGATCGAAACGGACGCCGAATTCAGGGTGATACGTGACATCGGCATCGCCTGCGGGCAGGGCTATTTCATTGCCCGCCCGGCTCCCGTCCCGCCACTGAATCCGCCCGCCGAGGTCGGCTGCCTGATCGGCACAAACTGTGCCGCCGAGCAGCCCTATGGCAGCAAGCGCAGCATCACAGTGGAAGCGCTGTTGCGTTACATCGAGCCGCTGCAGCCAGATACCGAAATCGAGAAAGTTTTTGCCTGCTTTTCCGCCAATAAGGACTTGCGCACCATTCCCGTCGTCAAGAACGGGCGCCCGGTCGGATTGATCAACCGCTACGAGTTCGTGGACAGTTTTGCCAGACCTTACCGGCGTGAGCTGCTCGGCAGGAAACCCTGCCAGGACATGATGAACAGCGCCCCCCTGCTGGTGGAGAAATCCACCCCCATCCATGAATTGAGCAGCTTCCTGAGCGAATCGGGAATCAATCATTTCACCGACGGTTTCATCATCACCGAACAAGGACGTTACCTCGGGTTCGGCACCGGACAGGACCTGCTGCGCGAAATCACCAACGCGCAGATCGAAACCGCGCGTTATGCGAACCCGCTGACCCTGCTGCCCGGCAATGTGCCCATCAACGAGCATATCGATTTCCTGCTGCAGTCCGGCAAATCGTTTGCCGTCTGTTATTGCGACCTGGACAACTTCAAGCCCTTCAACGACGTGTACGGCTATCGCAAGGGCGACGAGATGATCCAGTTCACCGGCAAGCTGCTCAACCATGCCTGTGATCCGCAACATGACTTCATCGGGCATATCGGCGGCGATGATTTCATTCTCGTCATGCAAAGCGCGGATTGGGAAAAGCGCTGCAACCAGGCTCTGACCTCCTTCGCGCAAACAGCGCTGATGCTGCTTGACGAGAGCCATCGCTCCGCCGGCGGCTATTCGAGCGAGGACCGCCAGGGACGCGTTGTCCACCACCCATCGCCCACGCTTTCAATCGGTGTAGTCTGGGCTGCCGCAGAGTCGTTCCACTCGCATCATGAAATAGCCGAAGCCGCCACGGTCGCCAAGAAGATGGCCAAGAAAAAACCGGGCAACAGCCTGTTCATCGAAAGACGCGATCTCCGGCAACCCGCAATGGCCGACTCCCAACCCTTCCCGGGCGCCTATCATGGATAAACGCCTGCCGAGCCTTCCAGTTAGCCTGTTCAGGGGGGGGCGTCTCGCCCTGCATCTTTTTTACGCGGCGTTGCTGGCAATTTTTTACCCGCACCTGAATCAAACAACACGGCGCCGCATCATGAAAACATGGAGCCGGCAACTGTTGGATATCCTCGGCATCGGCATCCGCACCGAAGGGCAATGGCCCGTGCGTGGTGAGGGCGGCTATCTGGTAGTCGCCAACCACGTCTCGTGGCTGGACATCTTCGTGCTGAACACAATCTATCCATCGCGCTTCATCGCCAAGGTGGAAGTGCGCGACTGGCCGCTCATCGGCTGGCTATGCAAACGCAGCAACACTATTTTTATCGAACGCTCCATGCGCCAGGATGCCGCATCGATCAACCAGCGCGTCAGCCTCCTGCTTGAACAGGGTGTTTGCATCGGACTATTTCCGGAAGGCACCACAACGGACGGCAAACAGGTCGGCCATTTCCACTCGGCGCTCATCCAGCCGGCGATCGATGCCGGCGCAATGCTTTGCCCGATTGCCCTGCGCTATCAGGATAAGAGCGGAAAACAAAGTGATGCCGCCGCCTTCACCGGAGAGACGACGCTATCACTATCCATCTGGCGCATCCTGCGCAGCCCGTGTTTCGATGCCCTGCTGGTGTTCACTCCCGCGTTGTTCACCGCCGGCGAAAACCGCAGGGTATTGGCGCGCGCCGCGCAGGAGGCCATCTCGCAAGGACTGCAAAACGCTGCCTCCATGCAACAAAAGCCCGAATGGGAGGCGGCTTCCGCCAGTCCCCAGACATTGCTTTCGGCGCAATCCACCTATGCGCCGTTCCTCCTTCCGCTCCCTGTCCAGCCGCCCAAATAGCAATTTCACAAACCTTTCATATCGCGGTCACTGCGCTGCAAAAAGAACCCCGTAATTTGCATGCATCTTCAACCAAAGGAGAAATGCAATGCAGATGCAATTGATCTGGACGAGAAAATTAAGCGTCGGAAATGCGGTCATCGACTCCGAGCACAGAAATCTGATCAGCATGGCCAGGGACGTAATGCACGAGATCCGGAATGGGGATGCCGCATCCCTGCTGCAGGCGGTTGACCTGCTCGAAAGCTGGCTGCACATCCATTTCGCAAACGAAGAAAGAATCGCCCGGGCAGTCGGATTTGATTTCGACCGGCACGACGTAGGGCAACAATACCTGCTGAAGGAATTCCAGCGGATACGGAACGAGCTAACCGCCAAGAACGTCCTTTGGTCCGGCGGCGCAACAAAGTATTTCTCGCGCCATCTGAAAAACTGGTTGATCGACGAACATATCATCAGGCTGGACATGCGGATGAAGCCGGCATTGCAATCATTCGGCTACGGCTTCCTGCCCGCCGGCGAAAATAGCGCAGCCCGCCTCGCGCAAAAGAAGGAGGCAAATAAGCCGCTCCACGAATTCCGCGCCAATTTGCCTTCAATGCCGCCCCAAAAAGCGTTTGCGATCCGGAATGCTTTCTTGCTGACGCCACCGGCCATCCCCATAGCTCGCTTCCCTGTACCTCGTGGAATCGATTGAGGCAAAATTTTTGCACGCCATTCCGGAGGCTCCGGATTCATCTTTCTGTCACAAATTACGCATATATTGGCCATTCCTTGAATAGGGAATGGAGGTTGAAAATGAGCGCAACTATTTTGATAATCGAAGACGAACCAGGAATCCAGGAGCTTCTGGTATTCAATCTTACCCAGGCCGGGTTCCGCGCATTGCGCGCGGTAGATGCGGAAAGCGCATGGAAACAAATTCGCCAAAGCCCGCCGGACTTGATCCTGCTCGACTGGATGCTGCCCAACACCAGCGGCCCGCTGCTCGCCAGACAATTCCGCAACGAAGCGGCAACCCGCGACATACCCATCATCATGCTGACCGCCAAGGGAGAAGAGCACGACAAGATACTCGGGCTCGAATCGGGCGCCGACGATTACATCACCAAGCCATTCTCGCCGCGCGAGCTTGTCGCGCGTATCCGCGCCATGTTGCGCCGCCATGCTGCTGTGATACCGGACGAGTCCATCGCCATAGGCGGACTGGAGCTTTCACCCGTATCGCATCGGGTCAGGGCGGGCGACGCCAGCATCGAACTGGGGCCGACCGAATTTCGCCTGCTGCAATTTTTCATGAACCATGCCGAAAGGGTGTTCAGCCGCTCTCAATTGCTCAACCATGTGTGGGGTACGCAGGCCTATGTCGATGAACGCACCGTGGATGTGTATATCCGCCGGCTCAGGAAGGCGCTGGAAGCTGCCGGCAAGGATCGCCTGATCCAGACCGTGCGCGGCAGCGGCTACCGCTTTTCGGCGTAAAGCGGAATCGTCCGTCCCGGACAGTTCCCACTCTGTTCACGCCGCCCTCGGTTCGCCGAATCGAACAATCCCCAGTAACAAAACAGTCACCGATCCTTAACCGGCTTTTCACATCCCCCTTCTAATCTGCCGGGGTCGCGCTAGAGCGGCTTATCCAAAAATTACCGGGAGATTTGAACCATGCAAAGAGCACTTACGCAACAGAAGAAACTCATCGTCGCCGCACTGGCCGCCGCAACTTTCTCGGCGCACGCATTGGCCGAAACCGCCAATGTGAGTTTTTACGGCATAGCCGACCTGTCGTACGACTTCGTCAGGAACGGCACCTCCGCCGCCGGCGTCGCCGGAGCAAACAAGACCAACGTCTCGAGCAACGTCTCGCGCATCGGCCTGAAAGGGGCGGAGGCACTGGACAACGGCCTGGCGGTGATCTGGCAGATCGAGCAGCAGATCAACATCGACAACACCACCGAAGCGGGCGGCACCGGCACCTTTGCCACGCGCAACAGCTTCGTTGGCCTGAAGAGCGACGGCGCGGGCACCGTGCTGCTGGGCCGCCACGATACGCCCTACAAGCTCGCCACGCGCAGGCTGGATCCGTTCGCCGACAGCATCGCCGACAACCGCGCGCTGATGGGCGGCGTAACCAGCCCCACCA
>JACPEI010000007.1 GCA_016183575.1 Nitrosomonadales bacterium | reverse complement strand
GAATTTCATGCCTTCCTGCACGATGGATTGCGCCAGCACGGTCGCAGTGGTGGTGCCGTCGCCGGCCACATCGGAAGTCTTGGAAGCGACTTCCTTGACCATCTGCGCGCCCATATTCTCGAATTTGTCCTTCAATTCGATCTCTTTAGCGACAGATACACCATCTTTAGTGATAGTTGGTGCGCCGTAGGAACGATCCAGCACTACATTACGGCCTTTCGGGCCGAGCGTCACTTTAACTGCATCGGCCAGAATGTTCACGCCGGTTACCATCTTGCTGCGTGCGGCGTCGTGAAATTTTACGTCTTTAGCTGCCATGTTGTGTTCTCCTAAGTTTGCCGGTAATTAAGCTTCAACCACGCCGATGATGTCATCTTCGCGCATGGTCAAATATTCCTGGCCGTCCATCTTGAACGCCTGACCGGAATATTTACCGAACAGTACGCGATCGCCTACTTTCACATTCATTGGCTGCAATTTGCCGTCATCGCTCATCTTGCCTTTGCCTACGGCGATGATTTCGCCTTGATCAGGCTTTTCGGTGGCGGCATCTGGAATCACGATACCGGAAGCGGTTTTACGCTCTTCTTCCATGCGCTTAACAATGACGCGATCGTGCAAAGGACGAATTTTCATACTGAGTTCTCCTGGAACAGTGGGTTGAAAAAATGCGGAGGCGAAGTTTAGCACTCCGAGCCTGCGAGTGCCAATATTGGGTATATCCTGCCCGATTTCAAGAGCGGGTTAAAGAATTATTTTTGCGCGGGAAGCGCGATCTGGTTATCGGTGCTGAACTGGTAATCGCGGAAGATGTGCTCGGCAGCCAGCGACTGATACGTGCCGTCGGCATTGCGGCGTGTCGTATCCTTGAGGCGATAGGTATAGTGGCCGCAAGTCCAGCAATCATAGTTGCGCATGTGGGTGCACAGGCATATCTTGTCCCTGACGGAAATTCTTTTGGTATCGGGGTGCAAGGCACGCTCGCGGTTATACGCATCGATATACGAACAATTGCCGTTACCATCGAGGATATAGCCGAACGCTTCGCAGTTGGGGCGGATGCCGGAACCGATCGCGGGGCAGTTTTTCAGCATGCGCATCGGGTAGCCGGTCGGCGACAGCATGTTGACCTCAATGTCTTCCTCGCTGGCCTTGAAGTATTCCTGCCGTACTTTTTCCGGGATGCCGCACTCCCTGGCGACGGTGAAGCGCGTCGCCACCTGCACCGCCGCGGAGCCCGTTTCCAGGAAGCTCACCGCATCGCTGCCGGTAAAAATGCCTCCCGCCGGGATCACCGGGATATCCAGTTTTTCAGCCTGAAGATGTTGCTGAACCTCGGCGACAATGGTGCGCAAGTCATATTGCGCCCAGTCCAGGCCAAAACCCAGATGGCCGCCTGCCAGCGGCCCTTCCACCACGATAAAATCGGGCAACCGGTTCAGCTTGGCATTTTTGCGCAGGAACAACTGCAAGGCGCGCAACGAGGAGACAATGATGCCCAACTGTGCATCGCGGAAGCGTGGATGGTCTTCCATCAATGCGAACGAGCCCAGATGCAGTCCGGCCGCGAGCGTGATGCCGTCGATACCCGCATCCAGCGCGCTGCGCAGGCGTGTGCGCAGTGTTTCGCGCGGCGAATTCATCGTGAGCTTTTCCATGCAGTTGACGAAAATCATGCCGTCACCGCGCTTGGCTTCCATGGTTTTGCTGACATGCAAACGCGTCGCTTCGGCAACCTGCGCCAGGTCGAATTGCACGATCGATTTGTCGGCTTGATGGACGTTGAGTTTGTATTGTTTTTGCTTGATGCTGACAAATTTCGTTTTGTAGCGGCGATCGGTCACGGTCGGCAGCATCGCGTCGGAAATATGCCCGACCCCGCCCAACCGCGCGGCTTCCAGCGCCAATTCGGCGGTGGAAATATCCACGCCCATCCCGCCGATCCTGATCGGCACCAGCTCACGCTTGCCGAAGCGCAGGCGGAAATCATCCACACATTTCATTGCTGCCATCCCCCAACCGCCCTCTTGACTATATTCCTACAAGAGAGTCTGAAATAATTGCACGCCTTCAAAGTGCGAAGAATGCCACAGATGGGGTAATACGGAAAGCTGCCTGCCAATATCGCCATCGCAGCAGCAAGTTGCGGCAGATGAAACCTGCTGAAATTGGCCATTAAACGCTGCAAACAATCGGCCGCCGGATCGGAATGCCAGATCGCATGAAATACCGGGCGAGCACGAAAGTACGCAAACTCCCGCAAAACTTCGGGATGCTATAATCCGCCCCTTTCTTGAAAGTGTTGCGCAATGTCCGTTACCTTGAATTTTCAATCACATTTGCATGAATTGTTCATGCAGGCCCTGGACGTTGTTCTTGATGAGCAAAATTCCGGGCAGGCCGGTTTGACCGCGACTGCCGGGCTATCTATCGAACGCTCCAGGCAGGCATCGCATGGCGATTATGCGTGCAATCTGGCGATGCAGCTGGCCAAGCCGTTGCGCAAATCTCCGCGCGACATCGCGCAGGCGTTGATCGCGGCATTACCCGGCTCCGAAGTGGTGGAGAAAGTCGAAATCGCAGGCGCCGGTTTTATCAATGTGTTCATTACCGCTACCGCCAAGCAAGCGGTGGTCAAGGCGGTGTTGCAGGCTGGCGACGCCTACGGGCGCGGCACATTGGGGGCGGGGCGCAAGGCGCAGGTGGAGTTCGTTTCGGCCAACCCGACCGGCCCGCTGCATGTCGGGCACGGGCGCGGTGCGGCGTACGGCGCAAGCCTGGCGAATGTGCTGGATGCGGCTGGCTACAGGGTGTCGCGCGAATACTATGTGAACGATGCCGGGCGGCAGATGGATATCCTTGCGCTGTCCACCTGGCTGCGCTATCTGGAACTGCACGGTGCGCAACTGGCGTTTCCGGCAAACATCTATCAGGGCAGGTATGTGCGCGACATGGCGCAGCAGATCAAGGCGGCGCATGGCGCGCGCTATGTGCGCGCAGACGCCGAAGTGATGCATGGCACCCCGTCCGTTGAAGAAGATGCAGACGCGCATCTGGACGCGCTGATCGCCAACGCCAAGCGCCTGCTGGGCGAGGATTACGCTTATATCCACAATTACGCGCTGACCGAACAACTGGGCGATTGCCGCAACGACCTGGCCGAATTCGGCGTGCGTTTCGACGAGTGGTTTTCCGAGCAGTCGCTGTTCGACAACGGGCTGGTGGCGCGCGCCGTGGAGGCACTCAAAGCCGGCAATCACCTGTATCTTCAGGATGGCGCGTGGTGGTTCCGCTCCACCACCTTCGGCGACGAAAAAGACCGTGTGGTGCAGCGCGACAACGGCCTGTACACCTACTTCGCCTCCGATATCGCCTACCACCTGAACAAGTTCGAGCGCGGCTTCGACCGCATCATCAACGTGTGGGGCGCGGATCATCACGGTTACATTCCGCGCGTCAATGGCGCACTCAAGGCATTGGGGCTGGACAGCAGCAAGCTGACCATCGCGCTGGTACAATTTGCGGTGCTGTACCGCAACGGGCAAAAAACATCCATGTCCACACGCAGCGGCGAATTCGTCACGTTGCGAGAATTGCGCAACGAGGTGGGCAACGACGCGACGCGGTTCTTCTATGTGCTGCGCAAGAGCGACCAGCATCTGGATTTCGATCTGGATCTGGCCAAGTCGCAGAGCAACGAGAACCCGGTGTATTACGTGCAATATGCGCATGCGCGCGTGCACAGCGTGCTGGCGCAATGGGACGGCGAGCGCGCGGATCTGCTCAATGCGGAAGTCAAATTGCTGGATAGCGATTATGAAACAGCGTTGCTGCAAAAGCTAATTGATTACCCGCAGATGATCGAAAACGCCGCGCAGGACCTGTCCCCGCATCTGATCGCCTTTTACCTGAAGGAGTTGTCCGCCGATTTCCACAGCTACTATAATGCCTCGCGCTTTCTGGTCGAGGACGAGGCGGTCAAATGCGCGCGGCTGGCGTTGATTGCGGCGACAGCGCAGGTGCTGAAGAACGGCCTGGCGCTGCTCGGTGTGAGCGCGCCGGAAAAAATGTAAAGGAAGCAGAAATGAGCAGGAACACAGGCAACAAATCCGCCGCGCCGCGCAGGAGCGGCAGCCCGTTATTGACCGGCATTCTCGTCGGCATGGTCATCGGCGTCGGCATGGCTGCCGGACTGGCCTGGTACATCATGAAATCGCCCAGCCCGTTCGTGCAGAATGAACCGGCAATCGCCAAGCCGCCGGCAGATATTGCCAAACCGGTGGCGCCCGCCGGAAACGCGACACCCCATGCACCGGCGGCTGCACCGGCTTCCGGCGTGGCTGACGGCAAACCGCGCTTCGAGTTCTACAAGGTGCTGACCGACAAGCAGGATGCGGCCGTGCCGGCCAAGCCTGCCGACAGGCCACAACCGGCCAAACCCCAAGCTGCGGACAGCAAACCGGTTGCCGCCAATGAACCCTATTTTTTGCAGGCAGGATCATTTTCCAATGCGGATGATGCCGAGAAGCTCAAGGCCAGGCTCGCGTTGCTGGGCATCGAGGCCAGCACCCAGATCGCGACCATTCCGGACAAAGGCGTGTGGCATCGCGTGCGCATGGGGCCGTACAAAAATACCGACGAGATGAACCGCGCGCGCAATTTGCTGAAACAAAACGGGATGGATGCCACTCCAATGCGGGCGCAATAGGCGTATTCACCATAACCAATTTTAAGGAGCGACAAGTGAAAAGCATGATTAAAAACCTGGTTGTTGCGGCGGTGCTTTTGATGAGCAGCACAGCGTTTGCCGCCGTGGAACTGGGCAAGGATTACAAGTTATTGAATCCGCCGCAGCCGGCCAGCGCCAAAAAAGTCGAAGTGCTGGAATTTTTCTTTTACGGCTGTTCGCACTGCTTCGATTTGCATCCGGCGATGAGCGCGTGGGAAAAGACCATGCCCAAGGATGTGGAACTGACTTATGTGCCGACCATCTTCCGCGATTCGTGGGAGCCGATGGCGCGCACCTTTTACGCGCTCGAATCGCTCGGCCAGTTACACCAGTTACACGATGCGCTGTATAAGGCATGGAATGTGGACAATGTAGACCTGAGCGGCGAAGCCAAGATAGTGGATTTTGTTGCGCAGCGTGGCGTCGATCGCGCGAAATTCTCGGCGGCCTACAACTCGTTTTCGATGCAAAGCAGGGTGGTGCGCGCCAAGCAAATGATCCGCAGCTATGGCATCAACGGCACCCCGACTCTGGTTGTAGACGGCAAATATCTCATCACCGGCCTGCAACCGGCAAACGCCATTCGCGTGCTGAACGAAGTGATTGCGCTGGCACGCAAGGAGCGCTCTGCCAAGCGTTGATTCAGGAACGAGGATCGAGGAAAACCAGCGGCTCCGCTTTCAACTCGACCCCGACCCTGTCTTTACGCCGGCATTGATTAGCGCATGAAGGTTGTCATATCCGGTGCGTCGGGCGGCCTGGGTCTGGCGCTTGCGCGCCATTATCTTGAGTGCGGCGCCATCGTCGCCGCCTTCGCCCGGCGCGGCGAGTTGCTGCAAGCCCTCGCCGCAGAATTCCCCGATCAAGTTTTCTGCTACACGCTGGACGTGCGCGATGCGCCTGCCGTGCAGCATGCGGCCAACGATTTCGCCGCCCGCGTCGGCTGCCCGGATGTGGTGATCGCCAATGCCGGCGTGAGCGTCGGCACGCTCACCGAATATGCCGAAGACCTGGATGCGTTTCAGCAGGTGATGGACATCAATGTGCTGGGCATGGTGAAAACCTTCCAGCCCTTTGTTGCGGCGATGCGTGAAGCGAAACAGGGCACGCTGGTAGGCATTGCCAGCGTAGCCGGTTTCCGCGGTCTGCCGGGGGCGGGCGCCTACTCCGCCTCCAAGTCCGCCGCAATTTCCTATCTGGAATCCCTGCGCGTCGAGCTGCACGACAGCGGTGTAAAGGTCGTCACGATTTGCCCGGGCTACATCAGGACCCCGATGACTGCGATCAATCCCTATCCGATGCCATTCATGCTGGAGGCGGATGAGGCGGCAAGGCGCATGGCGCGCGCCATCGAACGGCAAATCGCATTCACTGTAATTCCCTGGCAAATGGGCCTGACCGGGCGCATGTTCAGGCTGTTGCCGCGCTGGCTATATGACCGGCTGTTCGCCCATGCGCCGCGCAAGCCACGCAACCTGATCTAGCCGCTGGCAGCATGCGCCTGTACAAAAAATTTCTCGACGGGATGCCCGAATACCTGGTGCATTATTACTGGTGGGCTTATCTGTGGCGGTGGGGTATCTGGTTTTTCGATCACCAGTTCGTCATCAACGCCATCCTGTATGGTCAATATGACAAGCTGCTGAAAAAAACATTGGCGCAGGTCGAGGCCAAACCTGCCGCAAAAATACTGCAACTAACCTGCGTGTACGGCAAACTCACGCCGTCGCTGCTGTTTAGCACGAGCAATGAAGTTCACCTGTGCGATGCTGCAACCGGGCAGTTGCAACTGGCGCGGCGCAAAACGCTGCACATTGCGAATCGCTGCCATCCGGCGCGCATGAATGCGGAATGCCTCGGTTATCACGATGACGCGTTCGATCAGGTGATCGTGTTCTTTTTGTTGCACGAACTGCCGACCGAAGCACGCCATAATGCCTATGCCGAAATCGCGCGTGTGGTGCGTCCCGGCGGCTCGGTGCTTATTACCGAATATGCCGCAACTCCGCAGCGACACTGGCTGTATCGCCTGGTGCCGTTCCGCTGGCTGATTTGTCGCATCGAACCTTTTCTGGCGGGGTTCTGGCAGGAGGATGTCGCCGCAAAATTAAGCGGCGCATTCAAGCAAAACGGTAAAACATTGAATGGTGAAGTCGGTGTCGAACACTGCTTTGCCGGTTATTATCGCGTCATGCGCTTCAATGTGATACAGGGGGAGTTGGCCTGAAGCCTGGCAGCGGGCGCTATGACACAGCAAGACTAGGGCGCCGCAGTTCCCGGCGGGGTTTCCATATCTTCGCGCACCCGCATGAAGCGCGCGAAACGCGGAATGCCGGTCTTCTCATTGATGCCGTTGTAGCGATAGGTCACCCAGCAGCCCAGCGGCGGCGGTGCGCGCCGCTGGGCATCGGATAGCCCGGTTCCCAGTCTGAAGCGCAATCCTGCCGCTGTTTCTACCTCCAGTGCGCCCAGCATCCCGGCGTATTTACCCTTGCCCGGCAGATGGGCGACTACCCGCGCTTCGGCATCCTGATAGGGTTTGAACTTGAGCAGGTCGTCGTTGCGCTCGGCCCGGTACAGCGAGGCGCCGCGATGCAGCACCAGTCCTTCGCCGCCTTGCCTGACGACGCGCGCCAGCACAGCGCGCAACTCCGCAAGGTCGCCCACCCTGGACTGCGCCACATGCTGTACCCACGGCTGATGTATCGCCGCAACGATCCGCTTCAGTTCGGCATCGCGTTCGCTGAAATCGCCCGGATGCGCGGGCAGATCGAACAGCATGAAATGCACCTCGCGCCATGCCGCATCGTCCGGCTGCGCTTGCCGGATGATGGAGACCGCCCGCGAAAAGCGCCCGCGCCCGGCCCATAGCTCGCCGTCGAGCGGAAGCTTCGGCCAACCGGAGGTGAACCATTGCGGTGCCTGGATGAGTTCGCCGCCGCGCGTCAGCAATCTTTCGCCATCCCAGTAGCCGCGTACCCCGTCGAATTTCTCGCTCACCCAATAATCGGCCAGCCGGATGTCGGCATGAAAGTGGTTCGCCAGCATCAGCGGCGGGGGAGATCCGCCGGCAAGCGGGGTTACGGGGAAAAAGGAGAGTGCCAGCAGGAATGCGGCAAGGCGTGTGCGCATATCTTCCTCCGATGAAGCAGTACCAACAGCCGGCGGGGATGCCGGCGCTCCCGGGTTATCCCGCCAGCTTCTTCTTCAATATCTCGTTCAACTGCGCCGGGTTGGCCTTGCCCTTGCTGGCCTTCATCGCGAGGCCGACGAAGAAGCCGAACAGCTTATCCTTGCCGCTACGGTAATCGGTCACTTGAGCGGGATTGGCGGCGATGATTTCGTCCACCAGCGCTTCGATCGCGCCGCTGTCGGAAACCTGTTTCAACCCCCTGGCTTCGATGATCGCATCGGCTTCGCCGCCTTCCGCCCACATGGTGCGAAACACTTCCTTTGCACCGGAGTTGGAGATGGTGCCGTCGGCGATGCGCTGCAACATGCCGCCGAGTTGCTGTGCGCTGATCGGACATTGCGTCATATCCAAGCCGTCGCGGTTCAACTGCGCGTTCACCTCGCCCATGATCCAGTTGGCGCACAGCTTGGCCTCAACCCCTCCAGCCCTCCCCTTGTCATAACCAGCGACTTGGCTATCGTTTTTTGATAGCTTAGTCGAATGGCTAGTTGTTATATCAGGGGAGGAGGCGGCGAGCGCAGTCTCGAAGAAACCCGCCATCTCGCGCGAGGCGGTGAGAATGCTGGCGTCATAGGCCGACAATCCGAGTTCGTTCACGTAGCGAGCCTGCTTGGCCTGCGGCAGCTCCGGCAGCGTGGCACGTATCTGCTCCTTCCATTCTTCGCCGATCTCCAGCGGCAGCAGGTCGGGGTCGGGAAAATAGCGGTAATCATGCGCCTCTTCCTTGCTGCGCATCATGCGCGTTTCGCCGGTATCGGGATTGAACAGCACCGTAGCCTGATGGATCGCGCCGCCGTTCACCAGCGTGTCGATCTGCCATTGCACTTCGTAGTCGATGGCCTGCTGCATGAACTTGAACGAGTTGAGGTTCTTGATCTCGCGCCGCGTGCCGAGCGCTGCACCGTGACGGCGCACCGACACGTTCACGTCACAGCGGAACGAGCCTTCCTGCATGTTGCCGTCGCAGATACCGATCCACTGCACCAGCGTGTGCAGCGCCTTGGCATAGGCCACGGCTTCGTCCGCGGAGCGCATGTCCGGCTCGGAGACGATCTCCAGCAGCGGCGTACCGGCGCGATTCAGGTCGATGCCGGTCATGCCGTGGAAGTCCTCGTGCAGCGACTTTCCCGCGTCTTCTTCCAGATGCGCGCGCGTAATGCGCACGGTTTTTTCGTAGGCCTCTGTCTTGCCTGATGCCGGCACATGGATAACAAGTTGGCCGTTGCCGACTACCGGCAGATCGAACTGGCTGATCTGGTAGCCCTTGGGCAGGTCGGGATAGAAATAATTCTTGCGCGCGAACACCGAGCGCGGCGCGATATGCGCGCCGGTGGCAAGGCCAAACCTGATGGCGCGCTCCACCGCACCCTTGTTCAGCACCGGCAGCACGCCGGGCAAAGCGAGGCTCACCGCATCCGCCTGCGTATTCGGCTCCGCGCCGAACGCGGTCGATGCGCCGCAGAAGATCTTGCTATTGGTCGAGAGCTGCGCGTGTACTTCCAGCCCGATGACGATTTCCCAGGTCATGTTGTGATTCCCTTTGTAGGGTGGATAAAGGCCACAGGCCGTATCCACCTAATCCATCATGGTGGATACGCGCTGCGCGCTTTATCCACCCCACCTCTTATTCAAACTCCATTCCGGTCAAGTTTGTTGGCTCCATATCGCCCCATGAAGCATCATACCAACCGCGAGCCACTGCCTGTCGGAATGAACTATGCGTCCAATCTGAGGGACGACGCGTATATCCATGCTTGACCGGGTTGTAGTGTATGTAATCCATGTGCCGCCGCCAGTCTTCCTCATTCCTGAGCAAATGTTCCCAGTAACGCCGTTGCCATAATGCCTTTTCCTTGCGCGCATTGAGTGGACTTTTCAGCCCAATGGAGACGAAGCGCTTGATTTGCCGCCACCGCTCCGGAAAATCGTTGTCGCCATCGGGCAATTGCCAGATGCAGTGCAAGTGGTCGGGCAATATGACGATGGCATCCATGGCAAACGGGCGATCCTGCATGACGCGACGAAAGGCATTTCGCAGCCTGTCTATCGCGTATTCTTCCGTCAGCCATGGGCGACGTTCGTGAGTAACCACGGTAAAGAAGTAGCATCCCCCGGGCTGAAAAGCTCGTTTGTACCCGCTCATTTGTTTGTTGGTGGATACGGTCTTCGACCTTTATCCACCCTACCTCCATTCGTTCAAATCGTAGGGTGGATAAAGCGCAGCGTATCCACCGTTGTCAAACATCTCAAATCCCTTGCGGCGCGCGGCTGTGCCAGTCGGTCGCCAGTTGATATTGATGCGCCGCATTCAGCATGCGCGCCTCGCCGAAATAGTTGCCGATGATCTGCAGGCCGACCGGCATATTGTTTGCGCCGAAGCCGCAGGGGATCGACATGCCGGGTAGGCCGGCGAGGTTCACCGCGATGGTATAGATGTCGGACAGGTACATCTGCACCGGGTCGTCGCCCTTCTCGCCGAGTTTGAACGCGGTGGAAGGCGCGGTCGGTCCCATGATGACGTCGCAGTGCCGGAACGCTTCGGTGAAATCCTGCGCGATCAGGCGGCGGATCTTCTGCGCCTGCAGGTAATAGGCATCGTAGTAGCCGTGGCTCAGTACGTAGGTGCCGATCATGATGCGGCGTTTCACTTCCGCGCCGAAGCCCTGCGCGCGGCTCTTTTCGTACATGTCGGCAAGGTCGGTATATTCCGGCGCGCGGTAGCCGTAGCGCACGCCGTCGAAGCGCGACAGGTTGCTGGACGCTTCGGCCGGAGCGAGGACGTAATACACCGGCACCGACAGTTTGGAATTAGGCAGACTGATTCCCACCACGGTCGCGCCGAGCTTCCTGTATTCGGCGATCGCCGCCTCGACCGCTTGCGCCACATCGCCGCCCAGCCCCTCGGCAAAAAACTCTTTCGGCAGACCGATGCGCAGTCCGTTCAGCGGCTTCGCCAGGTCGCGCGCGTAATCTTCCTTTTCGCGTTGCAGCGAGGTGGAATCGCGCTCGTCGAAACCGGCCATCGTGTTCAGCAGCAAGGCTAAATCTTCCGCGCTGCGCCCCATCGGACCGGCCTGATCGAGGCTGGAGGCGAACGCGATCATGCCGTAACGCGAGACCACGCCGTAGGTGGGTTTCAGGCCGGAGATACCGCACAGCGCGGCGGGCTGGCGGATCGAGCCGCCGGTGTCGGTGCCGGTGGCCGCCGCGCACAGCCGCGCGGCTATTGCACAGGCCGAGCCGCCGGAACTGCCGCCGGGCACGCGCGCCTGATCCCACGGATTCTTCACCGGGCCGTAGTGCGAAGTCTCGTTGGACGAGCCCATCGCAAACTCGTCCATGTTGGTCTTGCCGAGATTCACCGCGCCCGCGTCATTGAAGCGCGCGATGACGTGCGCGTCGTAGGGCGAAACGAAGTTATGCAGCATCTTCGAACCGCAGGTGGTAAGCCAGTCTTTGGCGCAGAAGATGTCCTTCTGCGCTATCGGAATGCCGGTCAGCGCCTCGGCGTTGCCGGCGGCAAGGCGGGCATCGGCCACTCTTGCCTGCGCCAGCGACACTTCCGGCTGGACGGTGAGGTAGGCGTTGAGCTTCGGGTTGAGTCTGGCGATGCGGTCAAGGTAAAGCTGCGTCAGTTCGACGCTGGATATTGTCCTTGCAGCAAGGGCTGCGGATAGCTGTTTGATGCTTGCGTTTATCATTGCCTGGAGGGGAAGGGGGCAGGGGAAAGAGGGAAGGGGAAAACCTTCGCGCTGCTCCTGCCCTTCTCCCTTCCCCCTTCTCCCTTCACTATTCGATGACTTGTGGGACGAGGTACAGCCCGGCTTCGACTTGCGGGGCGACCGACTGAAACAACTCGCGCTGGTTGGTTTCGGTGACGACATCCTCGCGCAGCCGTTGCGATACGTCTTGGGCGTGCGACATCGGCTCAATACCCCTGGTATCGACAGCCTGCATTTCCGCAATCAGCGCGAAAATACCGGATAGTTGCGAGCGGGCGGTTTCGATTTCCGTTTCGCTCATCGCCAGCCGCGCCAGACGGGCGACTTTACGGACATCAGCATTGTTCAAAGACATAGTAAAAACTTTATTGGAATAAGGCCAATAGGGTATCATAAAGGCCTTTGCAGACGCACCTCTTTGACTATCGGGAACAAACATGTTTGGATTTTTGAACGGCTATTTTGCCAATGACCTGGCGATCGACCTCGGCACTGCCAATACCCTCATCTGGGTGCGCGGGCAGGGCATCGTGCTGGACGAGCCATCGGTGGTGGCAATCCGCCAGGAGGGCGGGCCGAACGGCAAGAAGGTGATCCAGCAGGTGGGCCTGGCCGCAAAGCAGATGCTGGGGCGCACGCCGGGCAACATCACCGCGATCCGCCCGATGAAGGACGGCGTGATCGCCGACTTCACCGTTACCGAGCAAATGCTTAAGCAATTCATCCGCAAGGTCTACAAGGCCGGCATTTTCAGCCCCAGCCCGCGCATCGTGATTTGCGTGCCATGCGGTTCCACCCAGGTGGAACGCCGCGCGATCCGCGAATCGGCTGTCGGGGCAGGTGCGCGCCGTGTGGAGCTGATCGAAGAGCCGATGGCGGCAGCGATCGGCGCGGGCTTGCCGGTGGAAGAGGCGACCGGCTCGATGGTGGTGGACATCGGCGGCGGCACCACGGAAGTGGGCGTGATTTCGCTGGGAGGCGCGGTGTATTCCGGTTCGGTGCGCGTCGGCGGCGACAAATTCGACGAGGCGATCATCAACTATATCCGCCGCAATTACGGCATGCTGATCGGCGAGACCACCGCCGAAAATATCAAGAAAACCATCGGTTCGGCCTTCCCGGGCAGCGAAGTGCGCGAAATGGAAGTGAAGGGGCGCAATCTCGCGGAAGGCGTTCCGCGCAGCTTCACCATTTCCAGCAACGAAATCCTCGAGGCGCTGACCGACCCGCTCAACAGCATCGTCAGCGCGGTGAAGACCGCGCTCGAGCAGACCCCGCCGGAACTCGGTGCGGACATCGCCAACAAGGGCATGGTGCTGACCGGCGGCGGCGCGCTGCTGCGCGACCTGGACCGCCTGCTGATGGAAGAGACCGGTCTGCCGGTGCTGATCGCCGACGATCCGCTGACCTGCGTGGTGCGCGGCTCGGGACGCGCCCTGGAAAACATGGACAAGTCCACCAGTATTTTCACGACCGAATAATTTTATCTGGTGAGTGTAGGGGCGATTCACGAATCGCCAACCCACCGATGGGCGATTCGTGAATCGCCCCTACCCTTCCCACTCACCATCCAAAGATGGACAACACACAATCCTTCCAGTTTTTCAACCGCGGCCCCAGCCCTGCGGTGCGGCTGGTGTTCTTCGTGGTGCTCTCATTGTTGCTGCTGTTCATCGACGCGCGCTACCGCTATCTGGAATCCACGCGCAGCGCGCTGTCCATGCTGGTTTCACCGCTACAGCGGCTGGCGACCATGCCGGGCGTGCTGTGGCAACAGGCCGGCGATTTCTTCACCACGCAGCGCAGTCTGGTGGAGGACAACAAATCGCTGCATCAGCAGCATGAGCGTGATGCTGCGCAGTCGTCGCAGTTGCAGGCGCTGCAACAGGAGAACCAGCAATTGCGCAATTTGCTGGCGCTGCCGCAGCGCGGCGAACTTGCCATGCAAGCGGCTGAAATCATGTATGCCGAACGCGATATATTCAAGCGCAAGGTACTCATCGACAAAGGCGCGGATGCCAACGTGCGGATCGGGCAAGTGGTAATGGACGACGCCGGCATCGTCGGCCAGATCACCCGCGTTTATCCCCGGCTTGCCGAAGTCACACTGATTACCGAAAAGGATCATGCAGTGCCGGTGCAGGTGCTGCGCAACGGATTGCGTACCATCTTGTTTGGCGCGGGCGACACCAGCCAGTTGTCGCTGCGCTACATGCCGGTAAGTTCCGACATCCAGAACGGCGACCTGCTGGTCACCTCGGGTATCGACGGTATCTATCCGCCGGGCATTCCGGTCGCCAAAGTGGTAAAAATCGAACGCGATGCCGCCTACCCGTTTGCGCGCGTGATCTGCCTGCCGGTGGCCGGCGTGGATAAGCACCGCCATCTGCTGATTCTGTCCGGCCTGCCCAGGCTGCCCGAGCGCCCGGCGGAAGAACCTGCTGCGGCGCAGAATTCAAAAACAAAGCAGAAAAAATAATGCCCTATTCTGTCCCAGCCAACCCGGAAATCCAGCGCCCGGTCAGCAATACCCTGATTGTGTTCAGCGTGCTGCTCGCGCTGCTCCTGAACGGGCTGCCGTGGGAGGGAGTCTGGCTGATGCTGCGCCCGGACTTCGTCGCACTGGTGCTGCTGTACTGGTGCACGCATAAACCGCTGCGCGTCGGCATCGGGCTGTCCTGGGCGGTGGGCATTCTCGCCGATGTGGCCGATGCCAGCCTGTTCGGCCAGCATGCGCTGGCCTACACATTGCTCGCCTTTGGCGGCGTGATGCTGCATCACCGCTTGAAGATGTTCGACCTGCGCCAGCAGACCACGCAGGTGTTCGGCATCCTGGCGTTGACCTATATGGTATATGCGCTGGTGCATTGGCAGGTAAACGGCTATATGGTGTGGCCGTACTTCCTCGGTTGCCTGACTTCGACCTTACTGTGGGTGCCGCTCAGCATCATGTTCCAGGCGGCGCGGCAAATGCGCGTGAGTCGCGACCATTAGGGTTCATTAATGGCCAAGCACGTCGAGCTAAAAAACCATCTACGCGAAATTTTTTACTTCCGGTTGCGGCTGGCGATCAGCGTCGGTTTCGTGCTGCTGCTGCTGGCGATCCTGCTGGTGCGCTTTATCTATCTGCAAGCGGTGCGCCACGACTATTACCAGACGCTGGCGGAGAGCAACCGCATCTCCATCGTACCGATCGTCCCGAATCGCGGCCTGATACTCGACCGCAACGGCTTGGTGCTGGCGCACAACTATTCCGGCTATACGCTGGAGATAACTCCGAATAAAACCGCCAATCTGGAAGCCACGATCAACGAGCTGTCCGCGCTGATCGAGATCACCCCCAAGGACCGCAAGCGCTTCAACAAGCTGCTCGCCGAGCGGCGCAATTTCGAAACCCTGATGATCCGCAACCGGCTCTCCGACGAGGAAGTCGCACGCTTTGCCGCGCAGCAATACCGCTTTCCGGGTGTCGAGATCAAGGCGCGGCTGTTCCGCGATTATCCGTATGGCGCAAAGACCGCGCACCTGATCGGCTATATCGGACGCATCAACCAGACCGACGTGGAGCAACTCGAAGAAAACGATCTGGCGGCCAACTATCGCGGTTCCGATTACATCGGCAAGACCGGCCTGGAACAGAGTTACGAGAGCGAGCTGCACGGCGCCACCGGCATGGAGCAGGTCGAAGTGGATTCGGGCGGGCGGGCAGTGCGCATGCTGTCGCGCACCCCGCCGTCATCCGGCAACACGCTGGTGTTGAGCATCGATGCCAAGTTGCAGGAAATCGCCGAGCAGGCGTTCGGCAATTACCGCGGCGCATTGGTGGCGATCGACCCGAACAACGGCGAAGTGCTGGCCTTCGTCAGCAAACCGGGCTACGACCCCAGCCTGTTCATCGACGGCATCGACACGCAGAGCTGGGACGAGCTGAACAATTCGCCCGATCACCCGCTCAACAACCGCGCATTGCGCGGCCAGTATCCGCCCGGCTCCACGGTCAAGCCGTTCATGGCATTGGCAGGCCTGTATTACAACACCCGCTCCCCGGACCGCACCATCAGCGACCCCGGATATTTCAACCTGCCCGGCAGCAGCCACCAATACCGCGACTGGAAAAAGGACGGGCACGGCAGCGTGGACATGTTCAAGTCCATCGTCATCTCCTGCGACACCTATTACTATGGTTTGGCCACTGAAATGGGTATAGACAACATCTCCAGTTTCTTGTCGCGCTTCGGCTTCGGCAAGAAGACCGGCCTCGACCTGGAGGGCGAGACCTCCGGCCTGCTGCCCTCGCAGGAATGGAAGATGAAGCGCTATCAGCAGAAATGGTATCCCGGCGATACCGTATCGGTCGGCATCGGGCAAGGCTACAACCTGGTCACGCCGATGCAGTTGGCCTATGCCACCGCGACGCTGGCGAACAACGGCGTGGGTTACAAGCCGCATCTGGTCAGGGAGGTGCGCAGTTCGCGCAGCCATGAAAACCGCCTGATCGAAAACAAATCTGCGTTCGATCTGCAGATTGCCGCGGCGCATCTCGATCTGGTGAAGCGTGCGATGGCGGCGGTCACCCAGCCCGGCGGCACGGCGGCGCAGGCGGCCGCAGGCGCGCCCTACCGCATGGCCGGCAAGACCGGCACCGCGCAGGTGGTCGGCATGAAGCAGGGCGAAAAATATGACGCCAGCAAGCTTGACGAACGGCATCGCGACCATGCCTGGTTCATCGCCTTCGCCCCCGCCGATCAACCCAGGATCGCGCTGGTGGTGCTGGCCGAGAACGGCGGCCACGGCGGCAGCACGGCCGCGCCGATCGCGCGCAAGGTGCTGGACTATTACCTGCTCGGCAAGGTGCCGCAGCCGTTGCCGGACTTGAGCGACAAGGAGGTCGAGGAACATGACTAAACGCCAGTTATGGCTGCGCTTCATCGCGCACCTTGACCTGCCGCTGCTGCTCGGCATCGGCCTGCTGATGCTGACCAGCCTGGTGGTGCTGTACAGCGCGGACAATGCAAGCTGGGGACGTCCGCTGAGCCAGATGCTCAACATCGCGGTAGCGCTGACCTGCATGTGGCTGATCGCCAACCTGCCGCTGCATTACCTGATGCGCACCGCCGTGCCGATTTACCTGCTCGGCATGATGTTGCTGATCGGCGTGGCGCTGTTCGGCGAGATCAGCCACGGCGCGCGGCGCTGGCTGAATCTCGGCGTCACCACCATCCAGCCGTCCGAGCTGATGAAAATCGGCGTGCCGCTGATGATGGCCTGGTACTTCGAGAAACACGAGGCCACGCTCACGTTGAAAAATTATTTCGTCGCCGCGCTGCTGCTGCTGATGCCGGTGGCGCTGATCGCGCGCCAGCCCGATCTGGGCACCGCGCTGTTGATTTCCGCCAGCGGCTTCTACGTGCTGTTCCTGGCCGGGCTGAGCTGGCGCGTGATGGGCGGACTGCTTGTCGCGGCGCTCGCCAGCGCGCCGGTGCTGTGGTCGATGCTGCACGACTACCAGCGCCATCGCATCCTGATGCTGTTCGACCCCTCGCAGGACGCGCTGGGCAAGGGTTACCATACCATCCAGGCGACCATCGCAGTGGGTTCCGGCGGCATCCTCGGCAAGGGCTACCTGAACGGCACACAGACCCATCTCGACTTCCTGCCGGAGCGCACCACCGACTTCATTTTCGCGGTGTACTCGGAAGAATTCGGCCTGCTCGGCAACCTGATCCTGCTGGGTCTGTATGTGCTCGTGATCGGGCGCGGCTTCGTCATCACCGCGAATGCCTCGACCTATTTCACGCGCCTGATGGCGGGCTCCATCACGCTGACCTTCGCCACCTACGCATTCGTCAACATGGGCATGGTCAGCGGCATCCTGCCGGTGGTCGGCGTGCCGTTGCCGCTGGTGAGCTACGGCGGCACCTCGATGCTGACCCTGCTGCTGGGTTTTGGTATGCTGATGAGTATCGAGACGCATCAAAAACTGGTTAAAACCTGATTGGGGGCTAGGGACTAGCCCCTCATTCAAAGGAGATCGCATGAACAAGAAAATCGCAATTCTGGCATTGGCAACCCTGACACTCGCCGCCTGCGGCAGCGCGCCGCAACGCAAGGTGGAAACGCGCAGCCCCCCGGCGCCGGTCGAAGATCACGCAGTCGGCGCACCGGCAGGGGGCGGCTATCTCGCCGGTGACGGCCCCGGCGCGGCTGCCCCGGCCAACCTCGACGAGATTCCCGACGCGGTGCCGAAAAGCGAACCGCTGCACCGCTACGCCAACCGCCCCTATGTCGCGCTGGGCAAGACCTACACGCCGCTGACTGCCGCGAGCAACTACAAGGAGCGCGGCATCGCCTCGTGGTACGGCAAGAAATTCCACGGCCAGCGCACCTCCAGCGGCGAGGTATACGACATGTACGGCATGACCGCCGCGCACCCCACCCTGCCGATCCCGAGCTATGCGCGCGTGACCAACACCGTCAGCCAGAAATCCGTGGTGGTGCGCGTCAATGACCGCGGCCCGTTCCTGCACGAGCGCGTGATGGACCTGTCCTACACCGCCGCGCACAAGCTCGGCATCATCGGCAACGGCAGTTCGGAAGTGGAAATCGAGAGCCTGGCTCCCGATGCCAGCATAATCACCATCGCCAGGGCCGATACCGTGGAAAGCAAACCCCTGGAAAAAACCGAACCGGCGGCCGGCAACGCACCCGCCACCGCAGACAGCAATGTTTACCTGCAACTCGGCGCGTTCAAATCGCAGGAAGCCGCAAAAAGCTTCATGGCGCAAATGAGCGCCAAGCTGGGCGATGCCGGCAAACAGCTCGGCGTCTTTCTCAAGGACGGCCTAAACCGCGTCCACCTCGGGCCGTATGCGAATCAGGACGAAGCGCGCAGCAGCGCGGACAGTTTGAAGGGGAAGCTGGGGTTTAAGCCGCTGGTGAATCTGCACTGAGCTTAAAACGGTAGCTCACTAAAAGACCGTTCGTGTTGATAACCAGCGACTTGGCTGTCTTTTTTTGACAGCTTAGTCGAATGGCTAGCAGATTCATCAGTAGGCCGGAATTATTTCTTCTGGATCAGTTCGATCTTGTATCCGTCCGGATCTTCGACAAACGCGATCACCGTGCTGCCGTGCTTCATCGGCCCGGCTTCGCGCACCACCCTGCCGCCGCGCTGCCTGATGGTTTCGCAGGCGGCATAGGCGTCCGCCACTTCAATCGCGATATGGCCGAAGGCGTTGCCGAGCTCGTATTTTTCCACCCCCCAGTTATGGGTGAGTTCGATCACCGCGCCATGCGCTTCGTCGTCGAAACCGACGAAGGCTAGCGTGAATTTCCCTTCCGGATAGTCGGTGCGGCGCAGCAGTTTCATGCCGAGCACGCCGGTATAGAAAGCGAGCGACTTTTCCAGATCGACTACGCGCAGCATCGTGTGCAGGATGCGCATCAGGGTTCCGCCATTTCAATTGCCTTTTGGTTATTCAGTTGCGGGCATATAGGGTAAAATGCCTTGCCGCCACCGATCCGAGCGGCGGAGCCGGTTTGCAGGCTGACCTGCTGACCATTTCCAGCATGGGCTGCCATCCGTTGTCGGTGGTCACGGCGATCACCGTGCAGGACACCAGCGGGGTGGATGATGTGCTGCCGATCGATCCCGAGTGGGTGGTGGACCAGGCGCGCGCGATGCTGGAGGACGTGCCGGTCGCGGCGTTCAAGATCGGCCTGCTCGGCAGCGTGGAGAATATCGCGGCGATCGCCGAAGTGCTGGCGGATTATCCGGACATCCCGCTGGTGCTCGATCCGGTGCTGGCATCGGGACGCGGCGACGAGTTGGCGGACGAAGACATGCTGGATGCGATGCGCGAGTTGCTGATCCCGCAGAGCACCATCATCACGCCGAACAGCATGGAGGCGCGCCGCCTCGCGCTGGATGAAGACAATGAAGACGATGACCCCTCCCTGGAAGAATGCGCCAAGCGCCTGCTGCAAATGGGTTGCGAGTATGTGCTGATTACCGGCACGCACGAACAAACGCCCAAGGTCATCAATACCCTGTACGGCGAGCGCGGGGTGATAAGCAGCGATAGCTGGGCGCGCCTGCCGGGAATCTATCACGGCTCCGGCTGCACCTTGTCCGCCGCGATTGCCGCGCTGCTGGCGCAGGGCGTCGACGTGCCGGAGGCGGTCAAGGAGGCGCAGGAATACACCTGGCAGACCCTGAATGCCGGCTTCCGTCCCGGCATGGGGCAGCATATTCCGGAGCGCTTGTTATGGGCGCGCGGCGAAGAGGATGAAGAACAACCCGAGCGCCCGAATTGATATGGTTGGTCGCTTATCCGTTCGTGGTTAAGTAGTGACTTAGCACGGGGTTATCGTGATTAGACAATACTTAGTTGCTTCATCAGAGCTTGTCGAACCACCAGCTACGCATTTTAAGCCCTTCGACAAGCCTGTCCTGAGCTTATCGAAGGGCTCAGGGCGAACGGGGCTTTATTAAGTGGATAGTATTGTAATTAGCGGTTTATACGCAATTACGCCGGACGAGGCCGATACGGCGGAGTTGCTGCGCAAGGTGCGCCTGGCGTTGCTGGGCGGGGCGCGGGTAGTGCAGTATCGCAACAAGATCGCCGCTGCGGCATTGCGTCGGGAGCAAGCCGAAGCGTTGCGCGAACTGACGCGCGAATTTGCCGTGCCGCTGATCATCAACGACGACGCGGCATTGGCGCAACAAGTAGCTGCCGACGGCGTGCATCTGGGCGGCGCGGACGGCGGCGTGGCGGATGCGCGCGCGCTGTTGGGCGCCGGTAAAATCATCGGCGTGTCTTGCTATAATCGCCTGGCATCGGCGCATGAGGCGGTAAGGCTGGGCGCGGATTACGTGGCGTTCGGCAGTTTCTTTTCCTCCACGGTGAAACCGGATGCCGTGGTGGCCACGCCGGATTTATTGCGGCAGGCGCGCCGCGAACTGGCGGTGCCGCTGGTCGCGATCGGCGGCATCGACGCGCAAAACGGCGCGCTTTTGCTTGAGGCGGGCGCGAATGCGCTGGCGGTGATTTCGGCGGTATTTTCTGCGCCGGATATCCAGCAGGCGGCACGGCAGTTGTCGAATTTGAAGTTCCACTAAAATTATTACGCAGAGAAAGACGCAACATGACTTCGCATAACCAAGAATTGTTCGACGAATCCCAGAAGGTCATTCCCGGAGGGGTAAATTCGCCGGTGCGCGCGTTCCGCTCGGTGGGCGGCACGCCGCTGTTTTTCCAGCGCGGCCAGGGGGCTTATGTGTGGGATGCGGACGGCAAGAAATATACCGATTACGTCGGCTCATGGGGGCCGATGATCGTCGGCCATTGCCATCCCGAGGTGGTCAAGGCGGTGCAGGATGCGGCGGCGCAGGGGTTGGGTTTCGGCGCGCCGACGGCGAGCGAATTGGAAATGGCAAAATTGCTGTGCAAGCTGCTGCCGAGCCTGGAAATGGTGCGCCTGGTCAGCTCAGGCACCGAGGCCACGATGACGGCGATCCGCCTGGCGCGCGGCTTTACCGGGCGCAGCCGCATCATCAAGTTCGAGGGCTGTTATCACGGCCATTCCGACGGGTTGCTTGTCAAGGCCGGTTCCGGCGCACTGACTTTCGGCCAGCCGAGTTCTTCCGGCGTGCCGGCGGAGATCGCGGCGCTGACCACGGTGCTGGACTACAACGATGCCGCCGGGCTGGAGCGTGCCTTCGCCGAAATGGGCAAGGAGATTGCGGCGGTGATTGTCGAGGTGGTGGCGGGCAACATGAACCTGGTCACACCCAAACCGGAATTCCTGCAAGCAATGCGCAACCTGTGCACCCAACACGGCGCGGTGCTGATCCTCGACGAGGTGATGACCGGCTTCCGCGTCGGCCTGCAAGGCGCGCAGGGCTACTACGGCATCAAGCCGGATCTGGTCACGCTCGGCAAGGTGATGGGCGGCGGCCTGCCGGCGGCGGCGTTCGGCGGGCGGCGCGACATCATGCAAGGCCTGGCGCCGCTCGGCGCGGTGTATCAGGCCGGCACCTTGTCCGGCAATCCGGTCGCGGTGGCGGCCGGGCTGGCCACGCTGAAGCTGGTGCAGGCCCCCGGTTTTTACGAGCGCCTGTCGCAACTGGCGCAACAGCTCACCGAAGGCCTGACCGCAGCAGCGCAGAAGCGCGGCATCCCGTTCTGCGCGCAATCGGTCGGCGGCATGTTCGGCCTTTATTTCAGCAAGGCCGTGCCGACCAGCTACGCCGAGGTGATGAGCTGCGACAAGGAGGCGTTCAACCGCTTCTTCCACGCGATGCTGGATGAAGGGCATTACCTCGCGCCGTCGGCATTCGAGGCGGGCTTCGTCTCAGCCGCGCATAGCGACACGGACATCGCCGCGACGGTCGCCGCCGCCGATAAAATTTTCAGCAACTGGTAATGGGACTGTTTTCGCAGGCGGCGTTCTACACCACCGTCAATCACATCAAGGATTTGCCGCAGCATGGCGGAAAAGAGGTGGCGTTCGTCGGGCGCTCCAACGCGGGCAAGTCGAGCGCGATCAACACGCTGGCGAACCATGTGCGGCTGGCCTACACCAGCAAGACGCCGGGGCGCACCCAACACCTCAACTATTTTTCCCTGGGAAAAAACGACGGCGGCGACAACAACTTCCTGGTGGACTTGCCCGGCTACGGCTATGCCAAGGTGCCGCCGGATATACAGCGGCATTGGGAAAAACTGCTGAGCGAATATCTGAAAACCCGCGAGGAACTGGCAGGGCTGGTGATCATCATGGATTCCCGCCATCCGCTGACCGAGCTGGACGAGGCCATGCTGGACTGGTTCGCGCCGACCGGCAAGCCGGTGCATATCCTGCTGACCAAGTCGGACAAACTCAGCAGGCAGCAGGCCACGCTGACCCTGAATCGCGTAAAATCCCATCTGGCCGAGCATTTTCCGCAGTGCACCGTGCAGTTGTTTTCGAGCCTGAAAAAAATCGGCACGGAAGAGGCGGAGGCGGTGATTGCCGGTTGGTTGAAAAGCGCATAAAAAATGCCCCCGGAAAACCGGGGGCAAAGAGCCTTAACAAGGTTAAGACGACCCGCTCAGGGAGGAGAAACGGGGAGTGACTTGCGCCACTCACAGCATCAGATAAGCAATTCCTAAAATAGTTCCGGAAAGAGCAATAATTCAGGAAAAAATTATGCAGACACTTGGACAATACCCTCATACCCGAATGCGCCGGATGCGCCGCGATGCCTTTTCGCGGGACTTGATGCGAGAGCATGTGCTCACACCGGCGGATTTCATCTACCCGGTATTCGTGCTGGAAGGCAGCAACAAGGTCGAGGACGTGAAGTCCATGCCGGGGGTGCAGCGCAAGACGCTGGACCTGCTGCTCAAGGATGCCGAGCAATGCGTCAAGCTGGG
>JACPEI010000079.1 GCA_016183575.1 Nitrosomonadales bacterium | reverse complement strand
GTATCAGCAACATTCTCGCGGCGCGCATCGACGAGATCCGCGACGAGGGGCCGGATCGCGTGAATTTGCGCATGTCCGTCGGCAACGGACAGTTGTTGCTTTCGCGCATCACCCGCCGTTCGCGCGACCAGCTCAATCTCGCTATCGGGATGGGAGTGTTCGCACAGGTCAAGAGCGTGGCGCTGATTGCGTAGTACAATTCCCGCCCCGATCCTGCCCTATGGAGTTCATGCGAAATGAGCCGTCTGTTATTGATCATCGCCATCGTGGCAGTGGTTTACCTGTTGATCAGGTCTTACCGCAAGCAAGCGCCGCAGCAGGATAAACCGGATGCCGAGGACATGGTGCGCTGCGCACATTGCGGCGTACATTTGCCCAAGGGCGAGAGCGTTCAGGCTGACGGGCGATTCTTCTGTAACGCGGAACATCGCGATGCCTATCGGAAATAGGCATCGCGGTAAAAGCGGTTTTCCGAGAGGCTTACATTGAGCGTAAAAACGGGTGATCTTACCGCCAAGATTTCCATAGTCGACTTCTGGCGCTCCCTGCGCTATTTCAATCTGTACCGGCTGGCGCTGGCCAGCCTGTTTGTGTTCCTCGCCGGGACATTCGGCCCTTCGTTGTCGCTGGGCGCGCGCAACTGGACGGTATTTTTTGTCGCCAGCTTGATTTATGCGGCAGTGGTATTGCTTTCCTTTGTGCTGATTCAATTGCGCTGGCCGCGTTTTTCCTGGCAACTGGCCGTCCAGGTCGGCGGCGACATTGTCGGCCTGACGGTGCTTTCCTATGCCAGCGGCGGAATACAGAGCAATATCGGCCTGCTGCTGCTGGTTTCGCTGGCGGCGGCAGGGATGATCAGCCGCGGCAAAATCACCCTGTTCTTTGCCGCGCTGGCGAGTATTGCCGCACTGCTGGAGCATTCCTACGCGGTGCTGTATGACGATGCCGTGGTGGCGCAGTATGTACAGGTCGGCTTGTTGTGCGTGTCCTACTTTGCGGTGGCCTGGCTGGCGCATACGCTGGCGAAATACGCCGTGGACAGCCAGCAATTGGCGCAACGCCGCGGCCACGATCTGGCCAGTCTGTCCGAGGCGAATAGTCTGGTGATGCGCGATATGCAGGATGGCGTGCTGGTGGTGGATGAGCAGGGCGTGATCATGCAGATGAATCCCAGCGCGGCGCGCCTGTTGCGCCACAGTGCGGTATCCGGAAGCTCGCTGGCGGAGAATTTTCCGTTGCTGTTCGGGCAGTACGCGCTATGGAAAAGAACCGGTGCGGCCAGCCGCGACACCTTGCAGCTGGATGTCGGGGTGCAGGCAAGATTGCGCTTTGTCGCCGTCGAGCGGGATGCGGCGCACGGCGCAGTGATCTTTCTGGAGGATATGCAGCGCGTCCGGGCCGAGGCGCAGCAGATCAAGCTGGCCGCACTGGGCCGTTTGACCGCCAGCATCGCGCATGAGGTGCGCAATCCGTTGTCGGCGATCAGCTATGCGACAGAGCTGATGCAGGAGGAGCAGGGCGATGCGAAGCAGCAGCGGCTGTTGCAAATCGTGCTGGACAACACGCAGCGCATCAACCGCATCGTGCAGGACGTGATGCAGTTGAACCGCCGCGACCGCGCACAGCCGGAAGTGTTTGAGCTGGATGCGATGCTGCGCACTTTTGTCGAAGAATTTAACCTGGCGGAACGGCTTGAGCCGGGTGTGGTGACGTTGGCCGGAATGCGGGAAGCGGAGGTTTCCTTTGATCGCGGCCATTTGCGCCAGGTGCTGTGGAATTTATGCCGTAACGCGCTGCGCTATGGCCGCAACTTGCCCGGCAGCCTGGCATTGACGATGAATGCGGCGGATGGGCGGGCGATGCTGGACGTGCAGGATGACGGCCCGGGCATCTCCGCCGAACACCAGGGCAGGTTGTTCGAGCCGTTCTTCACGACCGCAACCGACGGCACCGGTTTGGGTTTGTATATCGCCAAGGAGTTGTGCGAGGCAAATGGCGCGCTGCTGGAATATCATGGCCAGGAGGGGCAGGCGGGCGCCTGCTTCCGTATAACGTTCGGAGAACTGCATGGGAATGGCGGGAGGCATGAGCATGGCGGATAGCCATCGGGTGAAAAGCGCCACGGTGCTGCTGGTGGACGATGAGCCGGATATCCTGGAACTGCTGGAGCTGGCGCTGCGCAAGATGGGGCTGGAGGTGGACAGGGCAGGCAATGTGCGCGCGGCGCTGGCGAAGCTGGCGGCGCGCCGCTACGACCTGTGCCTGACCGACATGCGGATGCCCGATGGCGACGGCCTGCAAGTGGTGCAGCACATCATGCAAAACAATCTGGATGTGCCGGTGGCGGTGATTACCGCGCATGGCAACATGGAAAATGCCGTTGCCGCGCTCAAGGCGGGCGCCTTCGATTATCTGGCCAAGCCGGTTTCGCTGAATCAGTTGCGCGCCCTGGTGAAATCCGCACTGAAGTTGCCGCAGGCAGGCCCGTCCGCCGACAGGATGCTGCTCGGCCATTCTCCTGCGATGCAGAAAGTGCGCGATCTGATCGGGCGCGTGGCGCGCAGCCAGGCGCCGGTGCATATCAGCGGCGAATCGGGCAGCGGCAAGGAATTGGCGGCGCGCCTGATCGTGCAAAGCGGCACGCGGCACGATCAGCCGTTTATCGCGGTGAACTGCGGGGCAATCCCGGGCAACCTGATGGAAAGCGAATTTTTCGGCTGCAAAAAGGGTGCGTTCACCGGGGCGGACAGGGATCGGGATGGGTTTTTTCAGGCGGCGCACGGCGGGACTTTGTTCCTCGACGAAGTGGCCGATCTGCCGCTGGACATGCAGGTCAAGTTATTGCGCGCGATACAGGAAAAATGCGTGCGCAAAATCGGGGGGAGCGGCGAAGAAGCGGTGGATGTGCGCATCATCAGCGCGACGCACCGCGATCTGGCCGAATGCGTGCGGCAAGGCAAGTTCCGCCAGGATCTTTATTACCGCCTGAATGTGATCCCGATCCAGATGCCCGCCTTGCGCGAGTCACGCGAGGATATTCCGGAAATCGCACAGCGGATTCTGGAGCGTTTGCGCGGTGCTGCGGAAGTGCGTTTTTCCGAAAAAGCATTGCATGCGCTGCAAGGCTACAGCTTCCCCGGCAATGTGCGCGAACTGGAAAACATCATCGAAAGGGCATTGGCGCTGTGCCCGGGAGGGGTGATCGAGGAACAGGATTTATTGCTGGTGCCCGTGGAACATAACCAGCCTGATCATGCCGCCCTCGGCAGCAAATACCCGCTGCCGGAATATCTGGACCGGGCCGAGAAACAAGCCTTGCTGGAAGCGCTGGAACAGACCGGATTTAATCGCACGGCAGCCGCCAAATTGCTGGGATTGACGTTCCGCACCATGCGTTACCGGATGGAGCGGCTGGGCATCAAGGGTTCGGGCGGTGCGGACGATGCGGATTGACGCGCAAGGGTTGCTGGTCGGCGGCGAATATATCCCGTCGCCGAACTGCGACGACCGCCCCGCGGGCGCAATCGAATTGTTGGTGATACATAACATCAGCCTGCCGCCGGGCGAGTTTGGCGGTGATGAAGTGCGGCGACTGTTCACCAACACGCTCGACATGGCGGCTCATCCTTATTATCAAACCATTGCGGGGCTGAAAGTGTCGGCGCATTTCTTTTTGCGCCGCGATGGCCGGATTATCCAGTTTGTTCCCTGTTTGAAGCGTGCCTGGCATGCGGGAGTATCCTGTTGGCAAGGCAGGTCATGCTGCAATGATTTTTCGCTCGGCATCGAATTGGAAGGCAGCGATACCGTTCCGTTTGCCGATGCGCAATATGAAGCACTCCACCGCTTGACCATGGCGTTGCGCAAGGCCTATCCAATACGCGGCATCGCCGGGCACCGCGATATTGCACCACAGCGCAAGACCGGCCCGGGCCCATGCTTTGACTGGGCGCGCTATCTCGCAGAATTGCACGGGTAAAACTGCTGTCCCGCCAGGTTTTCAGCGTCCTGTCAGGACGGGTAAAAGTTAGACGTTGAAGCGGAAATGCATCACGTCGCCGTCCTGCACCACATATTCCTTGCCTTCCACCCTCATCTTGCCGGCATCTTTCGCACCCTGTTCGCCTTTGTATTTTACGAAGTCTTCGTAGGCGATCACTTCGGCGCGGATGAAGCCGCGTTCGAAGTCGTTGTGGATCACCGCAGCCGCTTTCGGTGCTGTGTCGCCCTTGTGGATGGTCCAGGCGCGCACTTCCTTCACGCCGGCGGTGAAGTAGGTTTGCAGGCCAAGCAGTTCATAGCCGGCGTGGATCAGGCGGTTCAGTCCGGGCTCGGCCATGCCGGCATCGGTCAGAAATTCCTGTTTATCCGCATCGGACAACTCGGCGATTTCCGCCTCCAGCGCGGCGCAGATCGGCACCACCGGCGCGCCTTCCTTCGCGGCGTATTCTTCCAGACGGGCCAGCAGCGGGTTGTTGCTGAAGCCGCCTTCCGCGACGTTGCCGACATACATCGCGGGTTTGATGGTGAGCAGGCACAGCGGTTGTAGCAGCGCGCGTTGTTCGGCATCCAGTTTTAGCGTGCGCACCGGTTTGCCTTCGTTCAAATGGGCGGAGACCTGCTCCAGCAACGCGCCGAGCTTGGCGGCCTCCTTGTCGCCGGATCGCGATTGCTTGCTGTTGCGTTGCTGCGCTTTTTCCACGGTGGCGAGGTCGGCAAGTGCGAGTTCGGTGTTGATGGTTTCGATGTCGGAGATCGGATCGACTTTGCCCGCGACATGGATCACGTTGTCGTCCTCGAAGCAGCGCACCACGTTGACGATGCCATCGGTCTCGCGGATGTTGGCGAGAAACTGGTTGCCCAGCCCTTCGCCCTTGGATGCGCCCGCGACCAGACCGGCGATGTCCACGAATTCGGTGATCGCATACTGCATGCGCTGCGGTTTGACGATTTCCGCCAGTGCCGCCATGCGCGCATCCGGCACCTCGACGATACCGACGTTAGGCTCGATGGTGCAGAACGGGTAATTCTCCGCCGCGATGCCCGCCTTGGTCAGCGCATTGAACAAAGTGGATTTGCCGACATTGGGCAGCCCGACGATTCCGCATTTCAAACTCATGGTTTTCTCTCTCTTAAATTCAGGATTGAGGGTCGCGGATCGAGGATTGAGCGAAAACAACTGCTCCACATTTCCTCGTTCCTCAATCCCCGCTCCTCGATCCTCTAACTACTATGCAGCTTCAACATCGCTGCTTCGGTTTTTCCTTCAATGATCAAATGTGCGACATCCAGCGCGCACTGCATGGCCGCATCGATCAGATCGCGCTCTTCGCGGCGCGGGTCGTTTAGCACGTAGCCGGCTACGTCTGCGCGGTCGCCGGGATGGCCGATGCCGAAACGCAGCCGCCAGAAATCCTTGCTGCCGAGGTGCGCGATAATGTCCTTCAAACCGTTATGCCCGCCGTGCCCGCCGCCCATCTTCAGGCGCGCCACTCCCGGCGGCAAATCCAGTTCGTCGTGTACTACCAGCATCTCTGCTGGCGCAATCTTGTAGAACTGCGCCAGCGCGCCGACGGCGCGTCCGCTTACGTTCATAAACGTCTGCGGCTTGAGCAGCAGCATTTCATGGCCGTGCAACTGGCCGCGCGCCGTCAACCCGTGAAACTTGGCCTCGCTCTTGAAGCTCAAATTTTGCAGGCGTGCAAGCTCATCCACCCACCAATAACCGGCGTTATGCCGGGTGGTTTCATATTCGCGTCCGGGATTGCCCAGACCAACGATCAAACGAATTGCGCTCATGGTGTATGAATGAATGACGCCTCTATAAATTCAAAATCCTAAGTGAGACAAGGCGCGAAAGAAATTTTAGCGCGCAGCATATGATTTATATGTAAGCGATAAAATTTCTCGAGCAACACCGTATCGCGACGGAGTTTGGATTTATAGAGGTGCCATGAAAAAAACCCGCCATGCCTTTATCAGCAATGGCGGGCTTCACAAGGATATCCCTTGAATTACTTCTTGGCTTCCTTGGCGGCCGGCGCTGCTTTGGCGGCTGGCGCAGCTTTGGCAGCCGGAGCTGCGGCTGCCGGAGCGGCTTCTGCTGCCGCTTCCGCTTCAATTGCACCGCGCGGCACTTGCACGGTGGCCACTACCGCTTCGGCGGTATGCGTACCATGTGTGGCGGCTTCCACGCCCTTAGGGAACTTCAGATCGGCAACATGGATGGAATGACCCAGTCCCAGATTTGCCAGGTCCACTTCGATGAAGGCCGGCAGATCCTTGGGCAGGCAAGTGATGTCCAGTTCGGTCATCACATGGCTGATCTTGCCGCCACCGGTCTTCACGCCCGGCGCGATGGCTTCGTTGATGAAGTGCAACGGCACCTTGATGTGCATCTTCTTCGTCGCATCCACGCGCTGGAAGTCGATATGCTGCACCTGCTGGCGGAACGGATGCATCACGAAGTCGCGCAACTGCACGGATTCCTTCTTGCCTTCCAGATTCAGTGTCAGCACGGAAGCGTGGAATGCCTCCGAACGCAGCTTGTAATACAGATCGTTATGATCCATTTCGATCATCATGACGTCGCCGGAGCCATAGACAATTCCTGGCACGCGGCCGGAATTACGCAGACGGCGGCTCGCACCCGTACCTTGCGTTTTGCGGGTTGTTGCATTGATTTCGATAGTCATTTCATTTCTCCAAAAAAACAGAATCGTCCGCGACCAGACGATCCAACATTTGCGGTAACCAACATGGCTACCGCTAAAATTTGATGCAGCGCACTTGTCGGGTTACGCTGCGCTAACCCGACCTACCCCATTCTATTCAGTGAATAAGGAACTCACCGACTCTTCATTATTGATGCGGCGTATCGTTTCCGCCAGCAATTCTGCCGTGCTCAGCTGGCGTATGCGCTTGCAGTTGCGCGCCGCTTCGTTCAGCGGGATGGTGTCGGTGACCACCAATTCATCGATTGCTGAATTTTCGATGCGCTCAATTGCCGGGCCGGACAGCACCGGATGGGTACAGTAGGCCAGCACGCGCGTAGCGCCTTTTTCCTTCAGTGCGTTGGCGGCTTCGCACAGCGTGTTGGCGGTATCCACCATGTCGTCCATGATCAAACAGGTGCGCCCAGCCACCTCGCCGATGATATTCATCACCTTCGCCACGCCCGGCTTGGGGCGGCGTTTGTCGATAATCGCCAGGTCCGCTTCCAGTTGCTTGGCCAGTGCGCGGGCACGCACCACGCCGCCCACGTCCGGCGACACCACGATCAGGTTCGGGTAGTTGTTCTTCCATACATCGGACAACAAAATCGGGCTGGCATAGATGTTGTCCACCGGAATATCGAAAAACCCCTGAATCTGGTCGGAGTGTAAATCCATTGTCAACAGGCGATCCACGCCGGCGCTGGAAAGCATGTCGGCCACCAGTTTGGCGGTGATCGCGACACGCGCCGAGCGCAGCCGGCGATCCTGGCGCGCATAGCCGAAATACGGCATCGCAGCGGTGATGCGTCCTGCAGAAGCGCGCTTCAGCGCATCCACCATCACCAGCACTTCCATCAGATTGTCATTGGTCGGCGCGCAGGTGGATTGCAGCACGAACACATCCTTGCCGCGCACATTCTCGAGGAGCTCCACCATCACTTCGCCGTCGGAAAAACGACCTACCGTGGCACGGCCGAGATGGATGTGCAGGTGCTGCGCGACCGATGCGGCGAGCTTGGGATTGGCATTGCCGGTGAATACCATCAAGCGATCGTAGGACACGTGCAATCCTTTAAAGAATCATAAACAGCAGGGCAAACGCCCTGAAATTTGGCTTCGCCTGCTCGCTTCGCTCGCGAGCCTGCGCCGAAACTGCGTTTTGGCTGGGGAGGTAGGGATCGAACCTACGAATGCTGGGATCAAAACCCAGTGCCTTACCACTTGGCGACTCCCCATCTGTACGGGCGATTCATGAATCGCCCCTACTGGTCAATCATGCACCCAATCATGCAACGGATGCCGGGTTAAACCTTGCGCTACCACGCCGCGCATATCCTGCGGCAACCGGGCAAGCACCGCCTCGGCCTGGCTGTGATCGGTAAATTCGGCAAATACGCACGCACCCGACCCGGTCATCATTGCTTTGCCAAAATTGTTCAGCCAAGCCAGGTAATGCGCCACTTCCGGGTAGAGGTTGCACACCACGGACTGCAAATCGTTGTGCAACTGCTGTCCGTCCCGAAGTTGCCGTTCCAAGAGGGCGCGCATTGTGATGGAAACCGTATCGCGTGTCAATTCCGGATGCGCAAAAATCTGCGCGGTCGGCACCTGTACCGGGGGAAACAGCACCACATACCATGCCTCCGGCAATGGACAGGGTTGCAACTCCTCGCCTACGCCTTCGGCAAACGCATTTTCGCCGAACACGAACACCGGCACGTCCGCGCCCAGGCTCAGGCCGAGCTGCATCAGGCGCGCGCGCGGCAGACCCAGCGACCACAGGCGATTCAGCGCGATCAGCGCGGTCGCCGCATCCGAACTGCCGCCGCCCAGGCCGCCGCCCATCGGGATATGTTTCTCGACCGCGATATCCGCGCCCAGCGCGCATCCGGTCTCCTTTTGCAACAGCCGCGCCGCGCGCACGCACAGATCCTGCTCTTCGGTCACGCCCTCGATGGCATTGGTGCGCCGCACCGCGCCATCGTCGCGCAGCGTGAAATGCAGCGTGTCATGCAGGTCGATGAAGCGGAACAGGGTTTGCAGCAGGTGATAGCCGTCTGGCCTGCGCCCGACGACATGCAGGAACAGATTAAGCTTGGCCGGAGCCGGGCAGCTGAGCGTTTGCGTCATATGAACACCCCGCGAAACGGATTTCCGGGGGTGTTCACGGTAGTTCCCATTCATCGATCAGCAACAGCATCTGCAAGCCGTCGCGGCTCAATTGCAGGCGTGTCGGCAAACTGTCCGGTCTGGTGCCGGCATAACGCAGGTAGCGTACTTCCCAGCCATCCTGATGCAGCGCGGCAATCTGCCCATTGTCATCGCGTTCAATTTGCGCGGAACTGCCGGAGGTCGGCATGCCCAATACCCAATGGTGCAGGCCGCCCAGCGGCAAATACCAGCCCAGCGCCTGTTGCATCAGGGTTTCCGCATCGCCGGCCTGATAGTGTTTGTCGCCGTCGTCCAGCGTCGCATTCTGCGCGTCGCGATAGACGCGCGCGGCAGTTTGCCCGAGCGGCGCAAGCAGCAGGACCTCGTCGGATTGCGCCGTATGCGTCCAGCGCAATCCGGCGGAGTGGCGGGCGCCCTGATGGCTGACCGAGATGCGCCCGTTCAGCGCGAACGACGCTGATTCAGGCTGTGGGGGGCGAACGGCCGGCGCGGGCGGCAACGATGCGCAACCGCTTAACAAACATGCCAGCAATACGCCCCGCCAAATCATCACGGAATGAATTTCCTGATGATGGCCTGCAACAGCGTATTGCCGGGATTGGCCCTGAGGCTGTCCTGCCAAATCTTCCTGGCCTCCTCCTTGTCGCCATGCACCCACAATACTTCGCCGAGATGCGCCGCGACTTCCGGGTCGGGGTTGCCGGCAAAGGCGCGCCGCAGCAGCTTCAGGCTTTCGTCCAGCCGGCCGCTGCGGTAGTAGCCCCAGCCCACGCTGTCCATGATGGCGGCATCATCGGGAGCAAGCTGCAAGGCTTTTTCCACCAGTTCAACCGCCTCCGCGACCCGCTCATTGCGTTCCAGCAGGCTGTAGCCCAGCGCGTTATAGGCGTGTGCGTGGTCGGGCTTGACCTGGATCAGTTTGCGGATCAACTGTTCGAATATATCCGGCTTGCCGATCCTGTCCGCCAGCATCGCGGTTTCATAAAGCAGATCGGGATGGTTGGGCAGCTTCGCCAAACCCTGCTGCAACACCTGATAGGCATCCTCCAGCCGCTTCACCTCGCGCAACAATTGCGCCTCGATCAGCAGCATTTGCACGCGCTGCTGATTGTTGGCGACCTGCGTCTGGTGCAGGTACTCCCTTGCCTCATCCAGTTTGCCGCGCTTGCTCAGCAAATAAGCCACGCGCAACCGCGCCGCGAACTGATATTCGCCGCCCTTGACCTCGCGATAATGCGCTATCGCCTCGTCCTCATTTTCTTTCGCCTCGCCCAACTGCCCGAGGTAATACTGCACCGTATCCTGATTCTTCTTGCCTTTGCCGAGCGCCTGCCGGAACTGCGCTTCCGCATCCTGCAAATCGTTCATCTGCAAGGAAATCAGCGCGATCGCAAATGCCAGGTCGGGGTTGTCCGGATTGTCTTTCGCCAGGCGCTGGAATTCGGTGCGCGATAGCTGAAATTGTTTTTGCTCCAACAGCGTGCGGGCATATTGCAGGCGGATTTCATGTGCATCCGGATAATCGGACAAATAGCGGCGCAGTACCTCCAGAGCCTGTTGCGGCGCATTTTTCTGCAACAACTGCGCCTCCAGCGAGGCTGCCATATCCCATTCCGGGCGCAGGCTGCGCGCCTGGCGCACCTCGCTTAAGGCGAGCGGGTTGTCGCCGGCCTGCTGCGCCAGTTGCGCCACCGACCAGTGCGCCTCGGCGACCTGCGGATAGGGCTGCGCGAGATCGCGCATCAACTTCAATGCGGCGGGCTTGTCGGGGTAGGGGGCGACCAGCTGGAAAACCTGCATGAAGCCGGTGCCGGGATTCGCTTTTTCCGCTTCCAGCAGCTTCGCCAGCTCCGGTTGCGCTTCATCCGGTTTCCCGCCGCGCAACAATATCGAAGCCAGCATGCGTCCCGCCAAGGGCGAAGCCGGTTCAATTTCCTGCCATTGCCGGAATGCTTCGATCGACTTATTCATGTCGCCGGACTCGAAGGCCAACTGCGCGGCGCGCCTTGCCAGGCGCGGATCGCGGGTTTTTCTGGCGATGTCCGTGCTGCCTTCCACGGCCAATGCCTTGTGCCCGCGCTGATTGGCTATTTCGGTCAGCAGGAATTCATAGAGCAACTCGTCGCTCAACTCGACATTGGGCAGAGCCGGCGCGGCTTCCGCCTGCGGCTCGGCGGGCGGTGCCGGCTCGGTGCGCTGGGGTGCCTGCGCGCAGGCGGTGAGCAGCAAACTGCCGGCGATAAGGTAATTAAATGCGTTCATGACAATACTGCTGTTGAGGCGGGTGCACATATTAGCAAAATCCGGCACCCGGCATGATGGCGGCGAAGGGGTTATTCCATTTGCCTTTCAAAACAGCAACAACCTGTAGGGTGCATTCTATGCACCAAGGGCAGCGGTGCATGAAATGCACCCTACGATAATTTCACTTTTGATTTTGAAATGGAATTGCTCCCGAAATGTATGACCCTGATTTATTTCTCCAGCCAGTCCTGCAGGAACGCCCATTGCTCCAGCTCGCGCTCGGCGAGGTGGGGCGGCAGGTCGAACAGGGATTTTCCCTCGAACGCGGCATTCACATACACCTGCGTTTCGCGCAGGTAGGCCAGTATCGGCAGATCGAGGGTGGCGAGGAAATGTTCCAGCGCCCAGGCGGCCTTGGTGCGCATCTCCATGCGCATGCCGACGATGCCGATATGGCATTTGTTCTTGCGCACCGTCTTTTCCTCGGCAAGCGTTTGCAGGAAGTCGCGGCTGGCTTGCAGGTCGAACAGGGAAGGGGCGACCGGCACGATGATCTTGTGCGCCAGTTTGACGGCATGAACGAGGTTCTTGCCATGCAGGCCGGCGGGCGAATCGATCACCAGCCAGTCATTCGGCCGGCCATGCTCCTTTTTGGAGTCGAGCGTGCGGATGCGCGGCAGATCGGCGGGGCGCATGGCGAGCCACAACGCGGAGGACTGCTGCCGGTCCAGGTCAAGCATCGCCACCTGCTGGCCGCGGTTGGCCAGATAGCCGGCAATATTGACCGACAGCGTGGTCTTGCCGCTGCCGCCTTTCGGGTTTGCAATCAGAATCGTCTTCATTTTATTCATGCTCCCCTGGAATATTGGCGGCGCTTAACCTGCTGCTCACACGCAACGGTTCGCTCCGGGCAATCCGCCGCTGGTTTTGCCGATTCCGGATAAGCCGGGCTGGCCTGTATTGGGATATCGGGGCGGAAATGATACCATCGCGCAACTATTTTTTTGTGGGCTTCTAAAAATCCAGAGTTCGCCCAAATGCAAGGCGCGGGGAAAATTTCGTAGCGCCGCATATGGGTTATATGTAAGCAAGAAATTTTTTCCGCAACGCAGCAGTTGGGATGAAATGTGGATTTTTATGGCTGGTTTTCTTGGAGAGCAATATGGCTGGGCATAGCAAGTGGGCAAACATTCAACACCGCAAGGGCAAGCAGGATGTCAAGCGCGGCAAAATTTTCACGCGATTGATCAAGGAAATCACCGTCGCGGCGCGCATGGGCGGCGGCGATCCGGGAGCCAATCCGCGCCTGCGCCTGGCGATCGAGAAGGCGCGCGAAAACAACATGCCGAAAGATACCGTGGAGAACGCGATCAAGCGCGGCAGCGGCCAGCTTGAGGGGGTGAATTACGAGGAGTTGCGCTATGAAGGCTACGGCATCAACGGCGCGGCGGTGATGGTGGATTGCATGACCGACAACAAGACGCGCACCGTCGCGGAAGTGCGCCACGCCTTCTCCAAGAACGGCGGCAATCTCGGCACCGATGGCTCGGTTTCATTTATGTTCAAGCATTGCGGGCAGATGATCTTTGCACCGGGCACCGACGAGAACGGCCTGATGGAAGTCGCGCTGGATGCCGGTGCGGAGGATATTTCGACCAACGACGACGGCAGCATCGAAGTAATCACCGCGCCGCATGATTTTGTGAACGTGAAGCAGGCATTGGAAGCGGCGGGCTACAAACCGGAATTCGGCGAAGTCATCATGAAGCCCGCCAACGAAGTGATTTTCACCGGCGACGATGCGGCGAAGATGCAGAAGCTGCTCGATGCGCTGGAAGACCTGGATGATGTGCAGGAAGTCTACACGACGGCGGTGATCGAAGAATGATGAATGCGGAATACGGAATGCGGAATGGTACATATGACACCCCGCATTCCGCACTCCACAATCCGCACTCCGCAATCCGCATCCTCGGCATCGACCCCGGCCTGCGGGTGACGGGTTTTGGGGTGCTCGACAAGGAAGGCCAAAAACTGCACTACGTCGCCAGCGGCTGCATCAAGACGCCGGGCGGTGAGCTGCCGGAACGGTTAAAGGTAATACTGGATTCCCTCGGCGAGATGATCGCGCAGCATCGGCCGCAACAAGTGGCGGTGGAAAAGGTGTTCGTCAACGTCAACCCGCAATCCACCCTGCTGCTCGGGCAGGCGCGCGGCGCGGCGATTTGTGCGGCGGTGCTGGCGAATCTGCCGGTGGCGGAATACACCGCGTTGCAGGTGAAGCAGGCCGTGGTCGGCAACGGTCATGCCGAGAAAGAACAGGTGCAACTTATGGTGCAACGATTGTTGAAGTTGTCCGGCATACCCAGCCCAGATGCGGCGGACGCGCTGGCTTGCGCAATTTGTCATGCGCATGGCGGGCAAGGTCTGGGCGCATTGGCGACGGCGGGATACCGCGTGAAAAATGGGAGATTGGTTTGATCGGAAGGCTGACAGGCATATTGCTGGAAAAGAATCCGCCGCAAATCCTGCTGGATGTGCAGGGCGTGGCCTACGAGCTGGACGTGCCGATGAGCACGTTCTACAACCTGCCGGTGCTGCACGAAAAAGTGGTGCTGCACACGCAGCTCATCGTGCGCGAGGATGCGCATCTGCTGTACGGGTTTTTGAGCCACGAGGAGCGTGTCGCGTTTCGCCAGTTGCTCAAGATCAGCGGGGTCGGCCCCAAGCTGGCATTGTCGGTGCTGTCCGGTTTGAGCCTGAACGACCTGGCGATTGCGGTGGCGAACAAGGAGGCGGGCCGTCTCACCAAAATTCCCGGCGTCGGCAAGAAGACCGCCGAGCGGCTGCTGCTGGAATTGCAGGGTAAATTTGCGCCAAGCGGATCGAGTGTTGTTCAAGGCGCGGCTGCCGCATCGTCCGGCAACGATATCGTTAATGCGCTGCTGGCTCTTGGCTACAACGAGAAGGAAGCGGACTGGGCGGCCAAACAATTGCCCAAGGATGCCAGTGTCTCGGACGGCATCCGGCAAGCGCTTAAGTTATTATCCAAAGCATGATCCACAGCGACAACCTATCCGCCGAACCGCGTTTGATTGCCTCCACTCCTGCTTCGAAACATGAGGAGGTATTGGAGCGCGCGCTGCGCCCGAAGCAGCTCGACGAGTATGTCGGCCAGGAAAAAATCCGCGGCCAGCTGGAAATATTCATCGAAGCGGCAAAGCGGCGCAAAGAACCACTCGACCACGTGCTGCTATTCGGCCCGCCCGGCTTGGGCAAGACCACCCTCGCGCAGATCATCGCACGCGAGATGGGCGTGAACCTGCGCCACACTTCCGGCCCGGTGCTGGAGCGCGCCGGCGACCTCGCCGCGCTGCTGACCAATCTCGAGCCGAATGATGTGCTGTTCATCGACGAGATCCACCGCCTGTCGCCGGTGGTCGAAGAAATCCTCTATCCCGCGCTGGAGGACTACCAGATCGACATCATGATCGGCGAAGGCCCGGCGGCACGCTCGGTGAAACTCGACCTGCCGCCGTTCACGCTGGTCGGCGCGACCACGCGCGCCGGGATGCTGACCAATCCGCTGCGCGACCGCTTCGGCATCGTCGCGCGACTGGAGTTCTACACGCCGCAGGAATTGCAGCGCATCGTGATGCGTTCGGCGGGGCTGCTGGAAATGAACCTGACCCACGATGGCGCGCTGGAAATCGCCCAACGTTCGCGCGGCACGCCGCGCATCGCCAACCGCCTGCTGCGCCGCGTGCGCGATTATGCCGACGTGAAGGCGGACGGCAATGCCACGCGCGAAGTGGCGGATGCCTCGTTGACCATGCCGGCTGTGGACTCGCAGGGCCTGGACGCGATGGATCGCAAACTGCTGCTGACCGTGATCGAGAAATTCCTCGGCGGGCCTGTCGGCGTGGACAACCTTGCGGCGGCGATCGGCGAAGAGCGCGACACCATCGAGGACGTGCTGGAACCCTACCTGATCCAGCAGGGTTACCTGCAGCGCACCCCGCGCGGGCGCATGGCGACCGCGAATGCCTACCGCCATTTCGGGCTGGTGGTTGCCAATAATCCGGTCAGCGGGGATTTGCTGGATAAGGGCATGTCAGATGAGTAGGGGCAAGGTTTTTGCGCTGCCTGTCAGGGTCTATTTTCAGGACACCGACGCGGGCGGGGTGGTGTATCACGCCAGTTACGTGAACTTCATGGAGCGGGCGCGCACCGAGTGGCTGCGCACGCACGGCTACAGCAACGCCGGATTGATGAAGGAATTCGGCGTGGTGTTCGTGGTGCGTTCGCTCAAGCTGGATTATCTCAAGCCCGCGCTGCTCGACGATTTGCTGAGTGTCACGGCGCAGATCAAGGAGATCGGGCGCAGCCGCCTTAATTTGTTGCAGAGCGTGCTGCGCGGGGACGAGCTGCTGACCGAGGCGGAGGTGCATCTGGTGTGCGTTTCGCTGCAAGGTTTCAAACCGGTCAGCGTACCGGAGGCGTTGCGCGGGCGGTTAGCATAGGGAGTCAATGTAGGAGCGCGCCCTGCGCGCGATTACAAACATGTTCGCGCGCAGGGCGCGCTCCTATACCTTGTGCAGATAATTTGGGTTTAATCGAGGAAGGATTGCAATGGAAGTGACGCAGGATTTGTCGTTCATCCATCTCATCAGCAGCGCCAGTGTGCTGGTGCAACTGGTGATGGGGCTGTTGTTGCTGGTGTCGCTGCTGTCGTGGTGGTACATTTTTCTCAAGCTGTTCGCCATCCGCCGCGAGGTCAGGTTGACCGGGGAATTTGAAGAAGCGTTCTGGCACAACCAGAACCTGAATGAGCTTTACAAGCAGGCAAGTAGCGGTTTTCAGCGCGACAAAGGCGCATTGGAGCGCATTTTTGCCGCCGGGTTTGTCGAATTTGTGAAGCTGAAAAAACAGCATGGGGTGGATGCCAGTGCGGTGATGGACGGCACGCGGCGCGCGATGCGCGCGACCTATCAGCGCGAAATGGACCGGCTGGAAGCGCATCTGGCGTTTCTCGCTTCGGTCGGCTCGGTCAGCCCGTATGTCGGGCTGTTCGGCACGGTGTGGGGCATCATGAACGCGTTTCGCGGCCTGGCGAATGTCGGGCAGGCGACGCTGGCGCATGTCGCGCCGGGCATTGCCGAGGCGCTGGTGGCGACCGCAATGGGCCTGTTTGCGGCGATTCCGGCGGTGGTTGCCTACAACCGCTACGCGCATGACATCAACCGCCTGGCCACACGCTTCGAGAGTTTCACCGAAGAGTTCTCCAACGTGTTGCAGCGCCAGCCATGAACACCTCTGAAAACCTACTGCGCGGGCGGCTGGCTTCGTTGCTCGGTGCTCGCTCTGTCGCCTACCAGAACGGTATGTCTCGGTCGCTCCGCGTCTCGCGCCTTGCCAGCCATCCCGCTCGCTACGGCTTTGAGAGGTGTTTGTGAACTCCAACCGCCGTTCCGCGCGCCGTCTGATGAACGAGATCAACGTCGTGCCCTATATCGACGTGATGTTGGTGCTGCTGGTGATTTTCATGGTGACCGCGCCGCTGATGAATCCCGGACAGATTGACCTGCCGCAGGTCGGCAAGTCGCTGGCTCCGCCGGTTGCGCCGCTGGAAGTCATCATCAAAAAAGACGCCACGCTGGCATTGCGCGATCATTCCAGGGGCGGCAAGGAAAGCAGCGTATCGCGCAGCGAGCTGATTGCGATCCTGAAAACCCGGCAGGGCATGCAGGCGGAGCAGGCGGTGGTGATTTCCGCCGACAAGAACGTGCGCTATGAAGAAGTCATCAACGTGATGGATGTGCTGCAACAGCAGCAGATCAAGAAGGTCGGGTTGCTCACTCAAGCAAAGGGCAAATGAGCGCAATCGTTTATCGCGAACCTTACAAACTGCCTGCGGGCATCCTGGCCGTGGCGGTGCATGGCGCGTTTTTCGCGCTGCTGTATTTGGGTTTTGCGTGGCAGACGCAGCCTTCCGGGACGATGAGCGTGGAGCTGTGGCAGAGCCTGCCGGGCGAGGTTGCCGAGCCATCCGCACAACCCAGGATTGAGGAAGTCGCGCCACCGCCGCAGCCGGAAAAAGTGGTCGAGCCGGAAAAAATTGTTAAACCGGAGATTGTTCTGCCGGACAAAAAGAAAGTTGAACCGGATATAAAGAAAACTGAAACCAAGCCGGCAAAGCCGGATAAGAAGAAACCTGCTCAGAGTTCAGCAGAAGGGGTTGAATCTAAATCTGCCGGACAAGGAACGGGCTCCAGTATTGCAGACCAGGCCGCGCGCGAGCGTGGGGAGCGGGTGGCGGCGATTGGCCGCATGGTGGACGAGCATATCGACAAGATCAAAAATAAAATCCGCCGCAATATCGTGATGCCGCCGGATGTGGCGGAGGATGCGCGCGCCGAATTTTCGGTGACGCTGCTGCCGGGCGGCTCCGTGCTGGGCGCAAGGCTGGTCAGATCCAGCGGCAATGCGGCGTATGACAATGCGGTGGAGCGCGCGATTCTGAAATCGCAGCCGTTGCCGCTGCCTGCGGATGCGGCGCTGTTCAATAAATTTCGTGAATTGAAACTGGTGTTCATGCCGGTTGAATAGAGGGGTGTTATGGTGTTGCGCGTATTACGGGGGATGGTTGGTTTGCTGTTGTTGGCCCAGGCATCAATGGCCGGCGCGGTGTTGAGTATTGAAATCATCGGCGCGGGCGAAAATCAGATCCCGATCGCGATCGTGCCGTTCGGCGGGGATGAGAAGCTGGCGCAATCCATCAACGAGGTGGTGACAGGCGATTTGCAGCGCAGCGGGTTGTTCCGTCTGGTTGACCCGGCGGGCAAATCGCCGCATGAACCTGCCGAAGTGAACTATGCCGATTGGCAGGTGCGCGGCGCGGAGGCGCTGGCGATCGGCACGGTTGCGGCGCAGCCCAATGGCCGCATCGAGGCGCGCTTCCGCCTGCTGGACGTGGTCAAGCAGACGGAGTTGGCCGGTCAGGCGGTCTCGGCAAACGAAAACCAGATACGCGCCATCGGGCACCGCATCGCGGATTTGATCTATGAAAAACTGACCGGCGACAAGGGCGTGCTCAGCACGCGCATCGTTTATGTGAACCGGCAGGGCAAGAAATTCAGCCTGGTCGTGGCGGACAGCGACGGTCATAACGAACAGACCGTGCTGGCGCAGAACGAGCCGATCATGTCCCCCGCCTGGTCGCCGGACGGCAGCCATCTCGCCTATGTGAGTTTCGAGACCGGGCATGCCGTGGTATATGTGCAATCGCTGTATACCAACCAGCGCGTGGTGCTGGCCGATTTTCGCGGCAGCAACAGCGCGCCGGCCTGGTCGCCGGACGGCAGGCAACTGGCCGTGGTGCTGACGCGCGACGGCAGCTCGCAGATTTACCTGGCCCGCCCGGACGGCAGCGGGCTGCGGCGCATCACCTTCAGCGGCGCGATCGATACCGAGCCGAATTTTTCGCCGGACGGGCAATATCTGTTGTTCACCTCGGATCGCGGCGGCAGCGCGCAGATTTATCGCATGCCGGTGGAGGGCGGGCCGGCGGAGCGCATGACGTTCGGCGAGGGCAACAATTTTTCGCCACGGCATAGCCCGGACGGCAAAAACTTCGTGTTTGCGCATCTCGGCAATGGCAGGTTTTATGTTGCCGTACAGGACTTTCAGGCCGGGCAGATGTCCCTGCTCACCGAAGGCGGATGGGAGAAAAAACCCAGCTTCGCGCCCAACGGCAAGCTCATTCTGTTTGCCAGCGAGGCGCGCGGCCGTGGTATATTGGCGACCGTTTCCAGCGACGGTCGTGTCAAACAGCATATGTTTACGCAAAGCGGCGATGCACGCGAACCGGTGTGGGGACCCTATCCTTAACCTAACCTAGCAAAGGGGAATACCATGAAAAAACTAATAATCAGCATCGTATTGGTCAATTTGCTTGCTGCCTGTGCCAGTGAACCAAAGAAGGAAGAAGCAGCTCCCGCACCTGCGCCCGCACCCAAGGTAGAAGCGCCTAAACCGGCTCCGGCTCCCGCACCCAAGGCCGAAGTCGATCCGCTGAACGACCCGGCCAGCATTCTGGCCAACCGCAGCACCTATTACCCGTTCGATGTGTCGGTGGTGCAGGATGAAGACAAACCCATGGTGCAGGCTCACGCCAAGTATCTGAGCGAACATGCCAACCGCAAGGTGCGCCTGGAAGGCAATTGCGATGAACGTGGCAGCAATGAATACAACCTCGGTCTTGGGCAGCGCCGCGCCGATGGCGTGAATAAAATGCTGGAGGTGGGCGGCGCGAAAGCGGATCAGTTGGAAAGCGTCAGTTATGGCGAAGAAAAACCGCGCTGCACCGATCACAATGAAGCTTGCTGGAAGCAAAACCGCCGCACCGACCTGAATTACGCAAGGTAAAGCGATGCTGAAACAGCGTGCCCTCTTGTTGCTGGCTTTGTGTTTTGCCGCTCCCGCGCAAGCGGGGTTGTTTTCGGATGACGATGCGCGCAAACAAATCCAGCAGCTTGAGGCGCGTATGCTCAAGCTGGAAGCTGCTGCCGAACAGCAAACCAAGTCACTGCTCGACTTGCTTGGGCAGATCGAAGTGCTGAACGGCGAAATCCGCAAACTGCGCGGGCAGAATGAAGAGCTGATGCACGGCTTGCAGGATGCCGAAAAACGCGAAAAAGATTTTTATGTGGATCTGGATACGCGCCTGCGCCGTTTCGAACCCACAGATAATGCGGCACAAACCGGCAGCGATGCTGCTGTGGCGCCAGTTGACCGTGATGACCTCGCAGCGGAGAACCGCGCCTTTGAGGCCGCCTACGGCTTGTTCAGGGGCGGGAGCCATGAAAATGCAGTTACGGCATTTCAGGAATTTCTCAAGAAATATCCCGAGTCGGTGCATGCGCCCAATGCCAATTATTGGCTGGGCAATGCGCAGTTCGCGCTGAAAGATTACAAGAACGCGCTCGGTACCTATCAGGGACTGCTCAAGGCTTTCCCCGGCATGCCTAAAGCGGCCGAGGTGCTGTTCAATATCGCCGGATGCCTTCAAGAATTGAAGCAGGATGCGGCCGCGCAAAAAACCCTCAAGCAGCTTGTCGCCAAGTACCCTGACAGCGAAGCCGCCGGCAAAGCCAAGAAACTTATCACTACTCCCAAGTAGTCCCTTATGCCGCACGCGAACTCAGACGCGCAACTGCCGCTCCGAGATGTTGGAGTGGATTCCTCGGGTACAGGAGGAGCGGCATCGCAGTTGTTCCCGCAATCGGCTGGCTTCGCCAGTAACGTGTCACAACTGCGCATCAGTGAAATATTTTTTTCCCTGCAAGGCGAGACCAGCCGCATCGGCCTGCCCACGGTGTTCATCCGTTTAACCGGATGCCCGCTGCGCTGCACCTACTGCGACACAAGCTACGCCTTCACGGGCGGGCAAAACATCGGCGTGGCGGAAATCCTCCGGCAGGTTGCCGGCTATATGCCGCGTTATGTGACCGTCACCGGCGGCGAACCGCTGGCGCAAAAAAACTGCCTGTCGTTGTTGCGCGCATTATGCGATGCGGGCTACGAGGTGTCGCTGGAAACCGGCGGCGCATTGGATATCGGCGAGGTGGATGCGCGCGTGATGCGCGTGGTGGACATCAAGACTCCCGCGTCCGGTGAAGCCGAAAAGAACCGTTGGGAAAATCTGTCGCTGCTGACCCAGCATGACGAAATCAAATTCGTGCTGTGCGATAAAAACGATTACCAATGGGCAAAGCAAATCCTGCTGCAACATCGGCTGGCCGAGAAATGCGCAGTGTTGTTTTCGCCGGCGCACGGCACGCTGAATGCCGCGCATCTGGCCGAATGGATATTGCGCGACCGCCTGCCGGTCAGGATGCTGCTGCAATTGCACAAGCTGCTGTGGAACAACGTCCCCGGATATTAATCGCTTCAGGACATTAATGATGAAAAACGCTGTTGTGCTTTTGTCGGGTGGGCTGGATTCGGCAACCGTGCTGGCCATGGCACGCGCACAAGGTTTTGCCTGCTACGCGCTGAGCGTCGATTACGGGCAGCGCCATCATGCCGAACTGGCCGCAGCACAGCGCGTCGCGCAATTGCTCGGCGCGCATGAACAGCGGGTGATCAATATCGACCTCACCGGATTCGGCGGCTCCGCCCTCACCGACAGCAACATCGCCGTGCCGCAACAGCCTACCGAAGGCATCCCGCTGACCTATGTTCCCGCACGCAACACCATCATGCTGTCGCTGGCACTGGCCTGGGCCGAAGTACTGCAAGCTCAGGACATTTTCATCGGCGTGAACGCGGTGGATTATTCCGGTTACCCCGATTGCCGCCCCGCCTATATCGAGGCCTTTGAGCGCATGGCCAATCTCGCCACCAAAGCCGCCGTCGAAGGCCGCCCGCTTACCATCCATGCGCCGCTGCTGTATTTGTCCAAGGCGGAGATCATCCGGCAGGGGGCTGCGCTCGGCGTGGATTACGCGCAAACCGTTTCCTGCTACCAAGCCGATGAATCGGGGCGCGCCTGCGGCGTATGTGATTCATGCCGCCTGCGCAGCGCCGGGTTTATCGCAGCCGGCGTGGCTGATCCGACTGTCTATCGCGCAACATAGCCGCCAAGCCTTGTGGCAAGCGGCATTTTGCGTTGACAGGGTGGGCTAAACCCGTATAATTCGCGCTCTTTTGCGAAGGGTCGTTAGCTCAGACGGTAGAGCAGCGGACTTTTAATCCGTTGGTCGCCAGTTCGAATCTGGCACGACCCACCAGCTTGCAAAAGAGTCTTTAGTAGCCTCGTATTAAAGCCGCTTTAGCTCAGTTGGTAGAGCAACCGCCTTGTAAGCGGTAGGTCGTCAGTTCGAATCCGACAAGCGGCACCATCATTTTCAGCGGCCACAGATCTCTGTGGAGCTCATCTCCAAAATATTTTTGTGTTAAGCCTCCCTTAAGCTTGGCCTTTTATCCTGCACGCCTCAACGTTTAATTCAGGAGTTCAAAAATGTTTCGTATATCCTATATATTGGGTTTGGTGTTTGTTGCCGGATTGGCGGCGCAACCGGCTTTTGCGGAAACCCCCAACGAGATACTGGCTTCCATTCAAAAGGAAGCGGCGGGCACGCCAGGTTTCCAGGGGTTCTCGGTCGCGCGCGGGGAAAGTTTTTTCAAGACAAAGCATGGCGGAGAATGGAGCTGCGCTTCCTGCCATACTGAAAATCCAGTCGCCCTGGGCAAGCATGCCAAGACCGGCAAGGTCATTGACCCGCTTGCGCCCTCTGCCAACGCGGAGCGGTTCACCAACCCGAAAAAAGTGGACAAATGGTTCAAGCGCAATTGCAACGATGTGCTGAATCGCGTCTGCACGCCGCAGGAAAAGGGCGATATGCTTGCCTACCTGCTGACCGTCAAGAAATAAGGAGACTGCCATGTCGATTCATAAACAGAAAAATCTCCGGATGCTTGCCGTTGCCTTGCTGGCGATGGGCGTAACGATGTCTGCCGCGCAGGCCGATGATGACCGCGACGAAAGATACGGCTGGAGATTAGGCGAGAAATCCGCTGGAAAGTATGGCGGCGAAAACCGCGGCAAGCCGCTTCAGCCCGCGCAAACCAACGCCAAATTCCAGAAGGAATGTTCCGATTGCCATATCGCCTATGCGCCCGGGCTGCTGCCCGCAGAATCCTGGCGCAAGGTCATGGCCGGTTTGGACAAGCACTTCGGCACGGACGCGTCGCTGGATGCCCAGGACAACAAGGAGATCACCGCCTTCCTGGTGAACAACGCCTCCAACCGCTGGAGCGCCCCGACAGCGCCGTTGAAAATTACTGAAACCGCCTGGTTCAAGCGCAAGCACGACGCTCGCGAAATTAATCCGGCGGTGTGGAAGAACCCGCTGGTAAAAAGCCCTGCCAATTGCGCGGCATGCCACCCGCAGGCGGAGCGCGGCGATTTCAGCGAACGCAATATAAAAATGCCAAAATAACGCATCAAAAAGGAGATCATCATGAGCCAACGAGTCTTGGTTTGGGACGTGCCGACGCGGGTCTTTCACTGGCTGCTGGTGCTGTCATTTACCGGTGCCTACTTGACCGCCGAATCGGAGCTTGACCGCGATATCCATGTGGTGCTCGGCTATACATTGCTGGGTCTGCTCGCATTCAGGCTGCTGTGGGGATTTTTCGGCACACGCTATGCGCGGTTCCGCTCGTTCCTGTTCAAGCCCGGCGAAATTGTTGCCTACTCGTTATCTATGCTCAAGGGCAAGCCCGCGCATTACCTCGGACACAATCCGCTGGGCAGCGTGTCGGTCTGGCTGCTGCTCGGGCTGGGCATCTTGTCCGCGGTGAGCGGGGTGCTGACGTTCCAGGATATCGGCGGCGATATGCTGGAGGAGATGCATGAGCTCACATCCAATGCCATGCTGGCCGTGGTGTTGATCCATATCGCCGGAGTGGTGGTGAGCAGCTTGCTGCATCGGGAGAATTTGGTGCGTGCGATGGTCACCGGTTTCAAATATGCCGAACCGGAGCAAGGCATCCGTCGCTCATATCTCTGGCTGGGTGTCATAATGCTGATCGCTGTCGTGGCATTCTGGGTCATCTATCCGGCCATTGCGCTGGCGACGCCGAGCGCGGAGACGGCACAGGTCAAACACCACGATGACGATTGATTGACGTTTTATTCATAGGTGGATGATGCGCGTTCTGGTAGTCGAAGACGATGCCCTGCTGGGCGATGCGATTCAGGCTGGTTTGAAGCAGTCCGGCTACGCCGTGGACTGGATGAAAGACGGCGTGTCGGCGGAACAGGCGCTCGCCACCGAGCCTTACGCGGCGGTGGTGCTGGATTTGGGTCTGCCGCGTCTTTCCGGGCTGGAGGTGCTGCGCCGCCTGCGCGGCCGCAATATTCCCATTCCCGTGCTGATCCTGACCGCGATGGACACGGTGGAGGATCGCATCAGGGGACTGGATGCCGGCGCGGACGACTATCTGGTCAAGCCGTTCGACATGGGCGAGCTGGCGGCGCGGCTGCGCGCGCTGATACGCCGCGCCAGCGGGAAAACCGAACCTTGGCTGCAGGTTGCCGGAGTCAGACTCGATCCCGCCGCCCATTGCGTACTGTACCGCGACAAACAGGTCGAGCTTTCGGCCAGGGAATTTGCGCTGCTGCACGCGCTGCTGCTCAATGCCGGAAAAGTGTTGTCGCGCGCCCAGCTTGAAGAGCAGCTTTACGCGTGGGGCGACGAGATCGAAAGCAATGCGGTGGAAGTGCATATCCATCATCTGCGCCGCAAGCTTTTCCCGGAACTGATCGAAACCATACGCGGCGTCGGCTATCTGATGCAACGCGACAAGGCCACCTGAAATGTCACAACGCACATCACTCAAACAACGGCTGCTTGTGCTGGCATTGGCGGCGATTACGCTGGTCTGGCTCGGCGCGACCGCCTTCACCTACCTCGATGCGCGCGAGGAATTCGACGAGGTGCTGGATGCGCATCTGGCACAGGCCGCTGCGCTGCTGGTCGTTCAGGCAACGCATGAGATCGATGAGCTCGAAACCGAACATGCGCCGCTGCTGCCAACGCCCCGCAACAGCCGCTGGCGAACAGGGAGCGCGGCTTCAGCGACAACACCATCGACGGAAAACGCTGGCGCGTCTTCAGCACCTGGGACGAATCCGGCGAATACCTGATTCATGTCGCGGAACGCTCCGACGTGCGCGAGGAACTGGCGCGCGACATCGCGGGCAACCTGCTGCGGCCGATGTGGTTCTCGCTGCCGCTGCTGGCATTGTTGCTGTGGATCGCGGTGCTGCGCGGCTTGCGCCCGCTCGACAAGCTGGCCCGCGAAGTGGAGCAGCGCGAGCCGGACAATCTCGCCGCGCTCGATGCATCGACCGCGCCGCGCGAAGTGGTGCCGCTGATCGAGCGGCTCAATCGGCTGTTTTTGCGCATCGAGGCTTCGATGCAGAAAGAGCGGCGCTTCACCGCGGACGCCGCGCATGAATTGCGCACCCCGGTGGCCGCGATCAAGGCACAGGCGCAGGTGGCGCGCGCCGCTTCCTCAGAGGCGGAACGTATCCATGCGCTCGACAACGCGATTCTCGGCTGCGACCGCGCCGCCCATCTGATCGATCAACTGCTGACGCTGGCGCGGGTCGACACGCTGGATCGCGGCGTGGTGGAGCCATGCCAACTCAGGGACATCGCCGCCGAAACGATTGCCGCGCTCGCGCCGGCCGCGCTGGAAAAGGGCGTGCAATTCGAATTGCTGGCGAGCGATGAAACTGTTGTGCGCGGCAATCCGGGGCTATTGCGGGTGCTGTTGCGCAACCTGCTCGACAATTCGATGCGGCATACCCCGCCCGGCACGTCGGTGCAGGTCAGCATCGACCATGAGCCGGGAGTGGTCCACCTGTCGGTGAGCGACAACGGGCCGGGCATTCCGGAGCAGGAGCGGGACAAGGTGCTGGAGCGGTTTTACCGACCGCTGGGCACGCAGGCCAGCGGCAGCGGCCTGGGGTTGTCCATCGTCAAACGGATTGCCGAGGTGCATGACGCAGCCTTGCAGATATTGCCGGCGGGCGAAGGGCAGGGATTGCGGGTGACGGTGAGCTTCAAGCCTTGATGCGGCCGGCTCGTCGCGCCGGATGCAGAGTAGTCCCCATGATTACTGAAGTGCCCGCCCTTCCCCTGCCTCCTCAAAGGTCCGCCCGTCGCGGATGTGGTAGATGCGCTTGAAGGTAGGGATGATTTTTTCGTCATGAGTCACGACGATGATGGCAGTCTGGTACTGGCTGGCCATCTGGTTAAGGATACGCATCACGGCCAGCGCGCGCTCGCTGTCCAGCGGCGCGGTGGGCTCGTCGGCGAGAATCACCGGGGGCCGGTTGGCCAGCGCACGGGCGATGGAGACGCGCTGTTGTTCGCCGCCGGAAAGTTCGGAGGGTTGCGCTTTGGCCCGGTGCGCCACGTCGAGCGCACGCAGTAACTCCAGCGCCCTTGTGCGGGCTTCCCCATTGGGTCGCCCTGCCAGCATCGGCAGCAGCGCCACGTTGTCGGTCACATCCAGAAACGGGATCAGATAAGGCGCCTGGAAGATGAAGCCGATGCGATCACGGCGCAGCATTCGCAGGTCGGGAATTTTCCATTCATTGTCGTAAATCACCTCACCACCCAGGGTCATGCGGCCCTGCGTCGGTTCGATGACCGCTCCCAGACATTTGAGCAGCGTGCTCTTGCCGGCGCCGCTGGGGCCGACGAGGCCGACCACCTCGCCGGGGGCGACACTCATGTTCACTTCCTTGAGCGCATCGACGGCGGTATTGCCGGCGCCGTAACGCTTGCTCAAACCTTCGATGTGGATGCCGATACCTTTGTCCATGTCAGCCTCCGATTGCCGTCGCCGGGTCCACTTTTAACGCCGCGCGTATCGCCAGCGTGCTGGCGAGAGTGCACACGAGCATCACGATGACGAAGCCGCGCACCGCGTCACCCGGTTCAAGCAGCACATATTTCGGGAAGGCGGGTCCCCAGACGGTGGCGGCGATTTTGCCGACGGCGAAGCCGATCACGCCAAAGCCCAGCGCCTGTTGCAGGATCATGCCGGCAATGGTGCGGTTGCGGGTGCCAATCAGCTTCAGCACGGCGATCTCCCTGATCTTTCCCAGAGTCATGGTGTAGATGATGAAAGCGACAATGGCCGCGCTGACGATGGTCAGGATCACCAGAAACATGCCGATCTGCTTGGCGGAAGTGGCAATCAGTTTGGCGACCAGAATTTCTTCCATCTGCTCGCGGGTAAAGACCTGCAAATGTTTCCAGCGGCGGATGTCCTGCGCCACTATCTCGGCAGAGCGCCCCTCGGCCACTCGCACCAAGACGGCATTGACATTGTGATTGCTGGATTGCGATGCCTCGATCGCATTCAGCAGGCCCGGCACACCGGGGCGGTTGAGAGCGGGATTGGCGGCAGTGCGGGCGCGCTCGTTGACGATGGCATCGTTATCCTTGAGAAATTGCGCTTCCTGCGCGTCCTTGAGCGGAATGAATACCATCGGGTCGCCGCCGGAGGACACCATGCGCCGACTGAGGCCGACCACGGTGTAATCATGGCGGCGTATGCGGATTTGGTCGCCCAGGGCGAACCCGGTTTTGACGTCGGCCACTGCCTCGTAATGGCTGCGGGTAATACGCCGACCTGCCACCAGGTAACCCGGCTCGCCTGGCTGTCCGGACTCGAAGCCCACCACCATGGCGCGCACGTCGGTGTCGCCTTTACGCACCTGCATGGTGAGATAAGTGACATTGGCGGCCTGCGCCACGCCGGGCATGCCGAGAATGCCGCGATAGACATCGTCGTGAATGCTGGACGACTCGGCATAGGGACCCTGGGTATCCTTCTGCACTACCCACATATCGGCGCCGCTGTTGTTGAGCAGCACCTTGGCATCGTCCACCATGCCGCGATAAACCCCCGCCATGGTGAACGTGACACCGATGAGCAGCCCGAGCCCCAGGCCGGTCAGAACAAATTTGCTCCAGGAATGCAGGATGTCGCGGCCTGCAAGGCTGATCATTTTGCTTTTCCGGTCAACGAAGGAACCACCTTGATGCGGCTGCTATCATCGAGGTCGCGTTCGCTGTAGACCACTATCTCGTCGCCGGCCTTCAGACCCTCGATAATCTGTACCTTGCCATCGAGACCCTCCGCTCCCGTTTTCACCGGAGCGAAGCGCAGATGCCCATCCTCACGCAGCCAGACACCGGCCTGGGCGCCGCGATAGCGCAGACTGGCATTGGGGATGAGCAGCGCGTCGCCGATCGCCGTCAGGCGCAGCGTCATCTCGGCCATTTCGCCGATGGACGCGCCTTGCGGCATGAGATCGAAAGACACTTGGGCGATGCGCTCTTCGGTCACGCTGTCGCTGACCGGCTCGACGCGGGCGACCTTGCCTGCAAGGGGTTTGCCGGGGTTGGAGCGGAGCGTGATTTCGGCCGGCAGTCCCGTTTGGAGACCGGCGGAGCGTCCCTGATCCAGCCGCACCGTCACCCACAGACTGTCTGGCTGCACCAGCTTGAGCACCGCCTGCCCGGCCACGACGGTGGCGCCGGGCTCGGCATCGCGCGAGGTCACCACGCCGTCGGTGGGCGCGACGAGGCGGATATTCACCCGTTGCTGCTTCACCCCTTCGCGATCGGCATCCAGGCGCGCCAGGTCTTGCCGGGCGCCCGCCAGAGTGGATTCGGCGGCGGCAAGCTGGGCATCCGCCGACTGTTGCTGCTGCAACCTGCCATCCACCACGCTCTGGCTGACGAACCCCTTGTGCCCCAGATCAACATAACGGTGCGCCTCGCTGGCAGCCAATGCCTGGCGGCCCTGCATATCCTGCAACTGGGCCTGCGCCGTTGCCACGGCATTTCTGGCGCGGGCTGCAGCCGCAGCCGCAGAGTTCACCCGCGCATCGAGATCCACCGGATCCATTTCCGCCAGCAACTGCCCAGCCTGAACCGAATCACCCACATCAACCAGCACCGCGCCTCCACCGTGCCGATGCCAAAGAGAGCTGGGGAAACCTCCCCCTTGGCGACCTGGGTTACGGTCACCTGTATCGGCGCGAGCGGACCGCTCTTCAAAGCTACCCAGATTAAGGCAAGCAGCAGCGCAATGCCGAAGGCGACAAACCAGAATTGCCGTGGCAGGGTTATGGGAATTTTCATCGTTTTTCCTGAATGTGAGCTGGATAATGGATTTTTAGTTTAGGCATATGTTAGTGGAGTGCCTGATTGATTTTGTTCAGTTCTTCTTCACCCAGCGAACCCACCGCCGCCTTCAGGCGCAGCCGGCTGATGAGGTAGTTATACTCGGCCTGATACAGATCGCGGCGGGTCGCATACAACTGTTGCTGCGCATTCAGCACATCGAGGTTGGTGCGTACGCCGACTTCCTGTCCGAGCTTGCTGGCTTCCAGGACGCTTTCGCTGGAGGTGAGTGCCTGCTGCAGCGCCTTGACCTGGGCGATGCCGCTGACCACGCCGAGATAGGCCTGACGGGTTTGCAGCGCGACGCTGCGGCGGGTGTTTTCCAGCTCCTGTATGGCGCGCTCGCGGTTGGCTTCCGCTTCGCGCCATTTTGAATTGACCGCACCGCCCTGGAACAGCGGCAGATTCAGTTGTACGCCGACGCTCTTGCTGGTGTTGTCGCTGCCCACACCGAAACTGCCGCCATTGGCATTGTTTTGTGAATAATTCGCCACTAAATCCACCGTTGGATAGTGACCGCCGCGGTTGCGCGCCACTTCCTTCTCG
>JACPEI010000077.1 GCA_016183575.1 Nitrosomonadales bacterium | reverse complement strand
GAGCAGGCGGAGGGCGGCACGCTGTTCCTCGACGAGATCGGCGACATGCCCGCCGACCTGCAGACCCGCCTGCTGCGCGTGCTGTCGGACGGCAACTTCTACCGCGTCGGCGGCCATCAGCCGATCAGGGCCAACGTGCGCATCATCACCGCGACCCACCAGAACCTCGACGAGCGCGTCAAGCAGGGCCTGTTCCGCGAAGACCTGTTCCACCGCCTGAACGTGATCCGGCTGCGCCTGCCGCCGCTGCGCGAACGGCGCGAAGACATCCCGCTGCTGGCGAAATATTTCCCGCAGAAGAGCGCGCGCGAACTGGGCGTGGAACAGAAGCAATTGAGCGAGGAGGCGCTGCGCTTCCTCGCCGCGCAGGACTTTCCCGGCAACGTGCGGCAACTGGAAAACCTCTGTCACTGGCTGGCCGTGATGACGCCCTCGCAGAGGATCGAGATCGCCGACCTGCCGCCCGAGTGGCGCGGCGAATCCGCCTCGGACGCGGCGCTGGGCGGCGACTGGAGCACCGTGCTGGCGCAACAAGTAGGGCTGGCCTTGCAGCGCGGCGAAGATCACATCATGGGCAAGCTTGCCGCGCAATTCGAGCGCACCCTGATCCTGCAAGCCCTGCACCACACCGGCGGGCGCCGTATCGAAGCGGCCATCCTGCTTGGCATCGGGCGCAACACCCTGACGCGCAAGATCCAGGAGCTGGGCTTGGAAAATCAGGAGGGGGTGTAGGAGCGGGCCATGCCCGCGATTGAACGCTTCGCGGGCATGGCCCGCTCCTACATTGTCAGCCCTGCAATCGTTTGAGTAATTTCTCGTGTATCCCGCCAAACCCGCCGTTGCTCATCACCAGCACCTGGTCGCCTGATTTTGCGGCGGCGGCGATGGCTTCGATCAGCTCGCTGAGGTCATCCTTCACCACGGCCTTCTCGCCCAAGGGTGCCAGCGCGCCGCGCGCATCCCAGCCGAGGTTTTCGGCGTAGCAGAACACCAGATCGGCCTCCTTCAAACTGCCGGGCAGCGCATCCTTCATCACGCCGAGCTTCATTGTGTTGGAGCGCGGTTCGAGCACCGCGAGGATGCGCGCATTGCCGACCTTGCGCCGCAGCCCAGCGACGGTGGTGTCGATTGCGGTGGGGTGATGCGCGAAGTCGTCATACACGGTGATGCCGTTGACTGTGCCGCGCACTTCCATGCGCCGCTTCACGTTCTTGAATTCGGCCAGCGCCGCCAGACCCTCCGCCACCGGCACACCGGCATGGCGCGCCGCGGCGAGCGCGGCTAACGCGTTCATGCGGTTGTGCTCGCCGAGCAAGTCCCATTCGAGCGTGCCCTGCGGTTCGCCGTTCAGCGTCACGCGGTCGTTTGCGTCGATGTTCCAGCCGTCGTTATTTCCGAACATTTCCACCGGTGTCCAGCAGCCGCGCTGCAGTACGCGCGCCAGCGATTCCTCGCGCCCGTTGCATACCACCAGCCCGTTGCCGGGCACGGTGCGCACCAGGTGGTGGAACTGCGTCTCAATGGCTGAGAGGTCGGCGAAGATGTCGGCGTGGTCGAATTCGAGGTTGTTCAGGATCGCGGTGCGCGGACGGTAGTGCACGAACTTGGAACGCTTGTCGAAGAAGGCGGTGTCATATTCGTCGGCCTCGATGACGAAGAACGAAGAAACTTCCCCCCCTGACAAGGGGGGGCTAGGGGGGGTTAACCGCGCCGAAATGCCGAAATTCTGCGGCACGCCGCCGATCAGGAAGCCGGGGTTCAGCCCGGCATATTCCAGTATCCACGCCAGCATCGACGATGTCGTTGTCTTGCCATGCGTGCCCGCCACGCCCAGCACCCACTTGTCTCGCAGCAGAGTGTCCGCCAGCCATTGCGGGCCGGAGGCATAGGGCAGGTTGCGGTTGAGGATTTCCTCCATCAGCGGGTTGCCGCGCGACACCATGTTGCCGATCACGAATATATCCGGCCTGAGCCCGAGCTGCTCGACGCCGAAGCCTTCGGTCAGTGCTATGCCCTGCGCCTCGAGCTGCGTGCTCATCGGCGGATAGACGTTGGCGTCGCAGCCGGTCACGCGATAGCCCGCCTGCTTGGCGATGGCCGCGATACCGCCCATGAAGGTGCCGCAGATGCCGAGGATGTGGATGTGTTTCTGTTTGCCCATCGTCAATTTAACCATAGCCGATTGTAGGAGCGCGCCCTGCGCGCGATTGCAAATGTTCGCGTGCGGGGCACGCTCCTGCAGTCAGAAATTTAAGCTCGAAAAATAAAATACACCGCGCCCATCAGGCACAGCGCCGCATACAGATAATCCCATTTCAGCGGCTGGTTCATGTACAGCACCGCGAACGGCACGAACACCGACAGCGTGATGACCTCCTGCAATATCTTCAATTGCCCCAGATCCATCGCGGTATAGCCGATGCGGTTCGCGGGCACCATGATCATGTACTCGAACAGCGCGATGCCCCAGCTGATCAGTGCCGCGATATACCACGGCGAGCTGGCGAAGTTCTTCAGGTGCCCGTACCACGCAAACGTCATGAACAGGTTGGACACGGCAAGCATCAGCGCCGTGACCAGCAGCGGATTCGAGACCAGGTTCATCGCCCGTATCTCCGCTGCAGGATTAATTTACGCCCAGCAATTCCACATCGAACAACAGCGCCGCATTCGGTGGAATCGCCTCGCCCGCGCCCATTGGTCCATAACCCAGGTGCGCGGGGATAACCAGCGTGCGCTGCCCGCCGACCTTCATGCCTGCCACACCCTGATCCCAGCCCTTGATGACGCGCCCCGCGCCGAGCGGAAAATCGAGCGGCTGGTTGCGGTCGCGAGAGCTGTCGAACTTCTTGCCCTTGTGGTAGGGAGCCGCTTCGTCGTACAGCCATCCGGTGTAATGCACCGTTACGTTGTGCCCTGCGGTTGCTTCGGTGCCTTCCCCCAGCTTGGTGTCGGTTTTGGTCAGTTCGGCCACGACACCGGTTTCCTTTTGTGTTGCGGCCTGCTTGGAGCAGGCGCTGATTGAGAAAATGCCGGCGGTCAGCAGCAAGGCCAGCGGTAAAAACAAAGTGCGCTTCATCATACGTTTCTCCGGAGTCACATGAGTCGTTGCAGGATAGGCGGTGTGTGGTGATTTACCGTACCGCCAGCAATTCCACATCGAACACCAGGGTCGCATTCGGCGGAATCACCCCGCCCGCGCCGCGTGCGCCATAGCCAAGCTGCGCGGGGATGATCAGCGTGCGCTGTCCGCCGACTTTCATGCCTTCCACGCCCTGATCCCAGCCCTTGATCACATGCCCTGCGCCGAGCGGGAAGTCGAACGGTTCAGCGCGGTCATGCGAGCTGTCGAACTTCTTGCCTTTATGGCTGGGTGCCGCTTCGTCGTACAGCCAGCCGGTGTAATGCACCAGCACATCCTTGCCGGTAGTTGCCTCTGCGCCTTCGCCCAGTTTGGTATCGGTTTTGATCAGTTCAGTCATGACGCTTGTTCCTTTTTGTGTTTTGGCCTGCTCGGAGTAAGCCGTGGTTGAAAAAATGCTGGCAGTTAGCAGTATAGCCAGCGGTAAAAAATAATGTGGTTCATTTCAAGCCAACAAATATTGAGGAGGCTATTGATGGCTTATCGTGCTCATTTTCTTGCTGCTCCTTGCCATTCACCTTTTACTTCACTAACGCTCCAATCTAACTGAGCACCTTTGGCGTCTACTACTTCTATTTGAAAACTACCTGTGGTTAGCGGTTTGATAAACACATCATCTGAAAATTGTCTCGACCATCGTATCTTGCCATCCTTCTCTTTAGCGGTGATATTGATAACAATGCTGCGAAGATAGTAATTCGTTCCGTTGTATAAGTTTCCTTGGAACAGAGTGCCATATGACAAACCTGCTGTTCCGGTAACGTTTGCTTGGTCCCATGGTGCAAGCACCTCCACTTTTTGCGCTACTTTGCTCTCATGACTAATGACATAGGCAATTAGCGCCACAAGCAGAAATGCCGGAATACTCATCCATTTGGCAAATAATTTTTTGTCGAATTGAAGACCATTCCTCTGAGTAAACATTACTAAGCCGCCAAATAAAATGGCGGCTAAAGCAAATGTGGCTGATTCATTTCTTCGAAGCCACACAACCCCCCATCCGTCCGCAACGAGCAGAAGCAGAACTACAACGCCAACATACCAAAGCACAATTAGCTGTTTTGTGTTCATTGGGCCCCTCCAGTCTTACAGCAGTTTTTGGCCAAAAATTACCAATATGGCGAGAGTTGAGAAAAATATTCCTGCGCTAAAACTGCCGATTTGCCACCAAAACAACATCCATGTGGCATCTCCAAGTTTCTTGCTTTCAATTCGATATGGCCCAAGCACACAGTCAATTTCTTCTTTGGTTTTCTTGTCCTCAAGCATTGCTTCTCTTTTGCGGGCCGTTCTCATGGTTAGGCGAAAATCTCTTAGCCGGTTAATAACAACCCAAACACCAAAAGTCGAAGAGAAAAATAGACTTACCAAGGAAATTAAAAAGGCGCACTTTCCCCACGAGGAAAGGCTGAAATTGCTATCTTGCAGAAGCGATAGTTGAAATCCTAATGCGGCAACAGAAAGTCCAAGGATAAGATTTATGGCATACGAAAGCTGGCCGATCGTTATCGCTTGCCAACGAACGAAGCTACCTGATGGTTCATTCGGCATAACTCCTCCTGTTAGTAGCCCAACACCGGCGCCAGCCAGCGCTCCGCCTCTTCCACGCTCCAGCCCTTGCGCCGCGCGTAGTCCGCTACCTGATCCCTGTCTATCTTGCCGGTCGCAAAATATTGCGTCTGCGGGTGCGAGAGGTAAAAACCGCTGACCGCCGCAGTGGGCAGCATCGCGTAGCTGGCGGTCAGCGTGATGCCTGTATTCAGCGGAGCCTGCAGCAGCTCGAACAGCGGCCCCTTCTCGGTATGTTCCGGGCAGGCGGGATAGCCTGGCGCGGGGCGGATGCCGCGGTATTGCTCGGCGACCAGCGCGTCGTTGTCCAGTCCTTCGTCTGCCGCATAACCCCAGAATTCGCGGCGCACGCGCGCGTGCAGCAGTTCGGCAAAGGCCTCTGCGAGGCGGTCGGCCAGCGACTTGAGCAGGATCGCATTGTAGTCGTCGTGGCGCTTCTCGAACTCGGCGATGCGCGCATCGATGCCGAGGCCCGCCGTCACCGCGAATGCGCCGATGTAGTCCGGCACGCCGGTTTCCTTCGGCGCGATGAAATCGGCGAGGCAGTAGTTCGGGATGTCCTCCGGCTTCCTGGTCTGCTGGCGCAGGTTATGCCAGGTCATCGCCACTTTCTTACGAGTCTTATCGGTGTAAATTTCGATGTCGTCGCTATTGACGCTGTTCGCCGGAAACAGGCCGAATACCGCATTCGCGGTGAGCCATTTTTCGTCGATGATGCGCTTGAGCATCGCCTGCGCATCGTGGAACAGGCTGCGCGCGGTCTCGCCCACTGTTTCGTCCTGCAGGATCTTCGGGTAGCGCCCGGACAGCTCCCACGCATGGAAGAACGGCGTCCAGTCGATATATTCGGCGATCTTGTCGAGCGGATAGGCCTCGAACTTATGCACGCCCATGAGGTGCGGTTTGGGCGGCGTGTAAACCCCTCCCGGCCTCCCCTTATCAGGGGAGGAGGCGGTGGCCTTCCCCCCTGACAAGGGGGGATTGAGGGGGGTTTGGGTTGCCCAATTTGTCTTCAAACCATGCGCCCGCGCCTCTGCCAGCGTGACGTAGACGGCTTTTTCTTTCCTGCCTTCGTGCTGCTCGCGCGCCGCAGCGTAGTCCGTCTTGATGCCCGCGATATATTCGTCGCGCAGGGTGTCGGAGAGCAGGTTGCTGCATATGCCCACCGCGCGCGGTAGTTCGGTTCGATCTTCACCGCGGTATGCACGCGCGACGTGGTCGCGCCGACGATCATCAGCGGGATGGTGAAGCCCTGCCGCTGCATTTCCTTCGCGACATGCGCCATTTCCTCCAGCGACGGCGTGATCAGGCCGGACAGCCCGATGATGTCGGCATTGTGCTCGCGCGCGGCGTCGAGGATATGCTGGCAAGGCACCATCACGCCCATGTTCACCACCTCGAAGTTGTTGCATTGCAGCACCACGGTGACGATGTTCTTGCCGATGTCGTGCACGTCGCCCTTGACCGTGGCCATCACGATCTTGCCCTTGGCGCTGGTGTTGCCGGTGCGCAATTTTTCCGCCTCGATGTACGGCACCAGATGCGCCACCGCCTGCTTCATTACGCGCGCGGATTTGACCACCTGCGGCAGGAACATCTTGCCCGCGCCGAACAGGTCGCCGACCACGTTCATGCCGGTCATCAGCGGGCCTTCGATCACCTCGACCGGAAACTTTGCCTGCTGGCGCGCCTCTTCGGTGTCTTCCACGACGTAGGTGGTGATGCCGCGCACCAGCGCGTGGGTGATGCGTTCCTGCACCGTGCCCTTGCGCCATTCGAGATCCTCGACTTGCGCCTTGCCGCCGCTCTTCACCGTCTCGGCCAGCGTGACCAGCTTCTCTCCGGCATCGGGGCTGCGGTTCAGCACCACATCTTCCACCGCATCGCGCAGTTCCCTGGGAATCTCCTCGTAGACGCCGAGCTGCCCGGCGTTGACGATGCCCATGGTCAGCCCAGCCTTGATCGCGTGATACAGGAACACGGTATGGATCGCCTCGCGCACCGGTTCGTTGCCGCGGAAACTGAAGGATACGTTGGACACACCGCCGGAAATCTTCGCGTAGGGCAGATTTTTTCTGATCCACGCGGTCGCTTCGATGAAGTCCACCGCGTAGTTGTTGTGCTCCTCGATGCCGGTGGCGATCGCGAAAATGTTCGGGTCGAAGATGATGTCTTCCGGCGGGAAGCCGACCTGGTTTACGAGGATGTCGTAGCTGCGTTGGCAGATTTCGGTCTTGCGCTTGAACGTGTCGGCCTGGCCCTGTTCGTCAAACGCCATCACCACCGCTGCCGCGCCGTAGCGGCGTACCAGCGTAGCGTGCTGGACGAACGGCTCCTCGCCTTCTTTCAGCGAAATCGAGTTGACGATGGGTTTGCCCTGCACGCACTTCAGTCCGGCCTCGATGATGCTCCACTTGGAGGAATCGATCATCAGCGGCACCCTGGAGATGTCCGGCTCGGAGGCGATCAGGTTGAGGAACTTCGCCATCGCGGCCTCACCGTCCAGCATCGCCTCGTCCATGTTGATGTCGATGATCTGCGCGCCGGTTTCCACCTGCTGCTTGGCGACTTCCAGCGCCTCGTCGTACTGGCCTTCCAGAATCAGCCGCTTGAACCTGGCCGAGCCGGTGACGTTGGCGCGTTCGCCGACATTGACGAACAGCGAGTCGTCGCCGACGTTGAACGGCTCCAGCCCGGACAGGCGGCACTTCTTCTCGATGTCCGGAATGCGGCGCGGCGGCACGTCCTTCAGCGCCTCGGCGATCGCCTTGATATGCGCGGGCGACGTGCCGCAGCAGCCCCCGGCGATGTTGAGGAAGCCGCTGGTGGCGAACTCCTTCACCAGCCGCGCGGTGGTCTCCGGCAGTTCGTCGTAGCCGGTTTCCGACAGCGGATTGGGCAGCCCGGCGTTGGGGTGTGCGCTGACATAACAGCTTGCGACGCGCGACAATTCTTCCACATAGGGGCGCATCAGTTCTGCGCCCAGCGCGCAGTTCAGGCCAATCGACAGCGGCATGGCATGGCTCAGGGAATTCCAGAACGCCTCGGTAGTTTGCCCCGATAAAGTGCGTCCAGATGCATCGGTGATCGTTCCCGAAATCATGATTGGAACTCTTACGCCATGCCGCTCGAAATGCCGCTCGATGGCGAACAGCGCGGCCTTGGCGTTCAGCGTGTCGAAGATAGTCTCGACCATCAGGGTATCCGCGCCGCCATCCAGCAAACCGCGCACCGCTTCGGCGTAGCTTTCCACCAGCTCGTCGAAGGTGACGTTGCGCGCGCCCGGATCATTGACGTCCGGCGAGATCGATGCGGTGCGCCCGGTCGGGCCGAGCACGCCCGCGACGAAGCGCGGTTTGTCCGGCGTGGAGAATTCATCGCATAACCCGCGCGCCAGCTTCGCGCCGGCGACGTTCAGTTCGTACACCAGATGCTGCATCTGGTAATCCGCCATCGAGACGGAGTTGGAATTGAAAGTGCAGGTCTCGAGAATGTCCGCGCCCGCTTCCAGATACTCGCGATGGATGCCGCCGATGATATGCGGCTGCGTCAGCAGCAGCAGCTCATTGTTGCCTTTGACGTCGACCTCGTGGCCGGCAAAAGTTTTGCGCTCACCCGCATATTCGCCATACAGCGTGATGCCGCGATAGTGTTCCTCGGTCAGCTTGTAGCGCTGGATCATCGTGCCCATCGCACCGTCGAGGATCAGGATGCGTTGTTGCAGGAGTTGCTCAATCGGGTGGGTGTTGCCGGTCATGGTAGGTGGCCTGAAAAATGAGCGCGGATTTTATCATGCCGGGTTGCCGGTGCAGCGCGTTTGGCATAGGGCTTGATAGTTTGATAGGGAGTGCTAGTATGCAGCGCACAATAGGCGCGTACCGCTATTGTGTCTCTGGGTTTATGGTCATTTCTCATCAATTGAAGGAGAAAATCATGCGCAACCTGTCTATGCTGGTATTCATTCTTGCAAGTCTCACTGCATCGCTGGCGGTGGCCGCCGAGGCCAAAATCGACATCATTTCCCCTGCGGATGGCGCCAAACTCGATGCCAGAGCGCAAAGCAAACTTGCCTATGAAGTCACTCTGGGGGGCGAGAGCGATCATGCCCACCTTTACGTGGATGGCAAGCAAGTGGCTTTGCTGCGCCAAACGAAGGGCAGCTCCACGCTTGATCCCCTGACGCGGGGGATGCATGAAATTTGCGCCAGAATGGTCAACAAGAACCACACGCCAACCGGTGTGGAGCGCTGCATCAAGGTCACGGCAGAATAGCGATGGACTGGCAAAACCTTGCCTACGCCGCCACCCAGATCGTCCATAATTTCGGGGCGGTGGCGGTGGTGGGCGGCGCGGCCTGCGCGCTCGCGTGGCGCGATGCAACGGTGCAACGCCGGCTTGCCTGGATAGTGCTCATCGGTTGGGCGACCCAGGCGGCAAGCGGGGCGACTTTCGGCGCGATCAGTTTTTACCATTACGGGAAGTTTCCCGATATTCACGGCATCGCCGTAGCCGCGCTCGGCGTAAAAATGGCGTGCGCAGCGCTCGGCTTTACCCTGGCGGCGTGGCAACTGTTCGCGCATCCATCGGCGGCGGCCAGCCGGCAGGCCTGGCTTGTCTTGTGCGGTCTGGGCGCTCTGGCGCTGAGTTCTGCCGCCGTGCTGCGCTGGTTTTCCTGACAGGCTAGAAGGAGGGTCGATGTTTCGCTTCTCGCGTGTTGCTATCGTGTTGTTGATTTCTACGCTCGCCGCATGCAGCACTGTCCATGTGGGGCAGGATTTTGATCTGCGCGCTTTCGAAGCAAGGATCGAGCGCGGCGTTTCCACGCAAAGCCAGGTACGCTCATGGCTGGGTGCGCCTGCGGGTGCGGGAGTCAATGTGGATACCGGCGGGGAGCAGTTCGAGGAATGGACATATTATTCCGCCTCGGGGAGGCTGCCCGCCATGTCGGGCGCAAAAGTGAAAATGCTGCAAATCAAATTCGACAAGCAAGGCATCGTGCGCGGTTACAGTTGGTCTGATTCAGCCCGGTAATAGCGCCGGTTGAAGTCGTTAACCTTACTAACTTTTCTACGATATATCATCGCAGCAGCGATATGCCTGCCTGCGATGGTATTATTAGCTTCCCCGGATGTATCGGCGCTGCCGACCATGATTTTTTCCGAAGTGTCTTGAATACCGGCATTGCCGCCCGCTTAATGCGATGAGTTTCTATAGCGCCCCGCTGTCCTATCAACCCGATGCTTCGCGCTATTACGCCGCGCTGGCCGATCTGCCCTGGGTGGTGTGGCTGGATAGCGGCGGGATGGCGCGCTATGACATCCTGGCCGCCGCGCCGCATCGTACGCTGACGCTGGATGAAGGGACGGCACAGGACGACCCGTTTGCGTTGTTGCGCAGCGCATTGGGCGAACCGGTCGCGCCCGTCGCGGATGTGCCGTTTGCCGGCGGCGCGCTGGGCTATTGGGGCTATGATCTGGCGCGCCGCATGATGACCTTGCCGGACATCGCGCAGGCTGCCGGACAGTTGCCGGACATGGCGGTGGGTATCTACGACTGGGCGGTTGTGCTGGACCATCGGCAACGCACCGCGCGCCTGGTGTCGCACCAGCGCTTTGCCGAAACGGCGGAGTTATTGCCGCAAATACTGCTCCGTTTGCAAAGCCCTCCGCCGCTTCCCGCCGACACTTTCCGCGTGCATGGTCAGATTGCCTCCAATTTTACGCCTGCCAGCTACGCGGCCGCATTTGCGTCGGTGCAGCATTATCTGCAGGCGGGCGATTGCTACCAGATCAATCTCGCGCAACGCTTCAGCGCAAAGGCCGAAGGCGATGCGTTCGGCGCCTATCTTGCGTTGCGCAGCCTGAGCCCCGCGCCCTACGCGGCCTTCCTGAATCTGCCGTATGCCCGGATTCTGTGCGCCTCTCCGGAATGTTTCGTCAGCGTGCAAAACGGCGAAGTAAAGACCAAGCCGATCAAGGGCACGCGCCCGCGCGGCAGCGATGCGCAGCAAGACCGCCTGCTCGCCGAAGACTTGCGCAGCCATCCCAAGGATCGCGCGGAAAACCTGATGATCGTGGATTTGTTGCGCAATGATCTGGGCAAGAGCTGCATGCCCGGTTCGGTGCGCGTGCCGGAATTGTTCAAGGTGGAAAGTTTTGCCAATGTGCATCATCTGGTCAGCACGGTGGAAGGCCGGCTCGCGGCAGGACGCGACGCGCTGGACGTGTTGCGCGACTGCTTCCCGGGCGGTTCCGTTACCGGTGCGCCCAAGCTGCGCGCGATGCAAATCATCGAGCAATTGGAGCCGCACCGGCGCGGAATCTATTGCGGAGCCATCGGTTATGTCGGCTTTGACGGCAACATGGACAGCAATATCGCCATCCGCACCCTGGTGCACAGCAACGGTCAAATCCGCTGTTGGGCAGGCGGTGGCATCGTGGCGGATTCGGATCTGGCGGCGGAGTACCAGGAGACCCTGGACAAGGCCTCCGCGATGCTCGAGCTGTTGCGGCGCTATGGAGGGGTGTTATGAGCGCGACGCTAAACCTGGAAAAGCGGTTAGCGGGTAGCCCAACACATTGAGGCAACAGATTTTTCCTGAACGAGCGGAGTGACCATGGTGCGTCAAGCTGTACAAGAATCGGGTTGTATTCCCATATCCTGCCAGAACTGCGGCCTTTACCAGCTTTGCCTGCCGATGGGGCTGGACAGTGCAGATACGGCGCTGCTCGACCGTTACGTGAAAAGAAAACGCATGCTCAAGCGCGGAGAGGTGCTTTACCGCATCGGCGAAGAATTTACTTACGTTTACGCGATCCGCGGCGGATCGGTCAAAACCTATATCTCCACCGATGATGGCCGCCTGCAAATCACCGGTTTTCACGTTCCGGGCGAGCTGCTCGGGCTGAACGCCATCGACGAAAAACGCTATAGCTGCGAAGCGATGGCGCTGGAAACCACTTCGGTATGCGAAATTTCGGTGGGATGCTTCGAGGAACTGGCGCGGCAAATCCCGTCGGTGCATTACCAGATGCTCAGGATGATGAGTAGGGAGATCAAGCACAACCAGGAGTTGATGCTGCTGCTCGGGAAAAAGAATGCCGAAGAGCGGCTGGCGACTTACCTGCTGTCGCTGTCGCGGCGTTTTGCGATGCGCAATTACTCTTCTACCCAGTTCAATTTGAGCATGTCGCGCTGCGACATCGGCAATTATCTGGGCATCGCCGAAGAAACCGTTTCCCGCATCTTTACCCGCTTCCAGGAAAAAGGGATGATTGCCAGCGAACGCAGGCATATCATTCTGAACGATCTCGAACGCCTGAGCGCCATTGCGCGCGAGCCTTATTCCGCTACTGCGCAGGTTATTCCGCTGCTGCGCGCGCCAAATTTTCGCTGATTTTCCCGAGAGCCATTTGGAACCTACTCGAGCGGGTTTCATGTTCCGCGCCTGTGGCTGCAAGTCAGCCTTCCAATACTTTTGCATATCGAACAAGAAGGTTGACATGTGTCAGGGTTTTTCCGGTTTTTTGGATGGAAAATGCGGGTAGTAATTTTGTGGCAGCTTGATTTCCTTCCTCGCACGTTATTCATTGTGTGCGCTAGACGGGCCGGTTGTGCGGTATAAATTGCTTTTCCTATCGGGAAAATGTGACATACACTATGCTGACATTGGTTGTTGCACCACAAAGTTTAAGTCCGTTCTTGTGTTTCTTACCCTGTGAAAGGAATGATCATGAAACTTGGCAGTTTGACAGCAGCATTGATAGTTATTTCAATCTCGACCTCCTGGGCAGCATCCAGCGAACCCATCCAGCCTATCCCCGCCGCATCCGTCAAGAACAAGGCGAAGATGGAATTGGGCAAGAAGCTTTTCTTCGATCCCAGGCTTTCCAAATCCGGCTTCATTTCCTGCAATTCCTGCCACAACCTGAGCATGGGCGGGACGGACAATTTGCAAACATCCATCGGCGACCACTGGCAGCAAGGCCCGATCAATTCTCCTACCGTGCTGAACTCAAGCATGAACTTGGCGCAGTTCTGGGATGGCCGCGCGAAGGATCTGAAAGAACAGGCGGGCGGCCCCATTGCCAACCCCGGAGAAATGGCCTTCACCCACGAACTGGCGGTGGATGTATTGCGTTCCATTCCCCAATACCGTGCTGAATTCAAGCGCGTGTTCGGGTCGGATGATGTCAAGATCGACATGGTGACTGAAGCTATCGCGGCCTTTGAGGAAACGCTGGTTACGCCTGATTCCCGTTTCGACAAATGGTTGAAGGGCGACAGGAAAGCGCTGAACAATACCGAGCTGGCCGGTTACAGGCTGTTCAAGGACGCCGGTTGCGTGGCCTGTCACAACGGCACTGCCGTGGGCGGCGGATCGTTCCAGAAAATGGGTTTGCACGCAGACTACAAAACCGCCAGCAAGGCGGAAGGGCGGATTGCGGTCACCGGAAAAGATGCGGATCGCATGAATTTCAAGGTGCCTATCCTGCGCAACGTCGAATTGACCTACCCCTACTTCCACGACGGCGCTGCCTGGACGCTGGAGGAGGCGGTGGATACGATGGGCAGGCTGCAACTCGGCCGCAATTTCAGCAAGGATGAAATCGGCAAGATTGTCGCCTTCCTGAAGACGCTCACCGGCACCCAGCCGGATTTCAAGCTGCCGATTTTGCCGCCGTCTACGGATAAGACGCCGCGCCCCAGGCCGTTCCAGTAACCGATGCAGGAGCCGATCGCACGCCCTAACAGTCCCATGCGTGGTCGGCCAGTGCGGGCTGCGGCAATGCCTGTTTTTCGTTGGCATGCCATGATTGTGCCGTTTCCAAGATTGCATGAAGTAATGCATGAAGCCGTTTTGCTGGAATTCACGATAAAAACGAGGTGCCGAAAACTGAGCGCGGCATCTCGTTCGAGGAAATAGTCCGGTTTCCCCAGGCCTGTCCGGCTTGGGGATAAATCAGGTCCGCGCCTATTTTGCCGGCTACTCGAAAAACTCCCGCTGTTATAATGCGCCGCATGAACAAGTATATTTCCGCCGCGCCGCGCGCACTCGATCTCGCCCGCGAAGTTTTGAGTATCGAAGCCGTCGCCGTCCAGGCGCTCGCCACACGTCTCGATGAGAGTTTTTTGCACGCGCTTGATGTGATCCTGCGCTGCGAAGGGCGCGTCATCGTCAGCGGTATGGGCAAGTCCGGGCATATCGCGCGCAAGATCGCCGCGACCCTGTCCAGCACCGGAACGCCCGCCTATTTTGTCCATCCCGGCGAGGCCAGCCACGGAGATCTCGGCATGATCACCAGTGCGGATGTCATCATCGCGTTATCCTATTCCGGTGAGAGTCAGGAGCTGATGGCCATTGTGCCGGCCATCAAACGGCAGGGCGCCAAACTCATCAGCATGACCGGCAATCCCGCATCCAGCCTGGCCAAGGTTGCCGATGTGCATCTCAATTCGGCGGTGGACAGGGAGGCTTGCCCGATGGGTCTGGCGCCCACCGCCAGCACCACGGCGGCGCTGGCGCTGGGCGATGCGCTGGCGGTGGCATTGCTGGATGCCAAAGGTTTCGGCGCGGAAGATTTTGCGCGCTCGCACCCGGGCGGCAACCTGGGGAGGCGTTTGCTTACCCATGTGTGCGACATCATGCGCAGCGGCGAGCGCTTGCCGATGGTGCGTGAAAACGCGATGTTGAGCGACGCGAT
>JACPEI010000067.1 GCA_016183575.1 Nitrosomonadales bacterium | reverse complement strand
GGCGTGCAGAAGCAGTTGTCCACCGCCAGCAGCGCGCCGCAGCCCTTCGCCACTGCGGCGATCGCGGCGATGTCGGAAATCTCGGTAAGCGGGTTGGACGGCGTTTCCAGGAAGAATAACTTTGTATTCGGGCGCACCGCCGCCTGCCACTCGGACACGTCGGTGGCGGAAACGTAAGTCGTCTCCACGCCGAACTTCCTGATGACGTTGTTGAACAGGTTGATCGTCGCGCCGAAGATGCTGCGCGAGGCGACGATATGGTCGCCGCTCTTGAGCAGCCCCATCACGCACGCCAGGATCGCCGACATGCCCGAAGCCGTGGCGACGCATTGCTCCGCACCTTCCAGCGCGGCGAGCCGCTCCTCGAACATCGTCACGGTCGGGTTGGTGAAGCGCGAATAGATGTTGCCCGGCTCTTCGCCGATGAAGCGCGCGGCGGCCTGCGCGGCGCTCTCGAAGGTGAAGCTCGAAGTCAGGAACAGCGCCTCGCTGTTTTCGCCGAACTGGCTTTGCACCGCCCCCACGCGCACCGCCAGGGTTTCCGGCTGCCAGTTTTCCGTTTGATGGTTTTGTTCGCTCATCCTGCCCTCAATATCTCTGATTTATGTCTTCTGAAACTCACATCGAAGTCGCATTTGCCGCCAGATCCAGTTCCATCTGGTCGTCATCCGATAACTTGTTGGCATTTCCGCCGCCACGCAGCGCTTCGATCACATTCAGATAATGCGGCGTGATGTCGCCGGTGATGTAGTTGCCATCAAAGCAGGATGCATCAAAAGCAGTGATCTCGGGATTATTCTTGCGCACCGCCGCTTTGAGGTCATCCAGATCCTGGTAGATCAGGCGGTCCGCGCTGATCTCGCGGCAGATTTCATCATCGCTGCGCCCCGTCGCAATCAGCTCGTTGCGGCTCGGCATATCGATGCCATACACATTCGGAAAGCGCACCGGCGGCGCGGCGGAGGCGAAATATACCTTCAGCGCACCGGCATCGCGCGCCATCTGCACGATCTCGCGGCTGGTGGTACCGCGCACGATGGAGTCGTCCACCAGCAGCACATTCTTGCCCTTGAATTCCATGCCGATGGCATTCAGCTTCTGGCGTACCGATTTTTTGCGCATCGCCTGCCCGGGCATGATGAAGGTGCGACCGATGTAGCGGTTCTTCACAAAACCTTCGCGGAACGGGATATTGAGGCGGTTTGCCAATTGCAACGCGCTGGGGCGGCTGGAATCGGGAATCGGGATAACCACGTCGATATCCACCCCGTCCCATTCGCGCTTGAGCTTGTCGGCGAGATATTCGCCCATATACAAGCGCGTTTCGTAGACCGACACGCCATCAATCATCGAATCGGGGCGCGCCAGATAGACATACTCGAAGATGCAAGGATTCAGGCTGGGCCTGTCGCTGCATTGCTGGCTGTGGAAATTGCCGGCAAAATCGATGAACACCGCCTCGCCGGGTGCGACATCGCGCAAAAATTTGAAGCCCAGCGTATCCAGCGCCACGCTCTCCGAAGCAACCAGGTATTCCTGCCCCAAGGCGGTTTCGTTCACCCCCACCACCAGCGGACGGATGCCGTGACTGTCGCGGAACGCCAGCAAGCCGTAGCCCGCGATCATCGCCACCACGGCATACGCACCGCGGCAGCGCCGGTGCACAGCGGATACTGCGGCAAAAATGGTCGGCACATCCAGACGCGGCCCTTTTGACCTGGCCTGCAACTCGTGCGCCAGCACATTCAGCAACACTTCCGAATCGGAATTGGTGTTGACGTGGCGCAAGTCATCCACGAACAACTGTTTCTTCAGTTCTTCGGCATTGGTCAGATTGCCGTTATGTCCGAGCATGATGCCGAACGGCGAGTTCACATAAAACGGCTGCGCCTCGTTGTGATCCACCGAAGAACCGGCAGTGGGATAGCGCACATGCGCGATGCCCGCATTACCCAGCAACGCGCGCATATTGCGCGTGCGAAACACATCGCGCACCAGCCCGTTGTCCTTGTGCAGATGGAAGGTATGGCCGTCCAGCGTGGCGATACCGGCGGCATCCTGACCGCGGTGCTGCAAGACCTGCAGGCCGTCATACAGCAGCTGGTTGGCTGGTGTTTGCGAGACCACTCCGAGAATGCCACACATGAATAATTATCCCGACAATTAACTGCGAATTTTGTAACGCACGCGCTGTGCGATGTTGTCCGGCAACCACACCTTGGTCAGCAAAGCGGCATCCTCCGCCGTTTTGCTCATCTGTGCGTCACGCCAGAACGGCTGTTCCGGAACAGCCGTCATCCCGGCCAGCCACACCAGCGCGAGCATCACCAGCCCACCGCGCAACACGCCGAACAACCCACCCAACACCCTGTCCAGCCAGCCCAGCCCGACGGCTTTCACCAGCCTGGAGAGCAGCCAGGCCAGCACACCCCACATGATCAATGCCGCAACAAACACCACTGTGTAGGCCAGCGTGACGCGCATCGTCTCCTGCGCCCCTTCGATGTTACTCAGGGCAGGCCCCGGCATCATCGGCGCCACGCTGCCGGCGAACAACCTGCTCAGCACGAACGCAACCGGCCAGCCCATCAGCGACAGCACTTCATAAACCAGGCCGCGCCACAAACCGAACAACAACGAAACCAGCAATATCGCCATGACGGCAAAATCGAATCCGGTCATTTGGCGCTGGTCACCACCGGATGCAGCCCATGTTTTTCCAGCAATTGGCGCACCTTCTCGGCTTTTTCGCGCTCCGCATACGGCCCCACGCGCACGCGAACCTTGTCGCCGGCCTTTTCGGTATAGGCCTTGAAGCCCAGTTTTTTCAGCCTGCTCGCTTCCTGCCTTGCGGTGTCGGGATTGGCATAAGCGCCGACCTGCGCGACGAAACTTTCGCCGCTCTGCTTATCCATATTTTTGGATTCCGGGTTCTTCGATTCCGCAGCTTCCGGCTGTTTATCGGCGGCGGGTTGTTTGCCCGGCGCCGCAACAGCCGGCGCGGCAGCCGATTTGTCCGGCGCCACGGCGGATGCGGCAACCGGGGCCGAAACAACCTCGACTGCGGAAGCGGCAAACGGCGAAGCTGCCACCACCTCGGAAACCGCCGCGCCCGGAATAAACTCGCCGACCTTATCGGGATCCGGAATGCGCAGTTAGATATCCTGTCCGGTAGGCTTGGGCTAGCTATCCAGCACCATCGGCAGGATCACCACCACCGCCAGCGTGAGCGCGACTGCCCCGATCAGGCGGCGGCGCGCCTTGCGCCTGAGGTTCAGTTCATCGTCTGTCAGCTGTTTTGCCATGCTTTATGGAACCCTTAGCGAATCTCAAAATTTCAGTCCTTTTGCGGCTATCGCTTCCGCCACGGTATAGAACGATCCGAAGGCCGCAATTCTATCATTTTCGCCTGCCGCGTTATAGGCATAACGCAATGCTTCGCCGACATCGGGGAAGGTTTGAATATCCCCGCGCACACCAGTGTTTTGCAGCACTTGCGCCAGCTCCCCGGCGGCCGCGCCGCGCGGCGCATCAATCCCCGCCACCAGCCAGGTATCGATATGCGGATCGAGCGCCGCCGCCACCCCCGCCATGTCCTTATCCCTGAGCATCGCAAACACCGCGAAAGTGTGCGGACAAGGCGGCAAGCCGGCAAGATTCTGCGCCAGCGAACGCGCCGCATGCGGATTGTGCGCCACATCCAGGATCAGCGTCGGCCTGCCCGGCACGAACTGGAAACGCCCCGCCAGTTGCACCTCGACCAGCCCGCGCCGCACCGCTTCCATGCTCACTGGCAAGCGCTCTTTCAGTGCATCCAGCGCCGCCAGCGCCGCGCTCGCGTTGTTCAATTGGAATGCACCGCGCAACGCCGGATACGGCAGCGCGTTGCGCGAACCCACAAGACTGCGGTAATCCCACTGCCCCTGATGCGGCGTAAACCCGAATTCGCTGCCGATGCACCACAGCTTCGCGCCGATCTGCTGCGCATGGTTGCGGATCGCCTGCGGCACCTCCGCATCTGCGCAGATCGTCACCTTGCCTTTGCGGAAGATACCCGCCTTCTCGAACGCGATCTCTTCGCGCGTCTCGCCGAGGTAATCGGTATGGTCGATGTCCACGCTGGTCACCACAGCGCAGTCGCTGTCGAATGCATTCACCGCATCCAGCCTGCCGCCCAGCCCCACTTCGAGGATCGCGACCTCCACCTGGTGCTCGATGAAACACTGCATCGCCGCCAGCGTGCCGAACTCGAAATAGGTCAGGGAAATATCATCCAGTTCTGACGATCGCTCCCTCCCCTTCAAGGGGAGGGTTGGGGTGGGAATGGGTGTGTCGGCTCCCTGCCCTTTGCGAGCCTGCTCGATCTTCTCGAACGAAGCGCACAACTCCGCATCGCTCGCCTGTTTTTTTCCGATGCGCACGCGCTCGTTGTAACGCAGCAGATGCGGCGAGGTGTAGCAGCCGACGCGGTATCCGGCGGCGTGCAGGATGGATTCCAGCATCGCGCACACCGAGCCCTTGCCGTTGGTGCCGCCGACCGTGATGATGGGAAAATCGGGATTGAGCTTCAGCCGCTGTTTGACCTGCGCGACGCGCGTAAGTCCCAGCGCGATGGTCTTGGGGTGCAGGGATTCGAGGTAGGTTAGCCAGTCGTGTAAATTCATTTTCTGGGCGAATCGCGGCGTCGCGTGCTCGCTCATTCCTCGCCTACCCATGAGGTATGTCTCGTCATTCGCTGCGCGGCTCCTTGCGCTTCATCCCGCAAAACGAATTTCTGGGGGTGTCCGTGTTATTCCGCCGAGTACGCACAGCCACGTTCACCGATTAAGTACCCTCCGCAATAACATAATCTCCAACTTGAACGCCTTTTAGCTCTTTAAGTCGCTCTTCCCCTTGCTGAATAGACTCTGTCACAGTTTCTTGTGGCGTATTTATCAACCCGTAATTAATTAGCCCGCCGCCTTTTGCAATAACTTTCTTTATCTCCTTCACGTCTGGATCACGCTCATACTCAGTTGCTTGCAAAGTGGCAATTTTTTCTTGGACATGGATGGCTTTGGCTTTTCCTCTTAATAATTCAAGGCGCTCAAGCTCTTCTCCAGTATCAGGATCGACAACCGCCTCACCAAGTCCCACAACTAAAAATCTGCTCCCAAGTTTCACACCTCTATTGCTTCCGGCATTGATAACAATAGTAAATTTATCTCGTGTGGATACCACTTTAGCGAAATATCTATCACTCATCTGAACTCTCCGATCTGCTAAATTGTTGAAGTGCAGTTACCGGCACTACAGGTCGAACAACAATGCTCTTTAATTCGTCTATTGATGATGGTATTTCCTTAAGCATTTTCATATCTACACGAATTTTTATCTGAATTACTTTGTCTTGCACAATGTGAACAACCCCGATGTAAGCCAGTCTCTCAACATCATCACGCTGAAGATAGCAGCCCACAACAATTTGATTTAGAAAATTTTCATTACGTCGTATGACAAATATCTGTTCTTCTTGGATGTATTTAATTGGAGACTCAAACGGAGGGGTTGGCTTAACCTCGTTTGCAATGTCATAAATAACCTTGAGCATTATTAGTGCAAGTGTGGAAAACACCCAGATTACGAAAAGTAGCCACTTAACGGAAACCTGATCCGATACATCCACAAACATACCAACCAGCGCGGATAGGAAACCAGCCACACCAATCATGACTGATGCGCCAGAAAAGCTAAATATTCCGCTTACAATTCTATTCGACATCAGATTATCCATGTCAGCATGAACTAACTCATACTTAATTTAAGCCGCCTCGATCTCCGCCACCGCCGACTGCTTCGTCAGCAGCGTAATCAGCGTCGCCAGCTGGTTCTTCATTTCGCGCCTGTCCACGATCATGTCCACCGCACCGTGCTCGAGCAGGAATTCCGCGCGCTGGAAACCTTCCGGCAGCGTCTCGCGCACCGTCTGCTGGATCACGCGCGCGCCGGCGAAGCCGATCAGCGCGCCGGGTTCGGCAATCACCACGTCGCCCATGAAGGCGAAGCTGGCGGATACGCCGCCCATGGTCGGGTCGGTCAGCACCGAGATGAACGGCAGTTTTTCCTGGCTGAGTTGCGTCAAGGCGGCGCAGGTCTTGGCCATCTGCATCAGCGACAGCAGACCTTCCTGCATGCGCGCGCCGCCACTGGCGGCGAAGCAGATGAACGGGCATTGCTGCTCCAGCGCGACCTGCACGCCGCGCACGAAACGCTCGCCGACCACCGAGCCCATCGAGCCGCCCATGAAGTCGAATTCGAATGCGGCAACCACCACCGGCACCGCATGGATGCTGCCCTGCATCACCACCATTGCGTCTTCTTCATCGGTGCTCTTTTTGGCAGCAGTTAGACGTTCCGAATACTTTCGGCTGTCCTTAAACTTGAGGGTGTCGATCGGCAGCACTTCCGCGCCGATCTCGAAGCGCCCCTCGCCGTCGAGCAGCAAATCCAGCCGGGTGCGCGCATTGATACGATGGTGATGGCTGCACTTCGGGCAGACGCTCTGGTTCTTTTCCAGATCGGAGTGGTACAGCACCGCCTGGCAGTTCGGACACTTGTGCCACAGGCCCTCCGGCACGCTCTTCTTTGATTCGCTCTCGCGGCGCTTGATCTTCGGCGGCAATAACTTCTGAAACCAGCTCATAAATATTTCCTTTTTATTGCCTGCTTATCCATTGGCAGGGAGCGCGGGCATCTTGCCCGCTTCGATTATGCGGGCAAGATGCCCGCGCTCCAGTTTGCAATGTTGGGTTACGCGATGAAGCCGCTAACTCAACCTACATTGTTTTGCAGGCCTGATCAACAGCCTGTCTCAGTTCCTTGACCAGCTTGCCCACATTGGCGACGACATTCTGTTCGGTCGAGTTTTCGATTTCCTGCACGATGCGGCTGCCCACCACCACGCCGTCGCACAGCTTCGCCACCGCCAACGTGGTCGCGGCATCGCGGATGCCGAAGCCGACGCCGATGGGCAACTGGATATGCTGGCGCAGTTGCGGGATCTTTTGCTCGATGGCATCCAGGTCCAGGTGCCCCGCGCCGGTCACGCCCTTCAGCGACACGTAATACACATAGCCGCGCGCCTGTTTGGTGACGCGCGCGACGCGCGCATCGGTGCTGGTCGGCGCGAGCAGGAAGATCGGATCGATGCCGTGCATGGTCAGGTGCGCGAATGCCTCGTGGCCTTCTTCCGGCGGAAAGTCCACGGTCAGCACGCCGTCCACACCGACTGCGGCGCAACGCTGCGCAAAGGTTTCCCAGCCCATCGCCTCGATCGGGTTGCCGTAGCCCATCAGCACGATGGGCGTTTCGGCATCGCTGCGGCGAAATTCGGCGACCATGTCCAGCACGTGATGCAACCCGACGTGATGCTTGAGCGCGCGCTCGGAAGCGCGCTGGATGGTCGGCCCGTCCGCCATCGGGTCGGAGAACGGCACGCCCAGCTCGATCACGTCTGCGCCCGCTTCCACCAGCGCATGCAGCAGCGGCACAGTGAGCGCCGGGTTCGGGTCGCCCGCCGTAAAGAACGGAATGAGCGCCTTGCGCTGGTGCTGTTTGAGCTTGTCGAAAGTGGTCTGGATGCGGCTCATAGCGTGATCCCCGACAGATGTGCCACGGTGTTGATGTCCTTG
>JACPEI010000066.1 GCA_016183575.1 Nitrosomonadales bacterium | reverse complement strand
GTCGCTGATCGTCGCGGTGGCCGCGTTCAACATCGTCTCCACGCTGGTGATGGCGGTCACCGACAAGCAGGCCGACATCGCCATCCTGCGCACCCTCGGCGCGTCGCCGCGCAGCATCATGAAAATCTTCATCGTGCAGGGCGTGGTGATCGGCGTGATCGGCACATTGCTCGGCAGCCTCGGCGGCATCGCGCTGGCGCTCAATCTCGACGTCGTGGTGCCGTTCATCGAGCAACTGTTCAGGGTGCAGTTCCTCGCCAAGGACGTGTATTACATCACCGAGCTGCCGTCCGACCTGCGCTATCACGAGGTCGCGTTGGTCGCGTCGATGTCGTTCCTGATCAGCCTGCTGGCGACGCTGTATCCGAGCTACCGCGCGTCGCAGACCCAACCGGCGGAGGCGCTGAGATATGAATAATCAGGGATCAGGAATCAGGGATCAGGAATCAGGTAACGTAATTTCCTGCCGCGATTTGAGCAAGACCTTCACGATCGGCGAGGAGGATGTGCCGGTGCTCAAGGGCGTGAATCTCGACGTGGCGCGCGGCGAACGCCTCGCCATCGTCGGCGCGTCCGGCTCCGGCAAGAGCACGCTGCTGCACCTGCTCGGCGGGCTGGACAATGCCAGCAGCGGCAGCGTGCAGATATTCGGCCAGGAAATGCAGCAGATGAACGAGACACAGCGCGGCGCATTGCGCAACCGCGCGCTCGGCTTCGTCTACCAGTTCCACCACCTGCTGCCGGAATTCACCGCGCTGGAAAACGTCGCGATGCCGCTGCTGATCCGCGGCCTGAAACGCGCCGAGGCCGAGCCGCCCGCCGCCGCGATGCTGGAGCAGGTCGGGCTGGCGCACCGCCTGCGCCATCACCCCTCGGAACTGTCCGGCGGCGAGCGCCAGCGCGTCGCAGTGGCACGCGCGCTGGTCACCGAGCCGGCCTGCGTGCTGGCCGATGAACCCACCGGCAACCTCGACCGCAGCAGCGCGCAGGCCCTGTTCGAACTGATGCAGCAGCTCAACGAGAAATTCGACACCAGCTTCATCGTCGTCACCCACGACCACGAACTGGCAGGACGGATGCAACGCCGTCTACGGCTGGTGGATGGCGTGCTGCTGGAAGGGTAGGCAGGGGGCGGACTCGGCACAGGCCACAGGATCACTCCCGATCCGCCCTGTTGCTCTTCCAGATCGACAGCAGCAGCCACACGCCACCGGCAGCCGCGCCGAGAAAACCGAGCAGGCCAAAAGTAGGCAGTCCAAGCAGCGTGGGGCCGCCGGGTACGGTCATGACGATTGAGGAACCGATGATAATCGCGGCAACAACAATGCCGACCACCAGCCGGTTCGCGGCGCCGTCGATCTGGTTGCCGACGTGCTTCAGGTGCGGGACATCGATGTGGATTTGCAGCCGGCCGCGCCGTGCGGCGCGCAGCAGCCGGGAGAGGTCGTGGGGTATGTCCGATATCATCGACAGTATTTCGCCTACCGACCGCCAGCCGCGTTTGATCAATGCGGCGGGTGTATAACCTGCGCGCAGCGACTGCTCCAGCATGGGCATTGCCTCTCCTGCCATATCGAAGTCCGGGTCGAGCTCGCGGCCCATGCCTTCGAGTGTGATGAAGGCCTTGATCAATAACGCGAGATCGGGCGGTAGCGCAATCCGGTGTTCGCGCAGGATCGCCACAAGATCGGTGAGCATGGCGCCAAGGCTGAGCTGTTTCAACGGTATGTTGTAGTATTGATCGACGAAGGTCTGGATTTCCAGTATCAGGCTGCCTTCATCCACCGAAATGTCACCGGACCAGTCGAGCAGCACATCGGCGACGCGCGCCGCATCGTGCCGCACCAAGCCGAGCATCAGCCGGATCATCTGGCCGCGGCGTTCCTCGGTCAGCCTGCCCACCATGCCGAAGTCGATGAAGGCGAGGCGGTTGCCGGGCAGATAAAACACGTTGCCGGGATGCGGGTCGGCGTGAAAGAAGCCGTCCTCGACGATCATCTTCAACACGGCGCGCGCCCCGCGCCGGGCGAGTATTTTGCGGTCCAGTCCGGTGCGATCGGCGGCGGCAAGATCGCGCCCCGGAATGCCGTCGATGAATTCCTGCACGCACACCCGCTCGCCGGTCCACTGCCAATAAACACGAGGAATGACGATGACCGGCGCGGTGGCGGGCAAGGATGCGGCGTCCTGATCCTTGTAGCCTGCAAAATTGTTCGCGATGCGGTCGGCATTGCGGCATTCGGTGGCAAAATCAAGCTCGCGCCGCAGCGATTGCTCAAACTGCCGGACTATCTCCTTCGGATGAAAATTGCGCAGTTCGGGACTTTCCGACTCGACGAGTTCTGCCAGGCGCATCAGCCAGCGCAGGTCGGCTTCGACGACAGGCCGTATGCCCGGCCTGCGCACTTTGACCACCACCGCGCTGCCGTCATTGAGGCGGGCAAGGTGCACCTGTGCGATGGAGGCAGCCGCCAGGGGTTCGGGGTCGAAGGTGGCAAATATTTCCTCGGGCGGCGCGCCGAGGTCTTCGCCGAGCTGTTGCTGGAGTTCGGCGTAGGGCACGGGTGGCGCGCTGTCCTGAAGCTTGGAGAATTCGGCGATCCACTCGGGTTCGAACAGATCTACGCGCGTCGCGAGCACCTGGCCGAGCTTGATGAAGGTCGGGCCCAGCTCCTCAAGAGCGCGCCGCGCCCGCGCGGGCGGCTCGAGATGTGCCAGCTCATCTGCATGCTTCCAGCGCAGCGTCCGTCCCGCGCGTTCCAGCGCATTGGCCATCCCCATCCGCCGCACAAAATCGCCGAAGCCATAGCGGATCAGGATCGAGGCGATCTCGTGCAACCGCCCGAGGTCGCGCGCCGCAATCAGCGCCTGCCACAGCATCACTCGCCCTTGTCTTTGCGATGACCGGGCTGGACATGTTCGGCCAGCCCGGTAAGCACGCCGGCAGCGATCTGGCGCACGAGGTCGGAAGTGTTCTTCGCGAGATGCAGGCCAACCCCGGCCTGAGCGCGTCCTGCGGCACCGATATGGTGCGCAAAGACGGACAGCGTTTCCTTCAGCTGCGTGCCGATCGCGGAACCCTGGGTGCGGGCATGCGCCGCCAGGCCATGCAATATTTCGCCCGCCGCATTTTTTGCAGCAGAAGCCGAGTTTTGCAGGGTTTCCACGAACATCTTCTCCAGGTTCTCCAGGTCCGAGCGCGCGCGCTTGAGGTCCTCGCTGGAATATTTCTGCGCCCGGCCCGCCGCTTCTTCCACGGCGAGCTTGGCGGCCTCGGCAAATTGCGCCAGCGCTATGTCCAGGCCGGTGACCGCCTGTTTGAGGTGATCCCGCGCGATGTGAGTTTGCGCGGAGGTATGCTGCAACTCCTGTTGCACGCCTGCCTGCGCGCCGCGCAACACGGCGTCCGCAGTCTGCCGCACGGACTCGATATCGAGCGACCGCGCACTGATGAAGCGCAAGGTGAGCTGCCGCACTCTTTCCTGCACATCGTTCCCCTGCTCGACGGCCTCGCGCACTTCCGCTTCAAGGTTGCTTGTATCGTTACTGGTTTCAGCATTCATGATTGATCTCCTAAATTGATGAATCGATTACCTACCGTACAACTGCTTCCGTGATTTTCAACCTGCCCCTGCAACTTGCCAACTCATCTGGCGAATCCCGTCAACGCGACGCAGGCTACAGCATAAATCAAAACCGCCAGCAGGATCACTGCGGCAAACCCCAGATGTATCGCCAGCAACGTGGCGAGGACGGCTCCCACCACCGACGCGAAGCCGTTGATCGCCCATGCCCAGGGAATGGAATCCCCGGACGCTCCCGCCAGCCGCGCCATGCCGGTCGGGAAAGGCACGCCCATGCATGTCGCCAGCGGCGCGATCAGCATCACGGAGATGATGATCCTGGCCGCATCGGGCAGATGGATCAGCGCCTGGAACAGGTACGGCAGGGCGGCCAAATAAGCCAGCGATATTGCGCCCATCGCGGTCACCGCGATGGTGACCTTGTTCGCCGCCTGCCAATTCCCGGCCAGCCAGCTTCCCGCTGCGGCGAACACCAGGAAGGCGCACAGCACGACCGCCACCGCGTACAGCGGGTGCGCCAGGAACAGCACGAATTTCTGGATGAAGGCGATTTCCATGAACATGAAGGCGAAACCGATCGCGAGAAAATACAAAGCCACCGGCGCGGATGGCAACGTGCGCCGGCAGCGCGACAGGGCCAAGGGTGCGAGAATCAGCAGCGCGCTTGCCGCAAGCGCCTGCACCAGCGTCGCGACCAGCAGCGGATAGCTCCAGTCGAACAGCGACATGCCGCCCTGCTCGCGCAGCGAGAATATTTCCGCAGCGGCATTCCATTTGAAGAAGCGGAAAAAATGCGGCCGGTCATCGGTCGCCGGCTCGATATAAAACTTGTACCGGTCGATGAAGTCCTGCCGCTGAGGGCCCAGCAGCGCGGTCGCGCCGTCGAAGAAATAAGGCTGCGCCAGCAGGTTATAGCGGTTCGCCTCATCGGCTTTCATGCCGGGGTAATACGCCAGGTCGAAGGAACGCGCATGGCTAAATTTTTTGAGCGCCGCGATTTCGCTCGCGGTGAAATCGCCGTTCTTCACCAGCAGCGTGACGGTCTTCCAGCCGCGGATCATCGCCAGTCTTGATGACGGATTGGGCACGCCGTTATTTTCCAGCGCGGCCACCGCCGTCGCGAACAGCTTCAGCGCGTCGCGCGGCGGCAATGTGAGCCAGCGGGTGACGGCCAGCATGCCGCCGGGCGCGAGGCGGTCCAGATAGGCCTGCAGCGCCTCGACCGTGTACAGATAGTTTTCGCTCAGGCCGTACAGCCCGGCCGACGCGGTGCCGAACGAATCCAGCAGCGCCACCTGGATCAGGTCGTAGCGCTGATCGCTGCTGTTGACGAAGCCGCGCGCCTCGGCCTCGTAAACCTGCACGCCGGGCTGTTCGAAGAGCTTGCCGGAATAGTCGCGAAAACGCTGCCGCACCAGGCCGGTCATGTTGCTATCCAGTTCGACCGCATCGACTGCGGCGCTGCCGTGGTACAGCGCCTGTAGCACATCGCTGCCGGGGCCGGCGCCCAGCACCAGCACGCTCGGGCGCATCAGCAAATGATAAGGCAGCGCCGAGGTGAGCTGGCCGAGATAGGAAAGCGGCGCGAAATTGCCGTCGAACTTCGTCAGCGCAGACGGGCCGTCCCCGTCGACGAACACGCCCAGTTGCGGCGGCGGCTCGCTCGTCGCGTTGAGGCTCATCCCCGGCGCATGGCGCAGCGGAACGCGGGTGTTTTCCACCACCGCGATCTGCCCGAGGGGACTGCTGCATTCCTCGATCACCCGCGCTCCGGCGATGTTCAGCGCCTGACTCAGATCCTTGTAAGCGGAGGGATGCACCTTTATGTCCGGCAATGCCACCGCCGCCAGCACGGCCAGCGCGACAAATAATTCCATCAGCCATTTCGGCCGCAGCTTCAGTTCGACGACGGCGATCGCGGCAGCCAGCAGCGCCAATGCCGTCAGCGCGGACAGCACTTGCTGCGGCTGCACGAGGAACAGCACGCCGATGACGCCCAGGCTGCCCAGGCCCGCGCCGAGGATGTCGCAGGCATAGATGCGCGCTGCCTGTTTGCCGAAGCGCGCAAAAACGAGTCCGATGCCAAAACCCCCGCAGAAGAACGGCAGCATCATCAGCAGGTAGACGGCGAGCAGTTTGGCCGGCTGGGTGTTGTCCCACAGCAGTTCGAGCGGATTGAACGGAACCTGTTGCGCGAGCAGGAACGCGGAAGGCATCAGCAAAGCCAGTGCCGCCGCGGCCGCGACATACACCGCGCCGAAATGCGGAATGATTTTTTCCTTCAGCAGCGCCAGCGCCGTGCCGCTCGCGCCGTAGCCCAGCATCGCCGCGCTGATGATCATGTAGGCGAAGTGATGCCACAGCACGATGCTGAACAGGCGCGTCAGCAGCACCTCGTAGGCCAGCACGCTGGCGGACAGCAGGCCGATCGCGATGAATGGCGGGCGGGGCATAAGCGCTAACTCTCCAACCCTTTCCCAGAGGAAGAGAGGGCAATCATTCCTTCCCCTTCAGGGGGAAGGTTAGGATGGGGGTGGGTTCGAGGGTAATGAGGTTCATGTTTATAACTTACTGAAATTCCGCTATCTACCCCATCCCCACCCCGACCCTCCCCTTGAAGGGGAGGGAGAGAACCATGGTGATGATTGCTCAAGTTAGCGCAAATGGGCGGATGGTAAGGCATGGCTAATGCTCGCCGGTCAGCGGGACAAAACGCACCGGCAATATCTGGCGGCTGGTCAGCGAACCGTCCTGCTGTTTTTCCACCAGCATCAAATACTGGGTCATGAATTGCGTGCCGAGCGGGATCACCATGCGGCCGCCCGGCTTGAGCTGCCTGATCAGCGGCGGCGGCACATGGCTTGCTGCGGCCGTCACGATGATCGCGTCGAGCGGCGCCGCTTCAGGCCAGCCGTAATAGCCATCGCCCACCCTGGTCTGCACGTTGCGGTAACCGAGAGATCGCAGACGCTCGCCCGCCTGTGTCCCGAGCGGCTCGATGATTTCGATGCTGTAAACCGAGCCGGCGATTTCCGCCAGAACCGCCGCCTGATAACCGGATCCGGTGCCGATCTCAAGCACCCTGTCGCCGGCCTTGACCTTTATCAGATCGGTCATCAGCGCCACGATGAAAGGCTGCGAAATCGTCTGCCCATGTCCGATCGGCAGGGGGCGGTTGAGATAGGCAAACGCGGCCAGCGCGCCAGGCACGAAACGGTGGCGCTCCACTTTTTCCATCGCCGCAATGACGCCTGGGTCGAGTGCGGAAATGCCGCTGTATGAGGCTGTGGCATTTGCATCGTCCAGCACCTCTTCCACCATCTTGTGGCGCGCCGTATCGAACCCCCCGCCCTGCGACGGGAACACGAAACAGAAAAAAAGGAGTGCGCCCAACGCAAAGCGGCGTTTCATAGTTTCCTTTTTTAACCGGCCATCAAAAAGTGGCGCATTCCGCTTTTTACGAAGCTTAAACGGAAGATTCCTTCACCTTCAAGGCGAGAGAATAATTGGCGCTTTTAATGCCCGCAAAAATAACAATGCCGTTGGTGGGATCATTGCCGCTGGTACAACCCGATCAGCTCGGAATGGGCCAGCACATGGCCCTGCATGGCCTTTTCCAGAACCGCCTTGGTGGGGTGTTTCAAATCCGGCAGCAGGATATCCAGCGCATACAGTTTGAAAAAATAGCGATGTCTGCCCACCGGCGGACAGGGTCCGCCGTAGCCGGTGCGCTGCCAGTCGTTAACCCCCTGCAAGGTTCCGGCCGGGCTATCCTTTACTGCAACGGGCGTGATGCCCAATTCGCTGCCTGACGGCTTCACCTGCAAGGTTCCGGCCGGGCTATCCTTTACTGCAACACCCTCCGTCAAACCGTGGGCAGCGGTGGGGATGTTGTACAGCACCCAGTGTACCCAGGTCATTTTGGGGGCAGCCGGGTCTGGCGCATCCGGGTCATCGACGATCAGGGCCAGACTCTTCGTGCCGGCCGGTACGCCAGCCCAGGCGAGCGGCGGGGAAACATTCAGGCCATCGCAAGTGTGACGCGCAGGGATCGCGCCGTTGTGCGGGAAGGATGGCGATGTGATAGCCAGGGACATGATGGCAGGTGACATGATGGTTTTCTCCTTTTCGGCCGTTAACCAGCCGGTTTGGGCCGCGCCGAATGAGATGCAGAGGAGCGCGATCCCCAGTATGGCCGCCCATATCCAGTGAATGCGCCGGAACCCGGTTATCATGCCTCAGGACACTGGAATGGTTCTGCCATTTTCGCCAGCCACGTCGGGCATCTGAAAACAATCTGCAGGGGTGCTTCACCGCCCCCTTTATTGCACGCCGCTCTCATCTTCCTGCACGCCAGCCTCGCCTTCGCTTGTGCGCCTTGGTTCGTGCGTCTTGACGTCACCGCGAATTTTGCGCGCGTAGTCCTCAAGCTGGCGTTTGGCGGCATCGAAAGCATCGCGCAAGGCCACATAAATGTCTTCGGCATGGTCGCGGTTAACCACGATCTCGCTGCCCGGCACGCCGATATCGATGCGCACATTGAACTGCTTGCCCTGATGATGGTGCTTGTGCGGCACCTCGACCACCACGCGGCAGGACGTGATATGTTTGAAAAACTCTTCGAGTTTTTCCACCTTGCCGCGGATATGCGCCTCCAGCGCCTCTGAATGTTCAACATCACGGATGGTAATTTGCAATGGGATCTGCATGAGTCTCTCCTTATTAATAAATTTGGCCCGTTTTCCTCTCTCCCAACTCTCTGCCGGAGCTGCCAGCCATTCGACCAGACTGGAAAATTACTCCAGCCAAGCCGCCGGTTATCCCGCAAGCGGGAGAGAGGAAAGCGGTCTCGCTGCGCGAGTTTAACGTTAACGGCGGCTTATTGTTTCCTTTTTCTGTTCGTATTTCACCAGCTTGGCGAGTGCCAGCAATTCTTTCGCCAGAAGCTCAAGCAGGTCATCCAGGGTAAGAATGCCAACCAGCCCGCCGCTGTCATTCACCACCGGCAGGCGCCGCACCCCCTTGGCGCGCATATACTCGATTGCCTCGAACATGCCGGTATTTTCCTTTACCGTGACCAGGTCGGGCACCATGATGTCGCCCACTGTGATGGTCGCCGGATCAAGCTCCGGCGCTATGATTTCCACCACGAGATCGCGGTCGGTGACGATGCCGACCGGAACTCGCACACCGCCTCTATCCTCGACGACGAGCACATCGCCGACGTGATGCTGGCGCATGAGTTTGGCCGCTTCCAGGATGGTGTCATTGGGCTGCACGACGACGACTTCGCGGTTACAAATTTCACTGATAGGCATGATGGCCTCCATGTTGTTGATTGCCCGGTGCAGATTTCAATTGGCCTCCCCCGTCCGGATCAGCCATTAATATTTACGCAAGGCCTGCTTGGGCTTTTTTCCCTGCGAAAAATCTTCCTGCCCACTATTCGAAAAATCATAATAGGCAGCGTTCAAATAGCGCGCGACATCGGTGATCTCCTCTTCGCTCCAGACCAGGCCGATGTTGGCCTGCCAGCGGCGCACCTGGGCTTTAAGGCTGCTCCAGTCGGTCGCCAGCTTCTGCTTGCGCCAATGAACTTCCGAGGTGTGGCATGCATTGCAATGTGTCGAATAAAGCAATTCGCCGCGCTCTTCGCTGTGCTTTACCTGGGCATGCGCCAGGGTATGAGTGCCCCACAAAAGGCACAGTGCAAAAGCCAATTTCCTTGACACAGTCATGAAAAGTCCTCACAGCATCTGATCGGCCTGCATGGCAGCCTGGCGGGCGTGCAGAAACCAGCGATCCAGCACTACATGGCGGGTAAACCATTTGTTGCCCAGCAATACCCCGGCGAAAAAGTTGCGCATGAATGCCGGCCCGCCGTCTGGCGCCGCCGCAGCGCCAAAGCGTGCAACCAGCCGGCTGGCGTAAGGCAGCAGTTGCTCACTGCCGTAGTCTCCCCCGGCTTCCAGGATGGTGGCGGCAGCCATGATGCCCGACTCCACCGCAGGCCGTATCCCTTCGCCGCTTTGCGGGTAGGCCAGCCCGGCCGCATCGCCGACGAGCAGCATGCCGTCACCGATCTGTTTGCGCACCGCATGTCCATATAGCAGGTAGGCATGCCCATGGAAGCTGTCCGGGATGTCCTGTGGAATTCTGCCGCGCTGCTTGAGGAAGTCGCAAAAATGCCTGACCTGTTCCGAAAGACGATGGTTATCCTCCCGGCCCAGTCCGATATTCAGATAATTGCCTTTGCGCAAGCACCAGCCGTATCCCTTCATATCCTGGCAAAAATAAAGCTCGGGAGTGTCCCCACGCACCTGGCAGGCATCGCGTTGCGCCAGGCTCATCTCGAATTCGATTTCTTTTGCCGCAATTGCGTGCTCGTCCGCCCCTGGATTCGCCCCCATATAGCGCGCCACCGGGCAGAAATGCCCTCCCGCACCGATGACCAGAGGAGTCGAGATGGCATCGTTGACGATCCACTGCTTGCCGTCCCGCCGCAAAGATTCCAGCGCTTGCCCAAGCCGCAGGCGCGCCCCCGAGCGTTGCAACAGATAATCGTCCAGCTCGCGGCGGCGTATGCCATAGCTGACCGTGGCCGGATATCGGGTCACCCTATCACTGCCATCGATCAAACCGGTGCGAAAAGCCGTGATCGGCTGCAGCACATGCTGCCGGCCATAATCTTCGGTATCCAGTTGCAGCGCCTCCACCACCGCCGGGGTAATCCAGCCGGCACAGACCTTGTCGCGCGGGAACAGCACCTTGTCCATCACCATCACATCCATGCCCTGGCGGCGCAGCTGCCATGCGCAGCTCGAGCCCGCCGGGCCGCCCCCGATGACGAGTGCGTCACAGGTTTCCATCGTGCGCTCCCTGGGGGAGATAGAGGTGTTGCCGGGTCCATGGAATCTGGTTATGACCTGCGCGGGCGAAGGACACCTGGAACAGTTGCATGCCTCCGGCCTTGAAGGCCGTGAGCGATCCGGCGAGATATAAGCGCCATGCCCGCACAAATGCCGGATCGAACATTTCTGCCACGCGGTCGATATTATTCTCATACCGCCGCAGCCAGTGCTCCAGGGTCTTGGCATAGTGCAGCCGCAAATTCTCCACATCCAGAACCGAAAAATCGAAAGGCTCGAAGATCTGCATCATTTGCGCCAGGCTCGGCGGGCAGGCGCCGGGAAAAATGTGGCGCTCGGTCCATGCGTCCATCGGGCGGGGGTAATTCAGGCCTATGCTATGGATCAGTCCGCGCCCGCTCTCCTTGAGGCTGCGGTCGATGACCGCCCCCAACTCCTGATAATGGTTCATCCCCACATGTTCGAGCATACCGACGGAGGCAAACGCATCGAACTCGCCGCGCAGGTTGCGGTAGTCGTCCTCGATGAACTCGACCTGCCCGTCCAGCCCTTCGGCGCGAGCGCGTTGCCGGGCGAAGGCAATCTGCTCTGTGGAGATGTTGTAGGCTGTCACCGTCACACCGTAGTGTTTGGCCATATGCAACGCCAATGCCCCCCAGCCGCAGCCCGCTTCCACCACTTTTTCGCCCGGCTGCAAACGCAGTTTGCGGCATATATGATCCAGCTTTGCAATCTGGGCATCTTCAAGATTGGTGTCCGGGCTGGGGAAATACGCGCAGGTGTACACCATCCGTTCATCGAGCCAGAGTTTGTAAAAGTCGTTGCCGATATCGTAGTGGTGGTGGATGTTGCAGCGCGCTCCGGAGAGGGTATTGCACCGTGCGTCGTAGAACGGAGCCAACAGTTTTTTCCCGATCTTGCCATGGCTGGCCAACGGCCAGACCCGATAGACCGCATCGAGAAAATCCAGCAGATTCCCCTGCACCTCTATGCGCTGGGCCGAGTACAACTCGCCGAAGTAGAGCTCGGGGTCGGTGACCAGTTTCAATAATGCACCACGGTCGCGAATGAGCACCTGCGCTACCGTGTTCTCATCATGATTCGAAATTTCCTGCCCATTCCACAGCACAATTTGCACGGGCGGATTGCCTATGGCGCGCATCATTCTCTCCAACAGCAGCTTTTCCGTCGCAAAGACCATATTGCCGAAAGTTTGCCGCTGTTCTGCCGCCGGCGCCGGACAGGAGAATCCGCCGCTTATCGGTTTGCTTGAAGACTCCGCCTGTTCCTGTCTCATGCTTTGGCTCCTCGCAATCATGTCGTGCTGCCATCAAATCCGTCTGCCATGACCCGCTTAAACGCTGTGCCTATCCGTTTACTCCTTCAGTGCGTCCAGTTCACGCGCAACAGATTTTGTTCCGGGTTGTAGTGATATTGCAATTCGCCCTGATAGGCATGATGCAACGCTTCGCCGATGCCGCGGGCCAGATGAATGTCGGTCGTGGTCACCAGCGTCGCGCCATCTTTTTCTTCCACCGCCATGATGCGTTTGAGCGGGTGTTCCGCCCGTTCGTGTTTTTCATGGTTATGCACGAGATGCATGATTTCGTCGCGATGGGATTGGAAAAACTCTCCCTTCATGGTAAGGAAACCGGCGGGATATTGGTCGTGGATGCGATGGCAGGCAGGGCAGGTTTCCCGATGCGCGTTTGCCGGGGCCTGAAGCCACTGCCAGCGGCCTTCATGAAAGACTGCGCCGCATTGCGGGCAGACGGTCGGCTCCGGCAGCTTGACCTTTGCTTTGTAGGCATCGTGCACTTGCTCCTGGAAGATGCCGTCGTGGCGCTGGATTTGGCGGAAGCCGCCGGGAATAGTTGTGTGGCTCATGATAATTTTCCTTTGATTGATCGCATGGTTGGCTGAATTTTTTGTTTCACAGGCGCGTTCGCTACATTTCCATTCCCCCCATAACATCAGGTTGCTTCATGTCCTTCGGCAGCTCCGCAACCATCGCGTCCGTGGTGAGAATCAGGCTGGCTATCGAAGCGGCATTTTGCAACGCGCTGCGCGTCACCTTGGCAGGGTCGAGAACGCCCATTTCGATCAGATCGCCGTATTCCTCGGTGGCGGCGTTGTAACCGAAGCTGCCCTCGCCCTCCAGCACCTTGTTCAGCACCACCGAAGGCTCGCCGCCGGCATTGGCGATGATCTGGCGCAACGGTTCTTCCAGTGCGCGCAGCACGATCTGGATGCCGGCATCCTGCTCGCTGTTGTCGCCCTGCAACGCGGCCACTGCCGCTCTGGCCCTCAGCAGCGCCACCCCGCCGCCGGGCAGGATGCCCTCCTCGACCGCCGCGCGGGTCGCATGCAGCGCGTCTTCGATGCGCGTTTTCTTTTCTTTCATTCCGGTTTCGGTGGCCGCACCGACCTTGATTACCGCGACACCGCCGGACAGCTTGGCGGCGCGCTCCTGCAATTTTTCCTTGTCGTATTTGCTGGGCGCCTCGTCGATCTGTTTGCGGATTTGCCTGATGCGGTCCTGGATTATTTCCGGATCGCCTGCGCCGCCGATCAGCGTGGTGTCATCCTTGCCCACCTCAACGCGCTTGGCCTGGCCGAGATTCTTCAGCGTGACCTTCTCCAGCGTGAGACCGATCTCTTCGGCGATCACTGTGCCGCCGGTGAGGATGGCAATGTCCTCCAGCATCGCACGGCGGCGGTCGCCGAAACCCGGCGCCTTGACCGCGGCGGTTTTCAAAATACCGCGGATGTGGTTGATCACCAGCGTCGCCAGCGCTTCGCCCTCGACATCTTCGGCAATGATCAGCAGCGGCCGCCCTGCCTTGGTGATCTGCTCCAGCAGCGGCAGCAAGTCGCGGATGTTGCCGATCTTCTTGTCGTAAAGCAGGATATAAGGCTCATCCAGCGCGACAATCAGTTTCTCGGGGTTGTTGATGAAGTAAGGCGAAAGATAGCCGCGGTCGAACTGCATCCCTTCCACCACTTCCAGCTCGTTTTGCAGGCTCTTGCCGTCTTCGATCGTGATTGCGCCTTCCTCGCCGACCTTCTCCATGGCCTGCGCGATGATCTCGCCGACAGCGGCATCGGCATTGGCGGAGATGGCGCCGACCTGGGATATTTCCCTGTTCGTCGCGCATGGCCGGGAAATCTTGCGCAGTTCATCGACGGTCGCGGCAACCGCCTTGTCGATGCCGCGTTTCAAATCCATCGGGTTCATCCCGGCCGCAACGAACTTCATGCCTTCGCGCACGATCGCCTGCGCCAGCACGGTGGCGGTGGTCGTGCCGTCGCCCGCCATATCGGAAGTCTTGCTGGCAACCTCCTTAACCATCTGCGCGCCCATGTTCTCGAACTTGCCCGCGAGCTCGATCTCCTTAGCCACGACGACGCCGGAATTGGCGACGAGCGGCGGGCCATAAGCGCGCTCCAGAATCACGTTGCGGCCTCGCGGACCGAGCGTCACCTTGACCGCATCCGCCAGGACATTCACGCCCTCGATGATCCTGGCGCGGGCTGCATCATGAAACAAAACCTGTTTTGCCGACAAGGGACTCTCCAAAATGAATGCTGCGCGGGTTGGTGTGGATTTACAGCACGACTATGATGCCTGCTTCCCGCATAACGAGTAGTTTCTCAATTCATTCGTTGGGCACGCTGCGCTTTGCCCAACCTACGGGAAGACATCTTCCCATTTTTGGTTCCGCCTTGTCCGGCTTAGGGAAACGCAGGTTTAATCCGTTCGTAGTGAACCTGATGATTTAATCTGCGTTTCCTCGGTGAAAAATGAAAAACCAACGTTTCGGCTAAACGGCCTGAATGTTGGAGGCTTGCTTGCCCTTGGGGCCTTGTGTCACGTCAAAGCTAACCTTTTGGCCTTCCTTGAGCGACTTGAAGCCGCCCATGTTGATCGCGGAAAAGTGTGCGAACAAATCATCGCTGCCATCATCGGGAGTGACAAAACCGAAACCCTTTGCGTCGTTAAACCATTTAACTGTACCAGTTGCCATGTGACCAACTCCTTGCTTGAAAAACAGGGAAACCCCCTGCGGGTTCTTTACGACACCGAAACTTCAATTGCCTTGGGCTTGGCCTTCGCGGACTTGGCCAGCGTGACGTTGAGCATGCCGTCCTTGAATTCGGCTTTCACGGAGTTTTCATCGGCATCGTCCGGCACCCTGAAGCTGCGCACAAAGCTGCCGTAGGAACGCTCGATACGGTGGAACTTCTTGCCCTTTTCTTCCTTCTCCTGCTTGCGTTCACCCTGAATGGTGAGCATGCCGTCCTGAATGGTGACCTTGACATCCTCTTTCTTCACGCCGGGAATTTCGCCCTTGATCAGATATTCGCTGTCCGTCTCGCTGATGTCGACGGAAGGCGCCCAGTCCGCCACTGCCAGCATGTTTTGGCCCGATTCGCTGCGCGCCAGTGATTGGCCGAAGATACGATTCAAGCGGTTGGTAACATCTTCCAGTTCCCTGAAGGGATCCCATTTAACCAGGTTCATGACAGTTCTCCTCTTTGAGCGGCTTCAAAACAATCCTCGCGCCAACTACAGTCAACCTGGTCGCATTCTCTGGCATAAGCGCTGGCAAAACAGTCGAAATTACCCTCCTCCGCCTGAATTGATCTGATCAGCTCGGTTTTTGAAAGCTTGCCGGGATTGATACCTTGTGACTTGGCGATGCCGCGCACCTCTTCCATTTTCATGATGGTTCTCCTTGGTAAGTTGCAGTTACGGTTAAATCCAACAATGAACAGATATCATCTAATTTGCCACATGCTCCGAACGGTTGGTTATGGGTCTGACAAACCATGCACCGATTTCTTGTGCGCGATGCCGCATGAAAAACCCGCCACCCTGATAGGCTCGTCACTTCCGAAGCCATGAATGGCTCCGTTCAACTGCGCTCCATCCGGGATCGGCGTACCCGCCTTCATATCGTGCCCCGCCATTGCCATCAGAATATGATCGATCTCCTCGGGTTGGGTGAGATTTTGGCTCATGACATTTCCTTTCAAATTTGGCAGCGGATTGCATCAGGCGACAATAGCTGCAACTATGTATGCGCAGACCCAAAACTTCCGTGCGGCAGCACACATATTCCGTGCCGCCCGTCCTGAGTGCAGTCGAAGGGCTCAACACAAACGGTTTTTGATGTTTTTCAACCTCTTGTTAACAACACTTGAAACGGGGATGAACTATGGCGCGCCAAACATGGCAAACACATCAGGAGATGCTGATTTGTTATCGGCAAAGAGAGAGGGTGCAATAGGAATTTCCCTAAACCGGACAAGCCGGAACCAAAAATGGGGAGATGTCTTCCCGTAGGTTGGGCAAAGCGCAGCGTGCCCAACGAATGAAAATGCCGTTGTTAATGTTGGGCACGCTGCGCTTTGCCCAACCTACGCAATGATCGTTCAACCCATTGTCAATGTTCAATAAACATAAGATTCTTGTCATGTTTTGAGATCATTTGGTTGATAAGAGACTAACGAAGGGAATCAAAAAAGATCAATCGGCCAGCTTGTGTTGCACGGCATAGCGCACCAGGTCCGCCACATTGCGGAGATGCATCTTTTCCATCAAGTGGGTTTTATGGGTGCTGACCGTCTTGTTGCTGATGAACAATTGCCCGGCGATTTCATTGACACTCCTGCCGGCGACCAGCAGGCGGAACACCTCAAGCTCGCGATCCGAAAGCAGAGTATGCGGCAGTTTGAGTTGCGGAAACGCGCTGTCAAATGCCATCTGTTCGGCTATCTCCGGGTCGATATATTGGCCGCCGCCGCTCACCTTGCGAACAGCCTCCATCAGCATTTTTGGATTGCTGCTCTTGGTGAAATAGCCTGAGGCTCCGGCCTTGAATGTGCTGTTTGCCACATGAGCTTCGTTGTGCATGCTGTAGACCAGGATGGGCAGGGCCGGCCGGCATGCCTTGACGAGTCCGATCAATTCGCTGCCGCTAACGCCGGGCATGTTTATATCGAGCAACAGCAGGTCAAAAATGCCGCCGCGTACCTGCTGCAACACCTCCAGACCGTTGGTGGCCTCTGCGGCTATTTCGATATCCAGCGTCAGCGCAATGAGTTGCCTCAATCCCTCGCGCACGATTTCATGATCATCGGCAATCAACAGGCGAATCATTTACTGTCTCCGTTCGGTTTGGTTGGCATGCGGATGGTAACCGCGGTTCCTGCAGGCGCGCGACACTCTCCACCGCCAGCAGGATCAACTGCTTGCCGTCGGTGCTGCCGGCAATGCGGCGGGCGTTAAGCAGCATCTTGTGGTGGCCGATGGCGGGGAAATTGTGCTCCACCAGATAACCGTCGAAACTCTGGTCGCGCGGCAGGATATTTTCCAGCAATTCGCGCAATGAAGGGATGTCCCACTGACGGTTGCCCAGCTCGTAGATCGGCCGGCCCACGGTGTCTTCCGGCGTGACGAGAAAGCGCTCGTAAAACGAGCGGCTGGCGCAGATCACTTTCAGTGTGCTATCCAGCACGAGGAGCGGTTCGCGCACCGTATTGACAATGCCTTCGGCCAGTTCCCGCGCCTCCTGCACTGCCGCTTCGGCCGCGACGCGCTGGCTGATATCGGTAAAGGTCAGCACCACGCCATCGATCACGTTATCCAGCGTGCGGTAGGGCTGGATGCGCGCCAGATACCAGGCGCCGCCAACGGCACGCACTTCGTCTTCCCACGGCACCAGCGTGTCGAGCACGGTCTGCGCCCTGGCCAGCAGGTCTGCGCCTTCGATATCCGACTTGATGTCACTCAATGGCCTACCCACATCGGTAGCGACCAGACGATAGGCCCGCGCCGCGTCACGGGTGTAGCGCCGGATAGCCAGATGTTCGTCGAGGAAAATGGTGCCGACATTGACGTTGTCTAGCAGGTTCTTCATGTCGTTCTGCATCCCGGCCAGCTGCTCGATCTTGGCCTGCAATTCGGCATTCACCGTGACCAGCTCCTCGTTCACGGATTGCAGCTCTTCCTTGGAGGTCTCCAGCTCTTCGTTGGTGGATTGCAGTTCCTCGTTGGTGGATTGGAGTTCCTCGTTGGTGGACTTCAACTCCTCATTGGAGGCCTGCTGTTCCTCGATGGTGGCTTGCAGATTCTCCCTGGTGTAGGCCAGCTCGCGTTCCAGTTCTTCCGCGCGCTGTGGCTCGCCTGCCCCCGGTGCGCCTTTGCCGTGCCCAGACTTGTCATGCCCAGACTTGTCATGCATGGGCTTGCCATGCCCGGCCAAGCCGGGTGGCAATTTTTCGTGCATCGGCTGCGCCATATCCTGAAAGCTCACCAGCAGCAATTTTTCATCGCTGTCCTGTGTGGGCAGCGGGCGTACGTTGAGATTCACCAGCTGAAAATGGCCATTGGTCTTGACCGATACTTCCCGGCTCTGGAACGCCGCACCCTTATCGGCAAACTCCGATTCGGCCGCTTCTGAACCGGCGGCGGCGAGAAGCAGCACGGCGCGCAATTCCAGTTGCAGCCCCTCGCGCGCCATCTCGATCACATTGAGCGTCGCCTGTCCGGGCGCCGGGCGCAGATATTTGCCGGTGTCGCCATGCACGTAGAGGATATTGCCCTTCACGTCCGTCACCACCGAGGCGGGCGCAAAGGACTGCAGCAGCGCCCGTTTGGTCAGTTCGGCAAAATTGATTTCCCTGGTCTTTTTTACCATTTCGTCCGCCCCTTTCGCGTTGGCGTTTTTGGTCCAGACCAGCCCTCCGGCCATCACCGCGCGGGTAGAAGCCATGCTGCCTACGGCCCGGTAGAACTTCCATTTGCGGTTGAACGGCGCGAACAGCTCCGGGTGGTTGGCGATGCCTTCCGAGGGGGAGAGAAACAGCACGCCGCCCGGTTTCAGCGCGTAGTGGAAAGCCGGGATCAGGCGGTTCTGGATTTCCAGCTCGAGATAGATCATCAGGTTGCGGCAACTGAGCAGGTCGAGCCGGGTGAAAGGCGGATCCTTGATCACGTTCTGGATCGCGAACACCACCATCTCGCGGATATTTTTCTTCACGCGGTAGCCCGCATCGTCCTTGACGAAGAAACGGCGCAGCCGCTCCGGATGGACATCCTGCGCGATATTGGGCGGGTAGGCGCCGGCGCGCGCCACGGCGATGGCGTCATCGTCGAGGTCGGTGGCATAGAGCAGCACCTTGAATTCCCGATGGGTCTCGTCCATGAATTCGCGCAGCAGGATCGCGATGGAATACGCCTCCTCGCCGGTCGCGCAGCCTGCCACCCAGACGCGGAACACATAGTCTTCCGGCTTGTCCGCGAACAGTTGCGGCAGGATGTCCTGCTTCAGCGCGTCGAAAGCCTCCGGGTCGCGGAAAAAATTGGTGACGTTGATCAGCAGTTCCTTGAACAGCGCCTGCGCCTCGGGCGGATGTTCCCTGAGGTAGCGCGCATATACCTCCCTGTCCTCGATGTCGTGCATCGACATGCGCCGCTCGATGCGGCGGCCGATGGTGCTCTTCTTGTATTGGGTGAAATCGTGGCCGGTGGCGCTGCGCAACTGCATCAGGATGCGGTTCAGCCCGCCGGTTACGGTGGTGGATGCCGCCGGCGGCTGGTTCAGCGCGCGTATGCCGGACAGCAACGCTTCCGGCATTTTCTCCACCGGCAGGACATGGGTGGCGTAGCCGGCGTTGATGGCGCTGTTCGGCATGCCGTCGTATTTCGCCGTGGCCGGTTCCTGCACCAGCGAGACGCCGCCCGCGCCGAGTATCGCGCGCAGCCCCAGCGTGCCGTCGGTGCCGGTGCCGGAGAGGATGATGCCAATAGCCTGTTCGCCCTGATCCTCGGCCAGGGAACGCAGGAAGGCGTCAATCGGCATGCGCTGCCCGCGCGGTTGCTCCGGCACGCTCAGTTGCAGCGCGCCGTGGAAAATCGCCATGTCGCGGTTGGGCGGGATCACATACACACTGTTGGGCGCCACCTTCATCTGGTCTTGTATTTCAAACACCGGCATGGTGGTGCTGCGCTGCAGGATTTCGGTGAGAATGCTGGCGTGGCCCGGATCGAGATGCGACACCAGCACAAAGGCCATGCCGCTGTCGGGTGGAGCCTTGCGGAAGAATTGCTCGAAGGCCTCCAGCCCGCCGGCGGAAGCGCCGATGCCGACGATGGGAAAACCAGCGGTGTGTGCTTCCGGGGCAGCGGGTTGGTCCGGGGTTACGGATTTATTTTTTGGGGCCTTGATCTTCTTGATAACCACTACGATTCCTTAATATAGAAAACTTGAGCGTGTGAGTGCGTATCCGTGGGAACTCATCATCCGGAATCGCGGGCGTCTCGCCCGCATGCGGACGGGGACGTCCGCACTCCCGGGCACAAGCTGCGCTCCTTTGTTCCACATGGAAACGATGACAATCTGCAAGGCCGGCAGGATGGATATTTAATATTCTAATCTCTTACCAGTTAATTGATCTCAAATTAACGGAAAACAGCGTTGAGCCACACGCCCATCAGCACCCCGGTCAGCCAGAAATGCCACGCACGTCATGCTCCAGCCGATTCATGAAACCGGATCAAATTGCCGCCAGCCTCTTTGGCTTGATACATCGCCATATCCGCCCACTTGATGATTTCTTCCGTTCTGGCCGCGTGATTGATGAACAGCGCCACACCGATACTCGACGTGCAACGATACTCGACGGTGGTTTCCGTTTTCCTCTCGCACTCAAGTTTCAGCATATAGGGTTTGGCCAGTGCGGCACGGATTTTTTCGGCGACGATACCGGCCTGCGTGGCGGATTCGGCTTTATCCACATCCAGTTCACCGAGCATCACCAGAAACTCATCGCCGCCGAAACGCGCGACGGTGTCCATCTCGCGCACGCAACTGGTAAGGCGCTGCGCCACTTCCACCAGCAGTAAATCGCCCACATCATGTCCGTATGTGTCATTGAGCGGTTTGAATTTATCCATATCCAGGAACATCAGCGCACCATAGCGGCCACTGCGTTTGCTAGTGGCCATGGCTTGTACCAGCCGGTCGTTCAGCAAACGGCGGTTGGGGAGTTGCGTCAAGGTATCGTAGAAAGCCAGCGCGCGAATCTGCTCCTCGGCCTGCCTGCGCACGGTAATGTCGTGCATCATGCCGACGTAGTGGGTGGCCTCTCCGGCATTCCCCTTCACCGCAGTGATGGTGAGCTGCTCTGGAAACACGTCACCGTTTTTGCGCCGGTTCCAGATTTCGCCCTGCCATGCGCCGGTGCGCAGGATGCTCTCCCACATCGCGGCATAAAAGGCCGCGTCATGGCGGCCCGAACTGAGCAGGTGTGGTGTCTGGCCGACTGCTTCCTCTGCCGTGTAACCGGTGATCCTGGTGAAGGCGCGGTTGACGCACAGAATTACGTTCCGGGCATTGGTGACTATTATGCCGTCCTGGGATTCAAAGGCGGTGGCGGCGATGCGAAGCTCTGTCTCAGCCTGTTTGCGCTCGGTGATGTCGGACAGCACGATGCGCACCACGAGCTCCTTGCCATCTTTTTTCAGGCGCAGGCAATCCAACTGGGCGTAAAAACGGGAACCGTCGCCGCGCTGGAGTGCCAGTTCACAACTCAGTTTATTGTCGTTTTTCAGCACAGACATGAAATGGCGATGCCAGCGGTCGCGGTCCTCCCTGGCAACGAAAGGGGTGAAGCGGTGGTGCGGTAGTTTGTTGCGCTCCACCCCGAGCAGCGCGGCGCCGGTGAGGTTGACTTCGTCGATCATGGCCTCGTGGCTGAGGGTGAGATAGCCGACCGGGGCGAAGTCATAAAAATCCACGTAGCGGTCGCGGGATTTTTCCAGTTCAAGCTGCGCCTGCCGCAATTGCTCGTTCTGCATCTCCAGCTCGATCTGGTATATCTGGAGTTCATGCAGGAGAATCTCCGGGGGGCACGGCCTCGGCTTCGGCGCATAGCTGAACTGCGCCTCGGCGGCAGTGCGCAACGGGTCTTGATTGCCTGGCTTCTTGCTCATAGCGCCTCCTTGCATCTACGGACTGTTAAACCGAGGGAACATATCATCCGGGATCGCGGACGCGAAATGCGCCGCGTGTGGCTCCCGCCCACCGTTCGCCTCGACCCTTCGGCTACGTTCAGGACTAAAGGCCTTGTCGAAGGGTGCCGAGCATCGCCTCGACATCGACTATCTTGTCGCGGGGAGCACCGCGCCGCGCCCCGCGCGCCACCTCCACGTCATCGAGTTGCTTCCAGTCGTCGAATGAGACGACCTGTATACCGCGCGCGCGCAACAGGGAATCGATCGCCTCGCGCTCCGGAAGCTCACGCGCCTCGAGTCCGGCGCCATCGGCGATCATATACTCGACAACATGGGCAGACGCGCCCTTGTGCGAGCCGATGAGCCCCTGCGGCCCGGTGCGCGCCCAGCCGACGACATATTCGTTGGCAATCGCGGTGCGGCTGACGGGATCGACGACGCGCCCGTCTTCGTTGGCGATGACCCGCGCTTTTTCGTCGTAGGGGATACCGGCAATCCGCTCGGCGGCAAAACCGATCGCAGGCAACACCATGCCGACATCGAGAACTTCAATCTCGCCAGTGCCGCGCGCGCGGACCGTGCCGTCCGGCTGAACCTCGAGGCGGTTTTTCTCGAGAGCGAGGCCGGCCACTTTGCCGTCCGCGCCGGCGATCACCTCGGTCGGCGAGACGCGGAAGCGGAAGTGGAGTTTTTTCGCCTTTGCATCAGGCTGCCGCGCGGCGTAGGACTGGAGTATCTTCAGGTTCTTTTCCTGCTGCGTATTGCCCGCAGTTTGCGGAATGACGCAGCCCGCCAGTTCTTCCGGGTCAACGACCGGGTCGACATTTTCCATCTCGCCGAATTCCTTGAGTTCGGGCGGCGTGAACGAGGCTTGCTCCGGACCGCGCCGCCCGAGTATATAAACCTCGCGCACCCGGCTGTTGCGCAGAGCCTCCAGCGCATGTGCGGCAATGTCGGTCTTTTCGAGTTCGGCAGGCGTGCACAGCAGTATCCGGGCGGCATCGATGGCGACGTTACCGTTGCCCACCACCGCGACGCGGGACACCGACAAGTCGATCTTCGCGTGACGGTAATCGGGATGCCCGTTGTACCAGCCGATAAACACCGCCACCGGCGTGCAGCGCGCTATGCCTTCACACGGAATGCCGAGGCGGCGGTCGGCCTCGTTGCCCACTGCGTAGACGATCTGATGGTAGTGCTGGCGCAAGTCCGCCACCGTCAAGTCGCGCCCGAGGCACACATTGCCCAAAAACCTGAAGGTGGGCCGCGCGGCAGTCTTTTCGAAAACGCGGGTGACGGCTTTAATATTCTGATGGTCGGGCGCGACGCCTCCCCGCACCAGCCCGTACGGGGTGGGGAGGCGGTCGAACATGTCGACATGAACCACGGTGTCGGTGCGCCTGAGCAGCGCCTCCGCAGCGTAGAAACCGGCAGGCCCGGAACCGATGATTGCGACACGCATGAACTACCTCCCCGGCGAGAAATTGTGTCTCGTATACTACACTTTCAGCGCTTGAATGACCGGAACGATATTCGCCATTCATGAACGGCAAGTTTGTATCATCCCGCTTGACCGCCATTGATATGGAGGCGGCCAGCGGTTAGGATGTTACAACATAATGCTTCCGGGGCAATTCCCGCTGCAATGGAACATACTGTCCGCCAATACCTGCATGCCAGATATCAGGCTGCCGGATATCAGGCTTCACCGCAGCATAACGCCGATGCGGCTACCGAAGCAGGCCTGTACGCTGAATAGAAAGGAATGGAAATGCAAATCCGCAAAATGTTTCATGCCGTTCGGCCATTCATCTCAGCCGTGGCGGTCATTGCTACCGGAGCGGTACTCGTTTTTGCGATTTACTTTACCGAGCTTGGCCATCAATGGACTACGTTTCTGGCCGGGATTCTGGTGGCAGCGATACTTGCGGAGGCAACCCGCCTGTCGCGTGCGGAGTGGGTCCTTATGCGCCGCACGGCGCAATTGTCGTCATTAAAAGACAAGTTCGAACGTGAAATGCAACTGCGCAAAAAAGCCGAAGAGGCGGTTGCCGCCAGCAAACCGAGGCTGCATTTGATCGACGAGGTATTGCCGATCATGGTTGCACTGATAGATGTCGAGGGACGCTGCCAATATCACAACCGGGCATTTATGGACTGGTTGCGCCTGCGGCCGGAACAGATCAATGGCCGGCATATGCGCGAAGTGCTGGGCGCCAAGGTCTACCAGGAAACAGCGACCGCGGTCCGTCAGTCCCTGGATGGGCATCCCGTACATTATGAACGGACGCAGATGATGCCGGATGGCGCAGTCTACCGGTTGTCCGTTGAACATCTCCCTCAATTTGGCGAGGATGGCAAAGTTACCGGGTTCTATATGTTGGTCAAGGACATCACATCACCCGGTGATGTGCGCATGCCCGCTCCCGCAAGCCCGAGCGGTGCCGGCAGCGCCGCCGTGCCGGCTTTTGTTCAGGAGGGGAAGGCTGTCCAAGACATGCTCATTGACTCCTCCGCCGATCAGAATGATGTCAGCAGCCGGATCATGGCTGCAATCGAGAGGGGCGAATTTCGCCTGTTTTGCCAGCTGATTTCCCCCCTGGCAGTCAATTCCGGTGCAGCCGAGCACTACGAGATTCTGGTTCGGCTGATGGAAGAAGAGGAAGGCATGATGCCGCCGGGAGAGTTTTTTCCGCTTGCCGAGAAATATGGCCTCATGCCGCATCTGGACCGGTGGGTTGTGCAGCATGTTGCGGAATGTGTTTCCCGTCAAAATTCACCGGATGAAAAACGGGACAGGCCGATGTTCTTCATCAACATGTCGGCGGCTACGATCGGCGATCCCGGCTTCCCGGAATTCCTGCAGTTGACTCTGCTGGAACACGGCGTGCCCGGCGCCGCCTTATGCTTCGAGATACCGAATTCGGAACTCGCCTCGAGAACTTCAGTGGTTGCCGAATTTGCGCGGCGGGTCAGGCAGTGCGGCTGTCGTGTTGCGCTCAGCGGCTTTGGCCGGGACCGGATTTTATTCGACCTGATTCGGGGCTTCCAGGTGGAATTCTTGAAAATTGACGGCGGCCTCATTTTCAATATGCATCGCGATCCCGCGGACCTCGCCAAGATAACGACCATAAACCGGGTGGCAAAAAATATCGGTGTAAAAACTGTTGCGGAATTGGTGGAGAGCGAAGAATCCATCGCAAAGCTAAGAGAAATCGGCATTGATTTTGCGCAGGGTTTTGGCATCTCGCGACCGCGGCCTCTGGCGGAGTAGGCTCCAGAATTCCATCTCCCTAAGCCGGACAAGCCGGAACCAAAAATGGGGAGATGTCTTCCCTACGCAATGATCGTTCGACCCATTGTCAATATTCAATAAACACAAGATTCTTGTCATGTTTTGAGATCATTTGGTTGATAAGAGACTAAATGATCCTCAAACGCGCGGCAGATGTCCGGTTTGAAAAGCCACCGCTGGTCGGGTTTAAATCAGACCCATGGCAGATATCCTTTCGGGGCGATCACCAATGCAATGCGCGGAATTGCGCGGTCTTTTTCAGTTGATGCTGCTGCATGCGGCTCACCACGCTGTCCAGTATGTCCAGCGCGTTGAATAGATACGGTCCCTTGTTGAGCATCACGCATTCGGCGCGCTCCGCCATCGCCGCGTCGGTGATCTCGGCGCGCGACGGGATGTCCTGCTTGACCATGCTCTCCAGCACCTGCGTCGCCCAGATCACCGGCACATGCGCCGCTTCGCACAGCCACAGGATTTCCTCCTGGATTTCCGCGAGCCGGTCGTAGCCGATTTCCACCGCCAGGTCGCCGCGCGCGATCATCACGCCGAACGGATGCCGCCCGGCGCCGTGAACGATGATCTCCGGCAGGTTCCTAACCCCGGCGGGCGTTTCGATCTTGGCAACGATGCCCATGTCCGGCTTGCCGCGCGCCCGCAGTTCGGCGCTCAGCCTGTCGATGTCCGCCGCGCTTTGCACGAAGGAAAGCCCGACGATGTCGGCGATCTCCACGACGCAATCCAGCGCGGCCAGGTCGTCGTCATTCAGGATCGGCAGCGTGATTCTGCTGTCGGGAAAGTTGAGTCCTTTCTCCGCGCCGATGATCTCGCCCTGCTGGCGCGCGCGCGTGATGCGCAGCCATGCGCCCTTCTTGTCGAGCTTTTCGATGACCGCACCGATGCGCCCGTCGTCGATCCACACCTTGTGCCCGGCCTCGAGAAAATCGAACACCCCGGCCTCACTGCACGCGATATGCGCGGGTTTGGTCACCTTGCCGGCGGCATTGCGCTTTTCCGGCTTGCCGGCGGTATCCTCGCGCGTCAGCAGCAGCAGGTCGTCCTGGAACACGCGGATCTTCGCCGGCGGCGGGATGAAATCGCCGCTTTGCGCCGTGGCGGCGGTACCCTTGTCGCGTTCGGATTGATGCCGCAAGGCCGTGCCGATGCCGATATACGCACCCGCCTCGCAGCTCGCCAGCACTTCGATCGGCGACAGCCGCTGCACAACCTTCAGGCGGCGCTCGCGCCCGCGCAAGTCCTCGAACAGGATGCTGTCGCCCGGCATGATTTTGTCCAGCCATGCGGCGGGAACGCTGAGGCGCGCCGGGACGCGCTGGCCGATCTTGTTGACCGATGCGCCGCAGCCGGGCGCGCCGGACGCATCGAGGATCACCCGGCCGGGTTGAACCACCCGGCCGCGCTCGTCGCGTTTGACGCCGAGATGCAGCACGGCCGGGCCGGCCGCCATGAATGCGGTGCGCAATTTCGGCCCGGCCAGGTCCATCGTGATTTTGCACGGCCGCCCGGTTTCCTTTTCCGCGCGGCGCACATTCACGGCCATGTTGCGCCATGCCGCCTCGTTGTCGTGGGCGCAGTTGATGCGCGCGCAATCCATGCCGCGCACCAGCAGATCGCGCACATACAGGTAATCCCCGGCCGCCTCGCCCGGCAGCGTCACCATGAAGCGCGTCCAGCGTTTCTGCGGCGCATCGCCGAGCAACAGGCCAGTATGCTGCTTCAATAAAACCTCATCGCGCCCGATGGCGCGCGCCGAATCCGGCATGAGCTGCGCCGGGCGCGCCTTGCCGACCATATGCTGCAATACATGGATCACCGAATCCAGCGTCAGCAGCACATGCGCCTCGCAGCGCCCCAGCGATGACAGGCCGAGCATCGCGAGCTGTTGCTGCAAGGCGCGCAGGTCATGGCGGCGCAGGCCGACATACGCGGCCAGATTGGCCGCGCTCGGAATGAAGGTGCGGTTTTTCAAATGCGGCCGCCACTTGCACAGCAGGGCCTGCCGGGTCTCTTCCACCGCGGCGCGCAGCGCCTGCACCGTTTCCAGCAGCTCCTTCAGATTGAATGTCGCTCTTGTGTAAGCCATACAAATCCTTTCTGCGATGTCGTGCGCACAGCGCACGCTACTCTGTCTTCTGATGAAACTACTAGCCATCTGACTAGGTTGGCAAAATACGCCAACCAAGTCATTGGTTATGTCCTCTGTCTTCTGTCCTCTTCTTTCTGGCACGCCATTTCCAGATCACCGCCACCCGCCACGCCGCGCGCACCGCGAAATACCCGGCGATTGCCAGACTCACGGCGAGCAGCGGCAAGCCGATCAGGAGCGGTTCGCCGAGCATCATCAGCCAATCCCACAGCTCGGCCGGCCAGCTATGCCAATGCAGCTCCGGAAACGACGGCTGTACCAGCGCCGCGCCGCTGCGTGCCCCGCTCACCCACGCACCGAGCTCATAAGCCAGCACATACAGCGGCACGATGGTGAACGGGTTGGTGTAAAGCGTCGTGAAGACCGCCACCGGCAGATTGACGCGCAGCAGCACCGCCAGCAGCGCGGCAGAAATCATCTGCAGCGGCCCGGGAATCAGGCCGCAAAACAGGCCGATCGCCACCCCGCCCGCCACCGAGCGGCGATGCAGATGCCACAGGTTGGGATGGTGCAACAATCCGCCGAACGGCTTCAGCCAGCGATGGTTTTTCACCGTTTCGTGATGCGGCAGGAAGCGACGGAAGAATTTGCGCATGACCTCATTCTACCAGCCGCTCCGCTCATGCAATTCCATAAAAGTAGTACCTTGCTAAATGTGGAATAATGCGCGGGCAATTCGCCTCCCTATCAATATCCGGACATGCTATCTACTTCACTGAAGCGCTACGCTTACCTTTCCATCGCCGCAGCGCTCTCCACCATCCTGCTCAAGGGCGTGGCCTGGTGGCTGACCGGCTCGGTCGGCCTGCTGTCCGATGCGCTCGAATCCTTCGTCAATCTGGCCGGCGCGCTGATGGCGTTGGCGATGCTGTCGCTGGCGGAAGCGCCGGCGGACGACACCCATGCGCATGGGCACGGCAAGGCGGAATATTTCTCCAGCGCTTTCGAAGGCTTTCTCATCCTGGTCGCCGCCGCCAGCATCGGCTACGCGGCGGTGGATCGCCTGCTTCATCCGCAAGCGATCGAATCCGTCGGCATCGGGCTGGGCGTGTCGGTGGTGGCCTCGCTGATCAACCTCGTGACCGCGCGCACCCTGATGAAGGTGGGGCGCCAACACAACTCCATCACCCTGGAAGCGGATGCCCATCATCTGCTCACCGATGTGTGGACTTCTGTGGGTGTGATTCTCGGCGTCGGGCTGGTGTGGCTGACCGGCTGGCTCTGGCTCGATCCGGTCATTGCGCTGCTGGTGGCCGCGAACATCGTCTGGACCGGCTGGCAACTGCTGCACCGCTCCGCTTCCGGCCTGATGGACGAGTCGATCTCCGGGGAACAGATCAGGGCGATTGAAACCGTACTGGAAGACTACCGCCGGCAGGGGCTGGATTTCCATGCGCTGCGCACCCGGCAGGCCGGCATGCGCGCCTTCGTCACGCTGCATGTCCTGGTGCCCGGCGCCTGGACGGTTCAGCAAGGCCACGACTGGCTGGAACGAATCGAGGCCGACATCACGCGTGCAGTGCCCCGCGCCCATGTGATAACCCATCTCGAACCCCTGGAAGACCCTGTGTCCCTGTTCGATCAGACATTGGACCGCATCGCCTGAAAGAATCCGAGGCAATAGAATCGGTCGTAGTCCGTAGCCCGGATGCAGCGATAGCGGAATCCGGGGTATCTATTCCTTCCCCGGATTACACTGCGTTTCATCCGGGCTACTTGTTCGATTCCTGTTTGTCCGGCTTATGGTTTAATTGTGACCATCACCTTGTTGGCTTCTCGCTAATCCATACACATGGTCGTCTTCGCTATCTTCTTCGCGCTGGGCGTGTGGCTGCTGCAACAGCAGGCCGCGCTGCCGGATTTTGTCTGGGCGTGGCTGCTGCTGATTTATCCCTTCACGCTTTACCCTTCGCTGCTGCCCGGCAAAAACCTTTTCGTTCGTTCCATCCGCATCCTGCTGCTCGCCGCTTTCGCCTGTGGACTGGGTTTCTATCACGCCGCATGGCAGGCCGGACAGCGCCTTGCCGTGAGCCTGCCGGATGAATGGCAGGGGCGCGACATCGAGGTGATCGGCGTGGTCGCGGAACTGCCGCGCCATTACGAACGCGGTTTGCGTTTCAGCTTCGATGTGGAACAGACCGTCACGCGGGTGCCCGGACAAGAGTTTTTCGTACCGCAGGCCAGCGTGCCGCAGCATATCTACCTCAGCACCTATTCCGACGACAAGGCAAAGCCGCTCGAGTTGAGAGCCGGGGAGCGCTGGCGGCTCACATTGCGCCTCAAACAGCCGCATGGCGCGGCAAACCCGCATGGCTTCGATTTCGAAGCATGGGCGCTGGAGCGCAATATCCGCGCGGTGGGTTATGTGCACAACTCCGAAAAACTTTTGATAGAACAATTAGCCATTCGACTAAGCGAGCAAACAACGCTCACTAAGTCGCTGGTTATGGCCGGGCACCCGAAGGGCAATAACCGGCGCATCGACAAGCTGGCGGCTGGCCTCGGCTACCGCATCGAAACCTGGCGCGAAACGGTGCGCGACAAGTTCGACGCGACGCTCGGCGGCGCGCCCTATGCCGGGGTGTTGAGCGCGCTGGCGATCGGCGACCAGAACAGCATCGCGCCGCAACAATGGCAGGTATTCACGCGCACCGGCGTGAATCATCTGATGAGTATTTCCGGCCTGCATATCACCATGCTCGCCAGCCTCGCCTTTGCCGTCGCCTACTGGCTGTGGCGGCGCAGCGCACGGCTGACCTTATTCCTGCCGGCGCGCAAGGCCGCCGCGCTGGCCGCGCTGCTGGCGGCGATCGGCTACGCATTGCTGTCCGGCTTTGCCGTGCCCGCGCAACGCACCGTGTTCATGGTCGGCGCGGTCGCCGCCGCTTTGTGGCTGAACCGCAATTTTTCCCTCGGTCAGATCATCAGCATCGCGCTGCTCGGCGTGCTGATCCCAGACCCTTGGGCGGTGATGTCGGCGGGCTTCTGGCTGTCGTTCGGCGCGGTCGCGCTGATCCTGTATGTCACCGCGCATCGTTTGGAAAAATCTCATTGGCTGGCGGAATACGCCCACGTGCAATGGGCAATGACCATCGGCCTGACGCCGATGCTGCTCGGACTATTCCAGCAAGCCTCGCTGGTCTCGCCGCTCGCCAACGCCATCGCGATTCCGCTGGTGAGCCTGATCGTCGTGCCGCTCGCGCTGCTCGGCGCGGCATTGCCGATCGATGCGCCGCTGTGGCTGGCGCATATCGTCATGGATGGCGTGATGCGTTTCCTCGAATGGCTGAACGCCTTGCCGCAGGCGGTGTGGACGCAGCACGCGCCGCACGCATGGAGCGTCGCCGTTGCGATGCTGGGCGCAATGTGGATACTGCTGCCGCGCGGCTTTCCGGCGCGCTGGCTGGGCTTTTTGTTGCTGCTGCCGATGTTCCTGAATACGCCGGAACCTCCGGCGCAAGGCGCGTTGCGCCTGATCGTTGTCGATGTCGGGCAGGGCTTGGCCGTCGTAGCGCAGACCCGGCAGCACGCGCTGCTCTACGACACCGGCCCGGATTTTTCCGGCGACGCCGACAGCGGCAACCGCATCCTGATTCCCACAATGCGCGCGCTCGGCATCGCCGAACTGGACGGCCTGATTCTCAGCCACAACGACACCGATCACACCGGCGGCACCGCCTCGATCATGCAAACCATACCGGTCGGCTGGGTTTCGTCTTCACTGCCTATTGATAGTCTTAAAACCGTTCGGGCTGAGCTTGTCGAAGCCCATTCACCCTTCGACAACGCCTTTAGTCCAGAGCACAGTCGAAGGATCAGGGCGAACGGACTTCAAACTGCTATCGCCCAAGTAGAAAACCGGCGCTGTCATGACGGCGAAAGCTGGAGCTGGGACGGCGTACAGTTCGAGATGCTGCACCCCGCGCCTGACAACGGCGGCGCGAAAAAAGCGCACGACAACGACCTGAGTTGCGTGCTGCGCATCAGCACCGGCAAACACAGCGTATTGCTGGCTGGAGACATCGAGAAGAATTCTGAAACGCGCCTGCTCAGGTTGCACCCCGATAAACTGCCCACCAGCCTGCTGGTCGCGCCGCATCACGGCAGCAAGAGCTCTTCGAGCCTGGATTTCGTCGCCGCCACGCTGCCGGACTATGCGGTATTCACCGCCGGCTACCGCAACCGCTTCGGCCATCCGAGGGAAGAAGTGCTGCAGCGCTACGCCGACAGCGGCGCGGAACTGCTGCGCTCGGACGAAGACGGCGCGATTCTGGTCGAAATGAACGCGCAGGGCTTGCAGGTGGAACGCTACCGCAAGACGCACCGCCGCTACTGGACGCATGCGCCGCGCCAGTAAGGGCGATTGATGAATCGCCCCTACAATAATCGGCGGCAATCAGAATATCGTAGGGTGCATTCCATGCACCAATAGCAATGGTGCATGGAATGCACCCTACATGGTTATTGCTATTTCGAAAGAAAAATGGAATTACTTCTTTTTAACCGGAATGCCGCCAGCATTGCTGAAATTCAGAACCACGCTGGCCGCGCCGGTTTGCGGGGAAATTTCCAGTTTTTGGGTCGCATAGACGGTCATGGTTTTATTTTCTTCGTCATAGATGGCCATCGGCACATATCCATCATCCATGACTTGTTTGATCATTTTCCCGACTGCCCGGTGCGATTCTTCGTTTTCTTCCGGCATCGCCAATTCTTTTTTGCCCTGCAAGCCGATATGCAGGAAATCCGGTATGCAATTGCTGGGTTTGATCTCGGCGATGGCTGTTATGCCCCCTTTCCTACCCCAGTCTGCCGGTATGTCGTAATAATGGAAGACCGCATGTGCAAATGATTTTGCATCACTGTCATCCGGGCAGCTTATATAAAATATATGCTGCATCTTGTCTGTCGAGAAACCGACTTCATAGGTTTTAATGTTCTGTTCTGTTGTCATTTCGTTTTGCCTTTAGCACATTCGGCGTTTGCCGGTAATAGTCCGTTGACGAATTATTTTCGCGGCTGCGATTATAACCCGGCAGATGCCGAATCAGCCCATCCGCTATAATCTGCGGTGAATTGCCACCACGCCTGTTTGCCGATATGCCCGCCATCCACCTGCTGCCCGACCTGCTCATCAATCAAATCGCCGCCGGCGAGGTGATCGAGCGCCCCGCCTCGGCGCTCAAGGAATTGCTGGAGAACAGCCTGGATGCGGGCGCGACCGACATCGCGGTGCAACTGGAAAGCGGCGGCATCAAGTTATTGAGGGTCCGCGACAACGGCAAGGGCATCGCCAAAGACGAATTGCCACTGGCACTGATGCGCCATGCCACCAGCAAGATCGCGTCGCTGGATGATTTGCAGCAAGTCGCCAGCATGGGCTTTCGCGGCGAGGCGCTGGCGAGCATGGCGGCGGTGGCGCATCTCACCCTGACCAGCCGCACCGTGCATGACACGCACGGCTGGAAAGTGGATGCGATGAACGGCCTCGTCGGCGAACCCGCGCCAGCCAGTCACGTGCCGGGCACTACCGTGGAGATGCGCGATCTGTACTTCAACACCCCGGCACGCCGCAAGTTTTTAAAATCGGAAGCCACCGAATTCGCGTGGTGCGAAGAAGCCTTCAAGCGCATCGCATTGTCGCGCCCCGATGTCGCCTTTTCGCTGCAACACAACGGCAAGACTATCTGGCAACTGCCCGCAACCCCTCCCGGCCTCCCCTTGTGCGAGCATCCGCTACGCGGATTGCCTGCTTACCCCACTTCAGGGGAGGGGACAAAGGTAAGGGCAGGCGCACTGAATCGCATCTCCGCAATCCTCGGCGAAGAATTCGGCCATGCCGCCGTGGGCGTAGAACGGCAGGCAGCAGATCTGACGCTGCGAGGCCTGGCCGCGCTGCCCGCCTATTCGCGCGGCTCGCGCGATGCGCAATACTTCTTCGTCAACGGCCGCTTCGTACGCGACAAGGTCGCCAGCCACGCGCTGCGCCAGGCGTATCAGGACATCCTGCACCACCAGCGCCATCCCGCCTTCGTGCTGTTCCTCGACTTGCCACCAGAGCAGGTGGACGTGAACGTGCATCCGGCCAAGAGCGAGGTACGCTTCCGCGAAAGCCAGGGGATCCACCAGTTCATCTTCCATACGCTGCAACAGGCGCTCGCTGTTCCGGCAAGCGGGCAGGATGCCCGCGCTCCGACGGCACAGCAGCCTGCATCATATATTCCAACGCAGCAAACCATGCGGCTGGGTGTCGCAGAACGGGAAGCCGCTTATCGGCTGTGGGAAATGCAAACCGAAAACCCAACCCCTCCCGGCCTCCCCTTGTCAGGGGAGGAGTCTACTTCCCCCCTGATAAGGGGGGATCGAGGGGGGGTTGCTTTTCCCACCTCACCAGACGACCACCCCCTAGGCTATGCCCTCGCGCAACTCTCCGGCATCTACATCCTCGCGCAGAATGCGCACGGTTTGGTGGTGGTGGACATGCACGCCGCGCATGAGCGTATCGTGTACGAACGCCTCAAGGCCGCGCTGGACGAGAAACAGATCGCCACACAGCCGCTGCTGATCCCGCTGAGTTTCTATGCGGAACCGCTGGATGTCGCGACGGTGGAAGCGGAACAGGATGCGCTCCGTACACTGGGTTTTGACATCGCCCCGCTGTCGCCCACCCGGCTCGTGGTGCGCGCGATGCCGGCATTGCTCAAACAGGCCGAAGCCGAAACGGTAGCACACAAAGTATTGCGCGAACTGCGCGAGTTCGGCGCATCGCGCGCGCTCACCGAACGGCGCAACGAGTTGCTCGCCACCCTCGCCTGCCACGGCGCGGTGCGCGCCAATCGCATCCTGAGCATCACCGAGATGAATGCGCTGCTGCGCGAGATGGAACAGACCGAACGCGCCGGCCAGTGCAACCACGGCCGCCCGACCT
>JACPEI010000074.1 GCA_016183575.1 Nitrosomonadales bacterium | reverse complement strand
TCGAAGCTGGCCAGACAGTCGCCGCGTCCGCAAGGGCGGGGAGGAAAGTCCGGGCTCCGCAGAGCAGGATGCCGGTTAACGACCGGACGCCGTGAGGCGATGGAAAGTGCCACAGAAAATACACCGCCGATGGCTGCGCAAGCAGTACAGGTAAGGTTGAAATGGCGAGGTAAGAGCTCACCGCGCTGGTGGCAACATCAGTGGCAGGGTAAACCCCATCCGGAGCAAGACCAAATAGGCAGGCCATGACGTTGCTCGCGTCGCCTGCGGGTAGGTTGCTTGAGCGTCAGGTAACGAAACGCCTAGAGGAATGACTGTCCACGACAGAACCCGGCTTATCGGTCAGCTTCACCTCTTTCGCAAGGCCGCGATCCGTTTATCGCTATTTCATGCGGGTGCGATTCAAACTGATGTGGAACTTAAGCTGCTTGCCAAGTCAATACTGCAATTGCGCAGAATAGGTTGCTCGCCCGGCGCTCCCGGTGCTATTGCAAAGGGTCGACTGACGAAGTCCTCTGATCTCCGGATATTTCCACATCAGTTTGAATCGCACCCATTTCATGCACCGTTCCGCATGACGGATAAGTGAATCGGCTACAATTTCAAATTCTAAAATTTTCCGGATCAATCACGATGAACCATGATGTTTTTAACGGCGATGCCGACGGCATTTGCGCGCTGCATCAACTGCGGCTCGCTTTCCCGGCGACCAATAACCTTGTCACCGGCACCAAGCGCGACATCGATCTGCTCCGGCGCGTGGAAGCCGGCCCCGGCGACGAGGTGACGGTGCTCGATCTGGCCTTGAGCAAGAACCGGGAAGCCCTGCTTGCGCTGCTCGGCAAGGGAGTGAAGGTCGGCTATTTCGATCACCATGTTGCGGAGGATATTCCAGAACATCCCAACTTGACCGCAATGATCGACACCAGCCCGGATGTCTGCACCAGCCTGCTGGTCAATCGCCACCTGGAAGGCAAGCATCTGGTGTGGGCGGTCATCGGCGCGTTCGGCGACAATCTCCACGAAGCCGCATATCAGGCCGCCAAGTCGCTCGGCCTCAACCTTCAGCAACTTAACACGCTGCGCGAACTGGGCGAGTGCCTCAACTACAACAGCTACGGGGAGTCCGTGGAGGATTTGAATTTTCACCCGGCGGAGTTGTACCGCATCCTGCATCAACATAAGAACCCATTCGTCTTTGCTAACGAAGACGGTGTTTTTGAAATACTGAAGCAGGGTTACGCCGAGGATATGGCTTTCGCACGCGCCATCCGCCCGGAACATGAAACCCCGAATGGCGCGGTTTACATCCTTCCCGCCAAACCCTGGAGTCGCCGCGTGAGCGGCGCTTTTGGCAATTCTCTTGTCAGCGCATTCCCCGATCGCGCCCATGCCGTCCTGACGCAGCGTAGCGATGGCGCTTTTGTCGTCAGCGTACGTGCTCCGCAGTCCGCCAGTAGCGGCGCCGACACTTTATGTTCCCGCTTCGCCACCGGAGGCGGAAGGAAGAGGGCGGCGGGAATCAACCGGCTTCCGGAAAACGAACTGCCGCGATTCATGCAGGCGTTTGACGAAGTATTTTCTGCACCATTGTAGCTGTAGGTCATATGGCAAAACCAAGCTTGTGAGTGCGCCCTGCCGGGCGCACCAATAAAAAACGGGAGCTCGTGCTCCCGTTTTTGTCATGCAGAAAAGCCAGCGGCAATCAGCCGCGCATTGCCAGCTTTTCCTTGATGCGCGCCGACTTGCCGGAGCGGTCGCGCAGGTAGTACAGCTTGGCGCGGCGCACCGAGCCGCGACGCTTCACTTCGATGTTGGCGATGATCGGCGAGTAAGTCTGGAAGGTACGTTCCACACCCTCACCGGCAGAAATCTTGCGCACGATGAACGCTGAATTCAGACCGCGATTGCGCTTGGCGATCACGACACCCTCGAAAGCCTGAAGGCGCTTGCGCTCGCCTTCAACCACGTTCACGCTGACCACTACCGTGTCGCCGGGCGAAAACGAGGGGATGGTTTTACCCAGACGGGCAATTTCTTCTTGTTCCAATGTTTCGATCAAATTCACTTTACTGCTCCTTATTATGCGGGTCTTGTTCCTTCTGGAACGCTGCCAGAAGCCGAGACTCCTCTTTTGTCAAATCACGCCTGGCCAACAGATCCGGCCTGCGCAACCACGTCCTGCCCAACGACTGCTGAAGCCGCCAGCGCTGTATATCCTTATGATTGCCGGACAACAACACCGGGGGCACGGCTTCACTATTAAACTGTTCCGGGCGGGTGTAGTGCGGGCAATCCAGCAAGCCCTGCACGAATGAATCCTGCTCGGCCGATTCGGCATCACCCAACACACCGGGCAGTTGCCGCACCAGGCTATCCATCAACACCATCGCCGCCAACTCGCCACCGGACAATACATAATCGCCGATGGAAATCTCATCATCCACATACTGGCGCAGCAGGCGTTCATCGATGCCTTCGTAACGCCCCGCCAGCAGGATCAAACCTTCGTCCGGCTGCGCCACCAACTCCTTGACCACCGCGTGGGTCAGCAACCTGCCTTGCGGCGACAGATACACCACGCGGCTTTTTTTCACGCCGCTGGCTGCTTGCCGCTGTCTGGCTGCGTTGATCGCGCTTGCCAGCGGCTCTGCCAGCATTACCATTCCGGGACCGCCGCCGTAAGGGCGGTCATCGATGGTGCGGTAGTTGTCGGTGGTGAAATCGCGCGGATTCCACGTCTTTAAAACATAACTTCCCTGTTCCTCCGCGCGCCGCGTGATGCCGTATTGCGTCAGCGCATCGAACATCTGCGGAAACAGCGTGATGACATCGAAGATCATCGCTTAGTAATCCACTTAATAATCCAAAGCCCAATCCACCCGGATGATCTTATTCTTCACATCCACCTGCTTGATAGCCGAAGCCACAAACGGGATCAAAATTTCGCCGCCGTCACCCGTCACGCTCAACACCTGATTCGCGCCGGTTTCCAGCAAGTTTGTTACCGTTCCCAACGGCACACCTGCTTCATTCGCCACCGCGAGCCCGATCAAATCCGACCAGTAGTATTCGTCTTTATCCTGCTTCGGCAAGCTGCTGCGCGGCACGGCAATCAACAGGCCTTTCAGCTTTTCGGCTGCGGTACGGTCGGTGCAATCCGGCAATTGCGCGGCCAGCGTTTTGTGATGCGCCTCGCATTGCTTGACTTCCACCTCGCGCCACGGGCCATGCTCATGACCTATCCACCATGTCCGATAACCCAGCAGGCTATCGACATACTCGGTGAACGGCTGGATCTTGACCCAGCCGCGAAGGCCGTGCGCAGATTCCACGCGCCCCATGATCACCATGGGGCTTGCTTCGTCAGGCTTGTGCAGCGGCACCGGCGCGCTTGACCAGCTTGGCAACGGTGTCGCTCAACTGCGCGCCCTTGCTCTGCCAATGAGCTACGCGCGCCAAGTCCAGGCGCAGTGCTTCCTGGTTTTCTGTTGCGACCGAATTGTAGAAACCGACGCGCTCAATAAAGCGGCCATCGCGGCGATTGCGCGAATCGGCAACGACTACGTTGTAAAACGGACGATTCTTGGAACCGCCACGGGAAAGACGAATGATGACCATATAAAACCTATTTAAGTTGTTAGCCCCGCAAAAGGGCGCGAATTCTACGACATTTAAGGCACTTCATGCAACCCATAGAAAATCAACGGGTTAAATATCTATAAAATTCAGAGTTCGCCCAAATGCAAGGCGCGGAAAAAAATCTCGCTGCGCCGCATATGTTTGATATGCAAGCAAGAAATTTTTTACGCAACACAGCAGTTGGGATGAAGTGGTGTAAGCAGGCAATCCGCGAAGCGGATGCTCGCAAATCTGGATTTTATCTGTTCAGCAGCACTTCCAGAACAAACTTGGTGCCCAGATAAGCCAGCAGCAAAAACACAAAACCGCTCACTGTCCAGCGCACCGCGGTACGCCCGCGCCAGCCATAGAAATAATGCCCCCACAGCAGCACGGCGAATACACCCCATGAAATAAAGCCAAACAGCGCTTTGTGGTTGAACTGCCACGCCTTGCCGAATATTTCTTCGGAAAATACCACGCCGGATGCCAGCGTCAGCGTCAGCAGCACGAAGCCGATGGCTATCATGCGGAACAGCAGGGTTTCCATGGTCAGCAGCGGCGGCAAGCTTTGCAGGACGCGCGGCAAGGTCGC
>JACPEI010000070.1 GCA_016183575.1 Nitrosomonadales bacterium | reverse complement strand
GCTGCCGCAGGCCGGGCGCGATTTCGAGATCGTGCAGGTGCTGATCGAGCGCACCATGCAGGAACGCCTGCCGCAAGTCAGCGTGGAGGACTTGCGCCAAGCCTGGCTGGGGCTGTTGGCGCGCGCCAAGCTCAACACGCACCACAAGGTGCGCCGCGAACAATTATCGGTGCGCGAACAGATGACGCATGTGCTGCGCTGCCTGCAGGGCGGCGAGTATGTCGCATTCGACCAGTTGTTTGAATTGGAGAGCGGCGTGCCGAAACTGGTGGTGACCTTCATCGCCATCCTCGAACTGGCCAAGGAATATCTGGTGGAAATCCAGCAAAGCGAAATATTTGGGAGTATCTATGTCCGAACAAGTAGAGCCATTACCGCAGAGTGAAGCGCCCGTGGAGGCCGAATCCAGCCCGGATGAGATTTCGATTCTCACGGATTTGTTCGGCGGAAAGATGAATACCGAGCAATTCAAACATGTGCTCGAGGCCGCGCTGCTGACCACCACGGAACCCCTGTCGGTTTCGGAGCTGAAGAAGCTCAGCGATGTGTCGCTGGACAATCGCCAACTCGAAACCTTGCTCGAAGAGCTCGCGCAGGACTGGCAGGAGCGCGGCGTGGAATTGACCCGCGTGGCCAGCGGCTGGCGGTTTCGCGCCAAGCCGGAAATACAGCTATATCTGGACCGGCTCAATCCGCAAAAACCGCCGCGTTACTCGCGCGCGGTGCTGGAAACGCTCGCGATCATCGCCTACCACCAGCCGGTTACTCGCGGCGATATCGAGGAAATACGCGGCGTCGCGGTCTCCTCGCAGATATTGAAAACCCTGGAGGCGCGCGGCTGGATTGAAGCCATCGGCACGCGCGACACACCGGGCAAACCGGAGCTGTTCGCCACCACCAAGCAGATGCTCGACGACCTCAACCTGCGCGCCCTGCAGGAACTTCCGGCGCTGGAAGAAATCGGCGCGTTGCTGGAACAGGAAACAACTACGGCGGAATGAAGCCTGTTTTGGCATGAAACATATCCAGTCCCGCGACAACCTGTTTTTCAAGGAGCTGGCCAAGCTTGGAGGTTCGGCGCGGCAACGCGGCAAGGCCAACCAGACCTTGCTGGACGGGACGCATCTGCTGGCGGCGTATCTGGACGCCGGAAAACTTCCGCAACACATTCTGCTGAATGCAGCCGCGTTGCGCGACGCGGAAATAACGGCATTGCTCGAACGCGCCGCCGCCGTGCCGGTGACGCAACTGGATGACAAGCTGTTCGCGGAACTCAGCGAACTGAAAACGCCGAGCGGCATTCTCGCCTTGATCGGCCTGCCGCAGCCGGCAGGAACGATAGCCGATAGCCGCTTCGCGCTGTTGCTGGAGGATATTCAGGACCCGGGCAACCTCGGCTCGATGCTGCGTTCGGCGGCGGCGGCGGGGTGCGATGCGGTGTTCCTTTCCACGGGCTGCGCCGATGCGTGGTCGCCGAAAGTGCTGCGCGCCGCGATGGGCGGGCATTTTGCGCTGAATATTTTTGAGCGGCAGGACTTGCTAGGCGTGGCCAGGGTATTTTGCGAGCAGCCGCTACGCGGCTTGCCTGCTTACCACTCTGCAGGAACACTGCTGGCGGCCAGCCTGCAAGCCAAACGCAGCCTGTACGACTGCGACTTGCGCGGCAATGTCGCGTTTCTGGTCGGCAACGAAGGGGCGGGGCTGTCTGCGGGCTTGCTGGATATGGCCACACAGACAGTTGCCATTCCGATGCCCGGCAAGATCGAGTCGCTGAACGCCGCGGCAGCCACGGCAATCTGTCTGTTCGAGGCGGTGCGGCAGCGCGTAGAGCCGTGACTGGCTGTACAAATGCTCCGCATTAAACTCCTTGACCTATAAGCCTATTTCGCTATAATGCGCGCCCCTGTGAGGCTGTGCCTGTAAATTTGTTATGGGCAGTTCCACATACCTTGCTCCACCGCACCGCAGGCGGGGGGCTTAACCATAAGGAGATGTAATGCGACATTACGAAATCGTGTTTATTGTGCATCCCGATCAAAGCGAGCAAGTGCCCGCGATGATCGAGCGTTACCGCACGCTGGTCACTTCCAAAGGCGGCCAAATCCACCGTCTGGAAGACTGGGGACGCCGCCAATTGGCTTACCCGATCCAAAAAATTCACAAGGCACATTACGTGCTGATGAATATCGAATGCGACCAGGAAATCCTGGGCGAACTGGAACATGCCTTCCGCTTCAATGATGCCGTGCTGCGCCATCTGACCGTCAAGACCAAGGCGGCTGTCACCGAGCCGTCCGCGATGATGAAGGAAGAAAAATCCCGTTCCGTGCCGACTGAAACCGTCGCTGTTGCGGCTCAGGCTGAAGAAGGTGCGGTAGCGGCTATTTAATCATCGGCAATTGGCGTGCAACCTGGTTTCATCAGCGGCGAGTTGGCATTGCATAGCCATTCCACTAACCCATCAAAAAACGATGGGTAAGTGGCTGGTTAATCGCGCTGGAAGGTTCGCGGATACCAGCAACATAATTTTAGAATAAGGAAATATCATGGCTCGTCCAGACAAAAAGAAAGATGACAAGAACAAACGTTCTTCACGCAACAATCTGTTCAAACGCCGCAAGTTCTGCCGCTTCACGGTCGAGAAGATCGCCGAAGTGGATTACAAGGATGTGAACATCCTCAAGGAATTCGTCTCCGAGAACGGCAAGCTGATTCCGGCGCGCATCACCGGCACCAGGACACGTTATCAGCGCCAATTGAGCACCGCCGTGAAGCGCGCGCGTTTCCTGGCTTTGATGCCTTACACCGATTTGCACTAAGGAGCGCAGTCATGCAGATAATTTTGATGGAAAAAGTGGCCAACGTCGGTCAATTGGGCGATGTGGTCAAGGTTAAAAACGGCTACGCCCGCAATTTTTTGATCCCGCAAGGCAAGGCAAAGCGCGCGACCGCAGCCAACATGGCTGAGTTCGAAGTGCGCCGCACCGAGATCGAAGCCGTCGATAAAGCCAAGCTGGCCGATGCGCAAGCGCGCGGCGAAAAACTGGCCGGTTTGACGGTGCAGATCGTGCAAAAGGCCGGAGTGGACGGCAAGCTGTTCGGTTCCGTCACCAATGCCGATATTGCGGTGGCGCTGGCGGCACAGGGCTTTGACGTGGAAAAGGCTCAAGTGCGCATGCCGGAAGGCCACCTCAAGCAAATCGGCGATCATCGCGTCAGCATCGCGCTGCATACCGATGTGGTGGTGGACATCACCGTTTCTGTGCTCGGCGAACAGTAAATCGCCGCTGCATCAAGTCAATACAAAAAGGACTGGCAACAGTCCTTTTTTGTTTCCGCAATTTCAATTGCGGCGAGTAAAATACCTGCCGCACAACAGTAGGCTATCGGTTCAATCAAATGCAAAATTTTTCCAGGCCGGACGCGCAACTCGAACAGATCAAATTGCCGCCCCATTCGGTGGAGGCCGAGCAATCTGTGCTGGGCGGTTTGCTGCTTGAGGCGAGCGCGCTGGACAAGATTGCCGACCTGATGACCGATGACGATTTTTATCGTCACGAGCATCGCCTGATTTACCGCCAAATCGTACGCCTGAGCGAAATGTCCAAGCCGGTGGATGTGATTACCGTGGCGGAGGCACTGGAGATTGCCGGCGAACTGGATAAGGTGGGTGGCTTGCCCTATCTGGGCAGCTTGGCGCAGAACGTGCCGTCGGCGGCCAATATCCGCCGCTATGGCGAAATCGTGCGCGAGCGCTCCATCATGCGCAAACTGGTGGAGGTCGGCACCGATATTGCCAGCAGCGCTTACAACCCGACCGGACGCGATGCCGCGCAGTTGCTCGATGAGGCGGAGGGCAAGGTGTTCGAGATTGCCGAGGCAGGTTCTCGCGGCAAGCAAGGGTTTATCGCCATGCCGCCGCTGCTGACCCAGGTGGTAGAGCGCATCGAGACGCTGTATGCGCGCGACAATCAAAACGATGTGACCGGCACGGCCACCGGTTTCACCGACCTGGACCGCATGACATCAGGCTTGCAGGCCGGCGACCTGATTATCGTGGCGGGTCGCCCGAGCATGGGCAAGACCGCGTTCTCGATCAACATCGCCGAAAACGTCGCATTGGACAGCAAGCTGCCGGTAGCGATTTTCAGTATGGAAATGGGCGCCTCGCAACTGGCGATGCGTATGCTCGGCTCGGTGGGCAAGCTCAACCAGCATGATTTGCGCACCGGACGTTTGCAGGATGATGATTGGGGACGATTGACCCACGCCCTCGGCAAGCTCAATGACGCGCCGATCCATATCGACGAAAGTGCCGCGCTGTCTGCCCTTGAGGTGCGCGCCCGGTCGCGCCGCCTGCATCGTCAACATGGCGGGCTGGGCCTGATCGTGGTGGACTATATACAACTGATGAGTTCCAACGCGGGCAAAGCCAGCGAAAATCGCGCCACAGAAATTTCTGAAATTTCCCGTTCCCTGAAGTCGCTGGCGAAGGAATTGCATGTGCCGGTGGTCGCGCTATCGCAGTTGAATCGCAGCCTGGAGCAGCGCCCCAACAAACGCCCGGTGATGTCGGATTTGCGCGAATCCGGCGCGATCGAGCAGGATGCCGACCTGATCCTGTTCATCTACCGCGACGAAGTCTATAACAGCGATTCCCCCGACAAAGGCAAGGCCGAAATCATTGTTGGCAAACAGCGTAACGGCCCGATCGGCAAAGTCGAGCTGGCGTTCCGCGGCGAATACACGCGCTTCGATAACCTGGCTTCCAGCGGCTATTAATCCGCGCGCGATTTTTGTTTGAAGCGCAATAAGCTTTCGGATACAATGCGCGTCGTTTTAGGCGCGTAGCTCAGCTGGTTAGAGCACTTGGTCGACATCCAAGGGGTCGTTGGTTCGAGTCCAATCGTGCCTACCAACATTTCGAGTGCGGCAATGCCGCACTTTTTTATTTTTGGAATAGCAATATGCCAGTCATTACCTTGCCGGACGGTTCGCAGCGCAGTTTCGCGCAACCTGTAACCGTCGCCGATGTTGCGCTCAGCATCGGCGCGGGTTTGGCGCGCGCCGCATTGGCGGGCAAGGTGGGCGGCAAGCTGGTGGATACCTCGCATTTGATCGCGCAGGATGCCGCCTTGGCGATCATCACCGACAAGGATGCAGACGGCGTGGAGATCATCCGCCATTCCACCGCGCATTTGCTGGCCCATGCGGTGAAGGAGCTATTTCCCGATGCGCAGGTGACCATCGGGCCGGTCATCGAAAACGGTTTCTTCTACGATTTCTCCTACAAGCGCCCGTTTACCCCGGAAGACCTGGCGGCGATCGAGAAGCGCATGGGCGAGATCGCCAGGCTGGATTTGCCGGTGGCGCGCCGCGTGTTGCCGCGCGACGAGGCGGTGGCGTACTTCAAACATATCGGCGAGCAGTACAAGGCCGAGATCATCGCCTCGATCCCGGCGGATCAGGATGTCTCGCTGTACAGCGAAGGCGAGTTCACCGACCTGTGCCGCGGCCCGCATGTTCCTTCCACCGGCAAGCTGAAAGCGTTCAAGCTGATGAAGCTGGCCGGCGCCTACTGGCGCGGCGATTCGAAAAACGAGATGTTGCAGCGCATCTACGGCACGGCCTGGGCGAAGAAGGAAGAGCTGGATGCCTATCTGCATCAGATCGAGGAAGCCGAGAAGCGCGATCACCGTAAGCTGGGCAAGCAACTGGAATTGTTCCATATGCAGGATTCGTCGCCCGGCATGGTGTTTTGGCACCCCAAGGGCTGGACGCTGTGGCAGGAGGTCGAGCAATACATGCGCCGCAAGTTCCGCGAGCACGACTATCAGGAAGTGCGCACCCCGACCATCATGGATCGCACCCTGTGGGAAAAGTCTGGCCACTGGGAAAACTACCACGACAACATGTTCACCACCTGTTCGGAGAATCGCGATTACGCGGTGAAACCGATGAATTGCCCTGGGCATGTGCAGATTTTCAACCACGGCCTGCACAGCTACCGCGATCTGCCGTTGCGTCTGGCGGAGTTCGGTTCCTGCCACCGCAATGAGACTTCCGGCTCGCTGCACGGCTTGATGCGGGTGCGCGGCTTCACCCAGGACGATGCGCATATTTTCTGTACCGAAGAACAGGTGCAGCACGAGGTATCGAACTTCATCGTGATGCTGAACGAGGTGTATCGCGATTTTGGCTTCAACGAAGTGCTGGTCAAGCTGTCTACGCGCCCGGAGAAGCGCGTCGGTTCCGACGAGACCTGGGATAAGGCCGAAGCCGGTTTGGCAGCGGCGTTGCAGCAGAACGGTCTGGCTTACGACATTCAACCCGGCGAGGGCGCGTTCTACGGCCCCAAGGTCGAATTTACGCTGAAGGACAGTCTCGGCCGCCTGTGGCAATGCGGCACGATCCAGCTGGATTTCAACCTGCCGGTGCGTCTGGATGCCGAGTTCGTCGACGAAGACAATAGCCGCAAACCGCCGGTGATGCTGCATCGCGCCATTCTCGGTTCGATGGAACGCTTCATCGGTATTTTGATTGAGCACCATGCCGGCGCATTCCCGTTGTGGTTGTCGCCGATACAGGTGGCGCTGATGAACATTTCGCAGGCGCAGGAAAAATATGTGATGCAAGTGGCGCAATCGCTGCGCGAAGCCGGGTTGCGTGTGAAATTGGATTTGCGTAATGAGAAGATTACCTATAAAATCCGCGAACATAGCCTGCAGAAATTGCCTTATCAGCTGATTATCGGCGACAAGGAAGTGGCTGGAGGTTTGGTGGCCGTGCGTACCCGTAGTGGTGAAGATCTCGGGCAGATGACGCTGGAAGCATTGCTTCAGCGTTTGCAAGCAGAAATCGATAACGGGTAGCACGGCTTGATATTGTCCAAGTGGAGATATTGCAATAGCACAAGATAAATCGCAGCGCATCAATGAGATGATTACCGCACCGCAAGTGCGACTCATTGGTGTAGAAAAAGAGCCCCTCGGGATTGTTGCCATCGCGGAAGCGTTGCGTTTGGCGGGTGAAGCAGAACTGGATTTGGTCGAGATCTCGCCGTTGGCGGATCCTCCCGTCTGCCGCATCATGGACATCGGCAAATTCAAATATGCAGAAAGCAAGAAGCAGCACGAGGCCAAACTCAAACAGAAACAAGTCCAGATCAAGGAAATCAAGTTTCGTCCGGGTACGGACGAAGGCGACTACAACATCAAGTTGCGTAACCTGATCAAGTTTCTGGAAGACGGCAACAAGACCAAAATCACGCTGCGTTTTCGCGGCCGTGAAATGGCTCATCAGGAGATCGGCATGCGCTTGATCGAGCGCGTCAGGGGTGACTTGATAGAGCATGGCGTGGTCGAGCAGTTCCCCAAGATGGAAGGCCGGCAGATGGTGATGGTGTTGTCACCAAAAGGAAGTAAGAAATAAACCGAAATTTTAAAATCGGTTTGAGCAGGAAATTCAAGTTGCTTTGGCAGAAAGGGGATGGCCGAGGCGATGTAGCAAACAGTTCCCCGACAAAAAGTGGCGTATGGGTTATCAAGTTTTTCCACTGGAAAACACCTGCCGCCATAACTTAAGGAGCAATCATGCCCAAGATGAAAACCAAAAGCGGAGCGGCCAAGCGTTTCAAGATCCGCGCCGGTGGCAGTGTCAAACGCTCGCAAGCGTTCAAGCGCCATATCCTGACCAAGAAGACCACCAAGAACAAACGTCAGTTGCGCGGTACGACTGAAGTCCACGCAACCAATACAGCATCGGTTCGCGCCATGATGCCTTACGCATAAGGAGCAGACCATGCCAAGAGTAAAACGTGGAGTAACAGCACGCGCCAGCCATAAGAGGGTATTGGCGCAGGCCAAGGGATATCGCGGTCGCCGCAAGAACGTCTACCGTATCGCCAAACAGGCGGTGATGAAAGCGGGACAATATTCTTACCGCGATCGCCGTCAGAAGAAGCGCCAGTTCCGCACCCTGTGGATCGCGCGTATCAATGCAGCCGCGCGCGAACAAGGACTGACCTACAGCGTGTTCATGAATGGCCTGAAGAAAGCGGATATTCAGGTTGATCGCAAGGTATTGTCTGACATCGCGGTGTTCGACAAGGCAGCGTTTGCACAGTTCGTGGTGCAAGCTAAAGCCAGCCTCGGCGTTTAAGCGCAAGCTTGAAAAACAAAGGAGGCGATAAGCCTCCTTTTTTGTTTATGGCATTCCCTTTGGGTAGTGGTGTTATAGATGCAAGAGCTCCAACAAATTCTCGATCAGGCCCTGCAGCAGTTCGCTGCAATCAGCGATGAAGCTGAATTAGAGCAGGTCAAAGCAAAATATCTGGGCAAGGAGGGCAGCCTCACTGTCTTGCTCAAAGGCTTGGGCAAGCTGTCTGCGGAAGAGCGCCCGGCAGCAGGCGCGCGCATCAACCAGGTCAAGCAAGGCATCGAGTCAGCCTTGCAACAGCGCCGCGATGCGTTGCAGCAAAATAAACTGGAACAGAAACTGGCAGCGGAAGCGCTGGATGTCACCTTGCCCGGGCGCGGCTTGGGCACGGGCGGTTTGCATCCGGTGACGCGCACGCTGGAACGCATCGAGCAGTTGTTTCACTCGCTGGGTTTTGCCATCGCGTCAGGCCCGGAAATCGAACGCGATTTCTACAACTTTACCGCGCTGAATATCCCGGAGAACCATCCGGCGCGCGCGATGCACGACACTTTTTACATCGATCCGCAGCATGTGTTGCGCACCCATACCTCGCCGGTGCAGGTGCGTTACATGGAAGCCAATCAGCCGCCATTGAAGATCATTTCTTCCGGACGCGTTTATCGTGTCGATTCCGATGCCACCCATTCGCCGATGTTTCATCAGGTGGAAGGTCTGTGGGTCGATGAACAGATCAGTTTCGCCAATCTCAAGGGTGTGGTGCAGGATTTTTTACAGCGCTTCTTCGAGCGCGATGATCTGCAAGTGCGTTTTCGCCCATCGTTCTTCCCGTTCACCGAACCATCGGCTGAAATGGATATGAGCTGGAATGGCGGCTGGCTGGAGATCGGCGGTTGCGGCATGGTGCATCCCAACGTGCTGAAGCATGTCAATATCGACAGCGAAAAATATCTCGGTTTCGCGTTTGGCCTCGGGGTGGAGCGGCTGGCGATGCTGCGTTACGGCGTGAACGATCTGCGCCTGTTCTACGAGAGCGATTTGCGCTTCCTCAAGCAATTCAACTGATTTATGAACAGCATAAAAATGACATGTAATTACAAATAAAGAAGTCGTAGGGTGGTGGCCATGACACGGCGTTGCGAAGCATCCGGGGCGGGAATGGCCACCTCACACCCGCTCCCGCAAACGGCTGGCTTCGCCAGTAACGTGTCGCGGGATGTGGGCTATGCCCACCATGTCGGGCGTAGCCCGACCTACATGTGGATATGTCTCGTACAGTTTAGATCGATATGAAATTCTCTGAAAATTGGTTAAGAACCTGGGTCAATCCGGCCCTCCCCAGCGATGAGCTGGCGCATGTGCTGACCATGGCCGGCCTGGAAGTCGAGGCGCTGGAAGGCGTTGCGCCCGCTTTCGAAAATGTGGTGGTCGCTGAAGTGCTGGAAGTGGCCAAGCATCCCGACGCGGACCGATTGAATGTGTGCCGGGTGAACGTCGGCGAAGCGCAACCGCTGACCATCGTATGCGGTGCGGCGAATGTGGCAGTGGGTGTGAAGGTGCCATGCGCGCGTATCGGCGCGGTGCTGCCCCCAAGCAGTGATAATGAAAAAGGCTTCGTCATCAAGCAGGCCAAGGTGCGCAACGTCGAATCGTTCGGCATGTTGTGCTCCGAAAAAGAACTGGGCCTGGCCGATGAAAGCCAGGGGCTGTGGCTGCTGTCGAGCGATGCGCAGGTAGGCAAGACGCTGCGCGAATATCTGGAGCTGGACGACAAGCTGTTCACGTTGAAGCTCACGCCGAACCGCAGCGATTGCTCCGGCATGGTCGGCATAGCGCGCGAAGTCGCGGCGCTGACCGGCAGTCCGCTCAAGCCGCTGGAAATTCAAATACAACCCGTTACCTTGTCCGAACAATTGCCGGTGCATGTGATTGATGCGCAGGCCTGCCCGCTGTACTGCGGCCGCCTGGTGCGCGGCGTGAATGCCGCAGCGGCCACGCCGGCCTGGATGCTGCGCCGCCTGGAGCGCAGCGGGTTGCGCGGCATCAGCGCGGTGGTGGACATCACCAATTACGTGATGCTGGAAATGGGCCAGCCGCTGCATGCCTTCGATGCGGCGCAACTATCCGGCGGCATTACGGTGCGCAGGGCGCGCAATTGCGAAGAGCTGACCCTGCTCAACGAGCAGACCGTGAAGCTGGACGAGGAGGTGCTGGTGATCGCCGACGATGCGCGGGTGCGGGCACTGGCGGGCATCATGGGCGGGCAGGGCAGCGGCGTGGAAACCGCCGCGCGGGAGGTGTTCCTGGAGAGTGCGTTTTTCCATCCCGATGCGATCGCCGGCAAGGCGCGCCGTTTCGGCTTGGCAACCGATTCTTCATTCCGCTTCGAGCGCGGCGTGGATTTTGCCGCGACGCGCCAGGCATTGGAGCGCGCGACGCAACTGCTGCTGGAAATTTGCGGCGGCAGCGCCGGGGCGATCAGCGAAGTGCGCGGTCAGTTACCGGCGCGCGAACCAATCATGCTGCGCCGCTCGCGCGTCGCACGGGTGCTCGGCATTGCGCTGGACAACATTCAAATTGCGGCGCTGTTACAGCGTCTGCAATTCGAGTTTGCGTCAAACGACGATGATTTCAGCGTGATGCCGCCGAGCTTCCGTTTCGATCTGTCCATCGAGGCAGACCTGATCGAGGAACTGGCGCGCCTGTATGGCTACGACAACATACCCGCGCAAGCGCCGCAGGCCGTGCTGACCATGCTGCCGTACAGCGAACTGCAACGACCGCTGGCGCGCATTCAACAGATTCTTGTTTCGCGCGATTACCAGGAAATCGTCAGCTACGCATTTGTCGAAGAACAGGTCGAGCGCGAATTATGCGGCAACGAAAACCCGGTCGCGCTGCAAAACCCGATTGCCAGCAATCTGTCGGTGATGCGCAGCAGTTTGATCGGCGGTCTGGTCGGCGCGTTGCGCTTCAATCTGAATCGCAAGCAGGCGCGGGTGCGCCTGTTCGAGGCAGGTGCATGTTTTGCCAAAGTGAATGACGAGTATGTGCAGAGCCAGCAGCTATCCGGTTTGGCATACGGTGCGACCCTGCCAGAGCAATGGGGCGCGGCCGTCAAATCCGTCGATTTCTACGATGTGAAAGCGGATGTCGAAGCCTTGTTCGCGCCGCAACTGTTGCGCTTTGTTGCGGCAACCCATCCGGCCTTGCATCCGGGGCGTTCTGCGCAGATTTATTGCGGCGGGCAAGCGGTCGGCTGGATTGGCGAACTGCATCCGCGCTGGCAGCAACAATATGACATCGCGCAGCCCGCCGTATGGTTTGAAGTCGAACTCGGTGCGCTGACCCGGGCGGCAGTGCCGCGCATGGGCGAAATCGCCAAGTCCCTGCCGGTGCGGCGCGATCTGGCGGTGCTGGTGGATGAGGCGGTTGCCGCACAAACCTTGCTGGACGCCATGCAGCAGGTTGCTGCGCCTTATGCGCAGGAAATTGCGCTATTCGACGTGTATCGTGGCAAGGGTCTGGAACAAGGCAAAAAAAGCCTTGCATTCCGTGTGTTATTACAAGATACTCAAAAAACGCTGACGGATTCTGAAATTGAAACAAGCATCGCGCTGCTGGTGGATAAGCTGCAACAGCATGGTGCGCAGTTGCGTGTATAAGGGAGAAAAATGACAACAACTTTGACCAAAGCCGAACTGGCTGATTTGCTGTTCGAAAAAGTGGGCCTCAATAAACGCGAAGCCAAGGATATGGTGGAAGCGTTCTTCGAAGAAATCCGTGCGCAACTGGAGCAGGGCGAGAGCGTCAAGCTATCCGGCTTCGGCAATTTCCAATTGCGCGACAAACCGCAGCGTCCCGGACGCAACCCAAAAACGGGCGAGGAAATCCCGATTACGGCGCGGCGCGTGGTGACGTTTCATCCCAGCCAAAAACTGAAAACCATGGTGGAAAAGTCCTATCATGGAAAACCACAAGCCTAATTCCGAGCTCCCGCCGATCCCCGCCAAACGCTATTTCACCATCGGTGAAGTCAGCGAATTGTGCGGGGTCAAGGCGCATGTGCTGCGCTATTGGGAACAGGAATTCACCCAGCTCAAGCCGGTCAAGCGCAGCGGTAACCGCCGCTACTACCAGCACCATGAGGTGCTGCTGATCCGGCGTATCCGCGAGCTGCTGTACGAGCAGGGCTTCACCATCAGCGGCGCGCGCAACCGCCTGGGTAGTTCCGGCGAGGCTGAAATCCATGCTGCCGTGCCTGTTGCGGGAGTGAATGTCACCGCGTTGCGTCAGGAAGTTCGCGAGATCATTGCGCTACTGGGCGCGTAAAAACACTTCATCATCCATACCGCTCTGTTATAATCCGCGCCCTCGGGGCGTAGCGCAGCCTGGTAGCGCACTTCGCTGGGGGTGAAGTGGTCGGAGGTTCAAATCCTCTCGCCCCGACCAGTCAAATCAAGCGGTTACAGTGTAGCCGCTTTTTCTTTGGGCGTATTGGTGGCTATGCCTCCCGGGTGCGATTCAAACTGATGTGGAACTTAAGCTGCTTGCCAAGTCAATATTGTAATTGCGCAGAATAGGTTGTTCGCCCGGGGCACACTTTATTCGGCGTTCGTATTTTTTACGGTCGCCGCAGGCATATAGTTCTTGATAAAATACAACGGCCGTCTCTTGCTTTCATCAAACATCCGGCCAAGATACTCCCCGATCACACCCAGAGTAATCAACTGCACTCCACCCAGGAACAGAAGAGTCACCATCAGCGAGGGATAGCCCGCCACCGGATTGCCGTGCACCAGCTTGTCATACACCATGTAAAGCGCATAAACAAACGCACACAGCGCAACCATAAAACCCAGGTAGGAAGCTAACCGGAGCGGTGCGGTGGTGTGCGAGGTAATGCCCTCCAGGGCGAAATTCCACAGCCGCCAGTAATTCCATTTCGATATTCCGGCACCGCGCGGATCGCGCTGGTAGAAAACTTCCTTGCGCTCGAAGCCCACCCAGTTGAACAAGCCCTTCATGAAGCGGTGCTGCTCCCGCAGTTGCTTCAAGGAATCCACCGCGCGCCGGCTCAACAGGCGGAAGTCGCCGGTGTCGGGCGGGATGTCGACATTGCTCAAGGCATGGAGCAGCCGATAGAACAGATGCGCCGTCGCCCGCTTCATGAAGCTCTCGCCATCCCGCGACGCTCTCCTGGCATAGACATCGTCGTAGCCCTCCCGCCAGTGCTTGACGAGCTCGGGGATCAACTCGGGGGGGTCTTGCAGGTCGGCATCGATGACCACCACGGCATCGCCGGCGGCATAATCGAGCCCCGCCGTCATGGCGATCTCCTTGCCGAAATTCCGGCTCAGGTCAACGATGGCCACCCTGGGGTCGCCTTTTTGCAGCGCGCGAAGGATGTCGGCCGTAGCGTCCTTGCTGCCGTCATTGACGTAGATGATTTCGCTGCCGAGATCCAGCCCGTCCAGGGTCTGCGACAAGCGCCGGTGGAACTCCGGCAGCACTTCCGCTTCGTTGTAGGCGGGCACGACCACCGAAAGGAGCGTGGTCGTGGGCGCTGCGAGCGAGGAATGGGGGGTGTCAGGTGTTTCTTGTATCATCGGCGAATGTCCAGAAACGGTTTCCGAGAAAGTTCCAAAATAGGACGATACCGGTTGCGGCGACCTGCGCCAAAAGATAATGCATGGCGGCGATCATAACCAGCACATACATGATCGCAGCATTCAGCGCCAACCCAAGCCCGGCTATGGTAAAGAATTTAAAGAGGGTTTCCGAATGCCTGCGGTTGCTGCGGAAAACCCAGTGGTGGCTGAGTAGAAAATTGACCGCTGCCCCGACGAATGAACCCAGGATCGAGGCGGCAACAGGTGAGGCCAAGAGGAAAAACACAAGGCCTAGCAGAATGATATAGTGAACAGCGGTACCTGCTGCGCCGGCGGAGGCAAAGCAGGTGAACTGGACGGCGATTGGCATTTTGAGACGCGCTGCCAATTTGCTATTGAGGATTGTTCTCATGCTGTTCTGTTCCGCCCAGAGGCCGGCTGAAAAGTGCAAAATGTATTGTACGGGCGCGAATCGTCCCCTAAGGGAGTCAGAAATTACTAAAGTACCATTTATCTATTTAGACCGTAGGGCGGAAAAGCGTAGCGCCTTCCGCCGTATGATCCGCATTCGGCGGATAACGTCTTCGGCTCATCCGCCCAACTAAATTGGTACATTTGTAATTTCCATCCCCCTAAAGTGCCTGCCACCAAATCAAGGCGGCGATTGATGAGTGCAGATAGCAGAATAATAGCAGTCCGAAAAGAGAAAGGGTAACAAGTGACCGAAGTTGTCGTGCCCGCAGTGAGGCAAGAAACGATCCTGGTTGTGGGAGGCGCCGGGTACATTGGCTCCCACATGGTCAAGATGCTGCTCGACCAAGGTTTCCGGGTGGTGACCCTGGACAACCTTGCAACCGGGCACAGGCAGTCCGTTCTGGGCGGTGATTTTGTCCAGGGAGATGTCGGCGATCCGCTGTTGCTGGAGCGCTTGTTCACCGGCTACGCCTTCGCTGGAGTCATGCATTTTGCCTCGCATATTCAGGTTGGTGAATCGGTCACTGATCCCGCGAAATATTATCGAAACAACGTCTCGAACACATTTGTCCTGCTGGACGCGATGCGCAAGTATGTGGTCAGGCATTTCATCTTTTCCTCCAGCGCCGCGGTGTATGGCGAACCGCTGGTTGTTCCGATTACTGAATCTCACCCGAAGAACCCGATCAATCCCTACGGGAGATCAAAATGGATTATCGAAGAAGTGTTAGCCGATTATGATTTAGCCTACGGGCTGCGCTCCGTCTGCTTCCGCTATTTCAACGCGGCGGGGGCCGATCCCGGCGGAGCGATCGGAGAGTGCCACACGCCAGAGACCCACCTGATCCCCCTTGTTCTGATGGCGGCCTCGGGCAGGCTGCCGCAGGTGAAGCTGTTTGGCGAGGATTACGATACTCCGGACGGCACCTGCATCAGGGATTATGTTCACGTCAACGACCTGTGCCAGGCGCACCTGCTGGCTTTGGAAAGGCTGCTCCAGGGTGGCGGCAGCGCGGCATACAATCTTGGCAACGGCGGCGGATTTTCGGTACGCGAGGTCATGGCTGCGGCGGAACGTGTCACCGGCAGAAAAATTCCGGTGGTTGTTGCGCCGAGGCGTGCCGGCGACCCTGCTCGACTGGTGGCGGATGCTTCCCTCGCACATCGGGAACTTGGCTGGAGGCCGCAATTCAGCGAGCTCGAACAAATTATCCGCCACGCCTGGCAGTGGGAGCAGAAGCTTGCTGGGGTCATCTCGGAATTCGGAAATAAAGTACGCTAAGGCGACAGGCTTAACCGAAAAGCTCGCTGTGCGAGCCAAGCCGCGCCAGTCTGAGGGTATCGGCATCCGACTTGCGGTAGATCAGCAGCAGGTCGGGCTTAACGTGGCATTCACGGTAGCCTGCCCAATCCCCGCTCAGATCATGGTCGCGGCATCTGGCATCGAGCGGCTGGTCGGTCGCCAGTGCCACAAGAACGGGCTTCAACTCGCTATCGAGCGTGGCCCGGTGCTGTCCCTTGGCTTCGCGCTTGTAGTCGCGTTTGAACGATGAGGCGCGGTCAATCGTCCGCATGCAGGTCTGCCATCAGGTCGTCAACGCTGGCGAACCGCTTGCCCTTCCCGGCTTCAAGCTCGGTAATGGCCTTGCGCGTGGTGGCGTTGGGCACCTTCACATCGAAGGGCAAACGGCGCTCATCGGCTACGCGCAGCATCAGCAAGCGGATGGCATCCGAGATGGACAGCCCCATTGCTTCGAGTGCATCAGCGGCGCGCTCCTTGGTGTCGGTGTCGATGCGAGCGCGAACATAGGTATCGGCAGTGCTCATGGCGGCTTCCCTTGAATCGGTTTCAGAGCCTTTATTGTAGTCTCAATATGACTACAACGCAAAAACGCTGCCGAATTGCTTACCATGCTTTATTTTCCGAATTCTGAGACGCCTCCTGGCTCAGCGTTTTTCCTCGTGATACTCGTCGTCGATGTTCACATCCCAGATGTTCCGCTTTGACTTGATGTCGTTGACGATGTTTTCAACTGCCAGCTTGGCCGTGAGCATGGAATGATCCTGGTTGTTGTAGCGGTGCATCCCGTTGCGGCCGATCAGAAATAGGTTCTCGATGGAGTCAACGTAATCCCTGACGACGTTGAATTTGTCATAGGTGCCGAAATAGGCAGGGTACGCCTTGGGCATCCTCACCACCACGCCGTCCATCGCGTCTTTCGCATCAATCAGGCCGATCTTGGCGAGTTCGGCGGCGCCGAAGCGGATCAGGTCGCTGTCTGCCATCTGCCACAAGTCGTCGCCTTCGTTGCAGAAATACTCCAGCCCCAGCCAGATTGTGGACGGGTCTTTGACCAGGTAGGGGCTCCAGTTGTTGAAAACCTGCAACCGGCCGATGCGGACGTCCTTTTCCTGAATGTAAATCCAGTTGTCGGGTGGCAGGTTGTTGGCTGAACAGGACTGGGCATGCCGGTGGGGTTTCATTTTCTTCACCAGCAGGCCGACCGTGAGAAAGTCACGATACTGCAACCCGTTGGCCACGCGCAGCACCTCCTGGGGCGGAGCGGGCATCATGCCAGCGATGAGGTCACGTACCGGCATGGTGGAGAACAGATAGTCGCAAGGGATGCAAAAGGGCTCGCCGGTTGCATGGTTCACCCCGGAAACCGATACGACCCTGCCGCTCTCCAGGGCGATGCCGGTGACGCGGTGGCGAAAGCGTATCTCGCCGCCGCCAGTCGTCACCCTTTCGGCCGCCTCCTGCCACATCTGCCCGGGCCCGAACTTGGGATAGAGGAAGCGTTCGATCAGGCTGGTCTGGGTCTCTTTCTGGTGCACCCCACCGGATTTAGGAGTAAATATTTTCTTTGCCGCATGCAGCAACGCCTTCCCGACCGAAAGCCCCTTGATGCGCTGCGCACCCCATTCCGGGCTGATCTTGTCGCAGGGCACCCCCCACACTTTTTCCGTGTAGTCCTTGAAAAAGGTGAGATAAAGCTCCCGGCCAAAGCGGTTGACGATGAAGTCCTCCAGGTTGCGTTCTTGCTTGCGCGGAAAGAGGCAGATGTAAAAGTAGCTGGCGGCGATCTTCAGCAGCCGGATGGTGCCCAGGTTGCGGATGGTCTGAAGGTTGAGCTTGATGGGGTAGTCGAAGAACCGGCGCAGGAAATAGATTCGCGACAGCCTCGAGCGGATCAGCATCCGCTTGTCGGGATTGGCCAAATCTGGGGCGTCCCTGCCCAGTTCCACCGTGCATTTCTTGTTCTGGTAAGCGATTTCGACTGAACCACCGGCATCTTCTTTTGGCTCGATGGGAAGAATGTCCTGCCACCACTGCATCACCCAGTCTGACTTGGAGAAGAAACGATGCCCGCCGATGTCCATGCGGTTGCCGTTGTGCAGGACAGTTTTTGAAATGCCGCCGATGTCCCCGCTGCCTTCGAGGACGATGGGCTTGATGCCGGTATGCTTCAGTAACTCCAGCGCGGCGGTGAGACCGGCGGGTCCGGCGCCGATGATGAGGGCGGTTTTGTCAGGCATTTGACTGTTTGAGTGTGGATTTTTTGTCGCCGACTCCCGCAGAGAAAAGCAATGCTTTCCTGGCGCCGAAATTGAACAGGAAAATCAATGCTGTGGCAACCATCTTGGATACCAGATAATGAAACCCGACCAGTTCGGTAAATATCCACATCAACGCGGCATTGAAGGCCAGACCAAGAATCCCGATGATGGCAAATATCGCAAACTCGTGCATTCGGTTGTTGACGCTGCGGTGGTCAAACACCCAGGTTACCGATAGCGTGTAGTTGACCGCAATCCCAACCATGAAGGCCACGGAAGCGGAAAAAAGGTAGTACAGTTTGGCGAACTCGGTGAGCAGGTACAACAAGGCAAAGTCCACGACAAACGCCACGCCGCCGACGACGAAGTAACGGAAAAATTGACTAGAAAGGTCGCTTTTCTTGGGGGAGAGGGCAGTAATCGGGTTCATGGTATCTGGGGATGGAAGCGTTCCGAACGCGGGCATGTCAGGATCCGAACTTTCGATATATTTCGATCGAATCGCCCTTGCAAACAAGGGATGCTCTAGACTTTATGTCGTTCAATATCATAATGTCGTTTAATTTCATATTCTCGCGCCAGAAATCAAAGTTGCGGAACACAACAATATTCGAGTGGGCCGGATTGGATTTCCACTCTTCGTAATTGCGTAGATAGTTTTCAGGCTCCGTGAATCCGTCGTTTCTCTGAAACAGGGACGGGTAAATATGGGTATAAAAATAAAACCACATAACTTCCTGATCTACGTCAAGTGCGGCAACTTTGTCTGGTATGCCATCAAGGCAGTTGCTCTTCCTCATCCCGATTTCCCGCATCAATGTCCGATCGCGGTCAGTCATCTGCAGGGGGGAGAAACTTGCGTTGCTCGCGTTTTCCAGATACACCAACTGCTCGTCAAAGAGCAGTTCTCGAAATCGTGTATGGCTGATTGATAATGGCGGATTTTGAATGAAAATATACGGCGCGATGACTGCCAGAGCTGCAGCGATATAAAGCAATCTGGAAAATGCGGCATGGCGCTGCTCCAATGTTTGTATCAGCGCGACAGTCGCGAGAATAAGCAAAGGCAACAATATAATTTGATTTCGATTCAGGTAATAAGGTGCGGCCCCGTACAAGTAAAGAGCACCCATCGCCAGACTGAATATTGCAACGGCAACGATGAACACCAGAAGAGTTTGTGCCGACTCATCTTGCCGGCGAAGAACGAAATAGATCCCTGCGAATGGCAGGAACGGCAGCAGATTGAGAAAAACACTATCGTTTACAAATCCTCGAGTGACTATTATTTGTGCAAACGAGTCAACTCCAGTAATCACACCTTGATTTGAGACGATTGCAACTAAAATGATCAAAAGCCAGAACGGCATGTGCTGTGCAAATTCAGTCAAAATGTTTTTCCCTTGCCTGCGAGCATTCCAGTAGGCAAACCAGACCAAAACGAGCATGGCATCCGGAGCCAGATAAGAGTGCGTCAGGACAACGCCGATAACCAGGAGTGTGACGACAACATAGAGTTTCCTGTCCTTGACGTCCTTGTATTCGAGCAAAAGAGCCATCGCCGAAAACAGGAAAGCAGAACTTAGTAAAAGGGTGTAACCCCCATAATGCAAAATGAAAAGAGGATAGCCGAAACAAACAAGCAGTGCGGCAGTGAATATAGGCAGAATTCGGGCGGAGGGAAACAGGTTTGTGAATAACAGCAGGCAACTGCTGGTGCTTAGTCCCAGTGCAAAAATATTAAACAGGACAAATAACTGATCCTTCTGGAGAAAAGGAAATGAATGGATGAATATTCCGGCCCACAGATAGTAGATTGGCTTATAAGTCATGGCCTGGCTCATTTCTGCTGGGTCGGAAATGGCCATGAAATGCCGGGCTGCGTCGCCTGACATTGAAGATGGAATCAAGTCCGCTGTAAAGAACAGCAATCCCGCCGCCAGCGCGAGTAGAAAAGACAGCAGATGCGATGATAGAGTGACAATGTTAACACTCGGTTTTGTCACAATTATCTTGGAACTTCGACGATGCAAACCCCACCAAATCGCCATCGCGAGGATAGTAACGAGAGTAGTGAGATTAATTCGCTCCAGCGTCAGGCTAATTCCAGCCAAGCCGAATACCATGCTGGTCAATCCTTGCAGTGCGATGCTGCTGAGCAGTCCATAATGGATGCCTGATATTGCTTCCCTGGAATAAAGGGAAGACCTGATGCAAACGAACAAAAACAAATAGATGCAAAGTAACAGGAAGTAGGTGAGGGGAGCGTTCGTTATCACGGTTATTCCGATCAGGATCGTCAGTTACGGATTGAGTCCGTAAGCTGCTAAGCCTCTTGCAAAATTAAAAAAAGAAACAGCAGTATTTTCCGGTGGAAATCGGTGAACTCCAGTGCCCCCGGATGCTCAGGTTTTTTCATTTAGGCCAAGTGTCAGCGAAGTTGCGCCTCAGGTGGGCACAATCATACAGATAGAAATATTTTCCGGTCATTTTTTCAAAATGCCGTTCAATTACCCCTACCCCAAAATTTTTCGACAGGATGACGTAATCAAGCGCCGGATCGTGGCACACGTGCACCAGCCCGACGAAGCTCCCTTCGGGCAGCGTGGCCCGATCCCTCGCCAGTGAAAAAATTCCGTCCTTGACGCCCAGCGCAGCCAGACGGTCTACCCTCCGTTTTCCTTCAATGGCGGTCTGGCGGTTGAATATCAGTCCCACGGTCTGGCCGAGTGAGGCATAGCTGGCGCGGCCGAGGCCGAACCAGGTCATTTGCACGTCGTCCTCCCAGTACACCACTGCACCGGCCGGAATAACCCGGCTGAACGAAGGCAGGGGGTACCGTAGCGCCTGTTGCGCGTAATAGCGTTGCCGCGGATCTTGCCGATCCCAGAAGACGACGGAAAGCATTAGCAGGAACACCACGCCCGCTACGGTGGCGAGATGCACCGGTTTCCTGCGGTCGATGCCATAGCGCCACACCACTAGGAAAATCAGGACGGCGATTACGCCCTCTCCTTCCCTCAGGAACAGCGTCATCCAGACCAGCGCGAATTCGATGGGCGGATTTCCCGGAGTTTTCATCAGGGCAGACGAGGTGGCCTCCAGCCATATGTTCGCCAGCCACCAAGCGGCCGCCAGAACTGGCAGGAGATAGAGCAGATTGGCGAGCCTATCTGGGATGACAACGGCCTTCCCGCAGCGCGCATACCAGATAAACAGGCCGCATACCAGTACCGCGAGCGGACCGCCGATGCTGCCAAGAGTCAGCCAGGCAGTGAGGAAGCCGAGCAGCAGCAGGCGCGATGCCCGGTCCCGCTGCCAGAACTCCCCGACCAGCCAGGCGGCGGCCAGATAGGAAAACAGTTGGGGCAGCCAAAACCAGCGCCAGGTCTGCAACTGGATCAGCAGCACATTGTGAAACACGGAGGTGCCAAGCCAGAACAGCAGCAGGGCCGCCGCTCCGATCACCAGGGGCAGCAGGAAGATGCGGCGCTGCCTGCCTTTCGCCGCACCTGCTGCGGCGAGCAGGCTGAAGGTCAACAGAGAGCGGTTGCCCCATTCTTCGTATCGCCACTCATCCCAAAAGACGTAGTGGGAGCGTGCCATGGACAGGTGCAGCCATTCTGCGTCCATCACCGAGAACAGGCGACCGAAGGGCGAGATGTTCATCCAGCCCAAGAGCAGTATGATAGCCGAGGCCAGTGCGCCGAACATCAGAGCTACCTTAGGCTTGTCGCATGTGAGATACAGGCCGACGAAGGCGGCGCCCGCCATGGCCATCAAGGGGTGCATGGCAAGGGCCGCCGCCAGGGCTGCAAGAGAGAAAAGCTTTTTCCCCTTCAGGAGCAGGGCGATGGACAGCAGTGTCAGCCCTTCGGCGATGAGTCTGGGCGTCAGGAAAGGCTCAGCAAATTCCAATGTTGTCACGCCACTGAAGACGCGCGGCATCGCAACCACCAGCACCAGCCCGAGCCAGAACGGGAAGCCACGCAATAGCCGGCCTGCCAGCAGCATGGCCGCACCGAACCACAGGGCGTGGCCGGCGAGAAGGAGGGTCAACATCGCTCCGTCGAGCTCGAATAGGCGGATGAAGGCGGCGTAAATGGGGCTGAACAGGGTAAAATCGTCCTGCGAGCCGTACAGGAAAAACAGGTCTTTTCCATACATTTCCGGGCGCAAACGGGCCAAGGCTTGGACCGCGTAAAATATCCCGTCCTCCCAGAGACCCTGGTAAGCGTGGGAGAAAAACCAGAGCGCCAGGAGCAGGATGAAAAGCAATAATTTGGGTTCGCCGTGAGCAGTCAGCAGGCGATTCTTGAACCGTTCCATCACGGGATTCGGTAGAGGGTAAATCTTCGGGTGAACAGACGCAGCCATGCTAGCCCTCGCACTCTGCTGGCGTTCTGGCTTCTTCCTTGGGGCCGAGCCCCCACTGCTCGCGCAGCCGCATAAGCCGGGTTTCAACTTTCCGTTCGGTTTCGCCTTTGCGAGCACCTTTCGCGAAAACAAGCCAGGGATCTTTCCATAGTTTCACACCGTACCGCTTATCGGCAAGTAGGCACTCAATAGACGCCAGATAATCCGCCGGCCGCATTTGCAGATGCGACGCAAGGGAGGCTGTGGATATGGATTCCTTTGGGAGTAGTTTCTTCGTGGGACTCTCCAGCCTGAGGACAACTGCCTCCACATCATCCAGTTTTTGCGGGTAAGCATAAATCTGGCTGCGCTGGGAAAAATGCGCGCCGATATTGCTTTGGGCGGAAACAGAAGCACTGTCGCCCACTGACGCATGAACTGCTGGCAGGGTCGGATCGGGCGCAATCGGAAAACGGGCAGGTGCCCAAAAGTTGACGGCACCCGGCATGGGCAAGGGTGCCAAGGCATAGCCCAGTACCAAGCTTGCGAGGAGTGCTAGGCCGCTGATCTGTGCGCTGGAAAGCCATGTCCACCACTGGGAAATGCGCCGGGCGCCATAGGCGGCGGCTATGGTGAATACGGGCACTAGCGTTACGCTGTGGTAGGCGAATACACTACTGGGCATCCGGTTGGCCGAAAGCAGGTTGGCCGCAAGGTCTGGAAGCGCGGGCAGCAGGTAAACAGGTGCCGCGAGCGGGAACCCGAGCAAGGGCAACAGCAGCAAGGTTGGATATAACCAGCCCCCCCAGCCGAACAACACCTTCTGGGCGACCGCCCAAGGGTGGAGCAGCAAATTGAGCGCTATATCGCCTATAGATTTGCCCAGCCATCCATAGCGGCCAAGCATCACATGGGAACCAGTCGGCGAGAAAGCGGGCATGATCATGCCCAGCACCAGTGCGGTATGAGCTGTGCCAAGCAGAATAAGGCTGACCGCGGTTTTCCAGTGCTGGTTGCGTAACCCCCAGAGTGCGCCAAAGGTCGCGACCGTCAGCCCCAACTGCTCCTGAATCAACAACAGCGGCAGGCAGGAAAGCAACAGCAGGCGGCTGTCCGCCTTTTCGACGGCCAGCAGGCCGAGCGCCATGAATGGCACGGCCAGTGTAACGGGGTGAAAATCCCAGGCTGCCGCGTTCAACAGAAACGGGTTTACCAGATAGGCGATGGCCCACAGCAGCCCTGCCGTTTCGGACTGGCAGACGCGGCTTGCCAGCAGGAAAATCGGCCAGGCCGCGATGGACAAGGCCAGTGCCTGAGCCAGCGTGAACCATTCTGGATAGGGGGCGATGGCGTAAAGAGGAACAAACAGCAGAATGAGCGGATGAAAATGGAACCCCAGCCAGTTGATCGGTTGATTGAATTGGCTGGTGTTAAGCAGAAACTGGCCATGCAGGGTTCCCCAAGCGGCCTGGTCGAAGACCCCAAGGTCGTTGAGCGAGCTCATGTAGCCCCAGTGGCGGGATAGACCGAGCCACAGGATCACCAGGAAGTGGATGGAGATGGCCGCCCACGTCCACCAGCGCCAGCGGGTGACGGGCGAACGGTTCAAGGTCTTTGTGCCTCTTCAGGCGCTGTTTTCTTGACATGAACTACCGCGACTTTGTCGGCATACAGGCGATGCCACTCCGGTAAATGATCCAGCAAGGCCACGACGGCGGTTTCTGGCGGCAGCAGCGTCCATTCGATGCGGTATTTTTGCAGGAGTTTTTGCAGGCCATCCGAAGTCGTCAGGCCGAGCGATTCGGCATACTCCTTCATAAAAGCGTCACCGTACATATCGGCGCGGCCGTCAATGAAGGGCGGAATGCCGGCATAGATGAGATACCCGCCAAAACTGTACCCATTCAGCACCGGTCCTGTCAGGTGGGCATTGCGTACCGCCTGGAGCGCACCGGCGGGGGTGATTTCCTCCTGCGGAACAGGAGTACTTAGTTGTATGGACAATAACGTGATCAGCCCCAGGCTGGCCATCGTCAGGATGACCGTGCGGCGGCTCGCTTCTCTGGCCAATTCTCGGAAAACCCGATCCACGCTTGCGAGTTGGCGTCCTGCGGCGGTGCGCTCCCGCCACTGCCTGGCGAGCGGCGCAGCCAGGAACAGCGGGGTCAGCAAGCCGATCAACTCGATATTGCGTCCGTGCTTCAGGGCCAAGTGTAGCAGCGCCAGCAGGAGTACCAGCCTGAGGGTCGGCAACCGGAGGCCCTGGTGGAATGCCACCGCAAGGCCGGCCAGCAGCCAGATCTCCAGGGGCTGGACGCCGTGAAAACTCGGCGATCGCCATTCCGCAATATAATCCAGCGCATAGCTTCCGCTTAGGATATGCACCGTGAACAGGATGCCCTTGATCCCATGGGGCGTGAGCAGTGCGCTGATCAGGGAAAGACCGACAAAGAGCGCCCAGGATTTAGCCGCTTTCGCGGTCTGGTTGATCTTACGCGCACTAAGGACGCCCTCCAGCGCGAAGAACAGGGCAAGCGCAAGCCCGAGGGTGAACCCACCGTGCAGATTGGCCCACAGGGTCATGATGGGCAGCAGCCAGAAGCTGGGTGCACGCCCCTGTTCGCTGGCGCGCACCAGATAGGCCGTCCATATGATAAGCAATGGCATCGCAATCACATGGGGTCGCGCGAGCAAATGTGGCGCAGTCATCATCACCGCTAAGGCCGTGAAAATCAACGCGTGAACGGCTTCGAAATCCTTCAGCAGGAAGCGGGTCAGGATCGCCATGGCGCCAGCGAATGCGGCGGCCGTCAACGCGATGACCCCTGCCCAACCGAATGCCTGGAAGGCGAGGGCCAGCATCACTTCGGCAAGCCATTCGTGCGCCGTCCATGGCGCCCCCCGCATGGTGTGGGAGAACGGGTCGTAAGCGGGCACGGTCGCATGCTCGATGATCCATCTGCCGGTAGCAATATGCCAATAGGTGTCGGGGTCTCCCAGCAACAGGCTGCCATAGGCCAAAAAGCCCAAATAGGTTAAAGCGCCCATGATGAGCGGCCACGACAACCCCGTGATTCTGCTGGTGGAGAGGATTGCGGGTGCCGTCGGCATAAGATATAGAGAGTGCAGTTGAATTGATGAAATCTACCACAAGTTTTGTGCGTTGAGTAAGCTACAGAACCGGACAATTCTAGAAAACTGTGACATTTTTTAATTTTTATGTTGACAGCGGATAAAGCGCAGGGTTAACTTCAACCCTGCAATTGCAAGCAGGTGTGTAGAAGTTGCTGGCAATGCTAATGTGTTTTGCGAAGTGGGGACATTCAGCGGTTAGGAGTGGCTTTTTAGATACTTATTCAAGGAGATTATGATGAAAAACTTTCTAATGGCTGTAACAAATTTTATCCGTGAAGAAGAAGGCGCGAGTGCCGTGGAGTATGGCATCCTGGTGGCCGCCATTGCTGCGGCGATCATTATTATTGTCATCGCTGTTGGCGCTCAGGTTAAGGCGGCATTCCAAACGATCTGCAATGCGATGAAAAATGTTCCTGGCGTCGGAACCGGAGTGGTTTGCACGGGGTAATTGGCGGGATCTAATGCGCGGGCGGGCTGCTCCCGGCCTGCTTGCGCATCAGTCAGAGTGCGGGATGGGTGGACTGGATGGTTTTCGCTATTAGCGGGCGGCGGTTAAGGATGGCTTAACAGGTGCTTAATTCAGGGGGCATAATGAAAAATGTCTTTTCATCTGCTACAAATTTCATCCGCGCAGAAGAAGGCGCGACAGCCGTGGAATATGGCATCTTGATAGCGGTTATTTCGGTGGCGATTATTACCATTGTCATGATTGTTGGTCTGCAGATTGAGAGCGCATTCAACAAGGTCTGCCAGGCGCTGGCCAATGTTACTGCTGGTGCTTGCTGATAATAGCCGCAAGACTGGCGGGATTTTTTTTGCGGGCGAGCCGACCTTGGCCTGCTCGCGCAACAGCCAGAGTGTGTGATAGGTGAGGTGGGTGTTCTTTCGTTTTATCTCCATAGGGTAGGCTGCAAAAAAGCACGGCGCTACCTTCCAATGCTTCGAATGCTGCCTGCGCTGACCAGCAAGATTTCCCATTAATCCAGAACCGGTGTGATTGCTTATGACTCCTCGTATAGCTGGGCTCCTTGCGCTGTTGCCGATGGCATTGCTGTTGCTCGCAGCCGCCCGGGTAGATGTCCGATATCACCGAATCCCCAATGCTGTTGTTTTCTGGGGAGCGGGTTTGGGTATCCTGCTGAACGTCTTTATGCCGGAGGGGTTCGGTTTTGCAAGCCAGCTTCCAGGCGGGCTGGGTTTCCTGAGTGCCATGGGGGGGGTGGCGATCGGATTGGCGGCTCTGCTGCCGATGTATCTGCTTCGTGTCATGGGGGCGGGTGACGTCAAACTGATGGCCATGGTGGGCGCGTTTCTGGGACCTGAGGACGTGCTCGGCGCGATACTCGCGACGTTCCTGACAGGCGGAGTATTGTCGCTCGGGTATGCCTGGAAAATTGGGGTGCTGCGCCGTACACTGCGGAATATCTGCTATATCTTGTATTCCGGCGCGGTGAAAGTTGCCGTCGGCAGAGTCCCCACGCTTGAAGATGCGCCGGAAACGGCAGGTAAATTCCCTTACTCTCGCGAAAGCGGGAGCCCAGTTAAATCAACAGGCTGGATTCCCGCTTTCGCGCATAAACGCTAACTTAAGCGCAATACTGTTCACTTAACCGTTCGTGGTGAGCTTGACGAACCACCAGCTTCACACCCAGAGCCCTTCGACAAGCTCAGGGCGAACGGAATTTTTCTTAAGTGAACAGCATTGAACTTAAGCGCGCCAAAACATTTCTCCCTCCCCTTGAAGGGGAGGGTTGGGGTGGGGATGGGGTTGAATTGCATGGAGAACAACCCCATCCCCCACCTAACCTCCCCCTTGAAGGGGGAGGAATATGATAAGTTAGCGCTTATGCGCTTCCGCGGGAATGACGAATTTTTAGAGGCGCCCATAATAAATTAATATCGGAGAGCGACATGATGGCACCTCAGAAGGCATCCCCAGAACGGGTATCACCCGCCCAACCGGTAGCGCAAGAGACGCACTTGCCATTCCAGCCCCATACCGTTGAGGAGACCGGCCTCAACTTCCTGTTTCTGGTCGAGCTTCTCGCCAAAATCCTGTTCTTGCGTGGCCAATTGCACTTGGCGGATTTGGCCGAGCACGCCAAGCTTTCGGTCAGTGTGCTGGAGCCCCTGCTGGCTTTTATGCGCACGGAGCGCCTGTGCGAGGTTACCCGCACCGGCGAGGTCGAAACCGCCACCGCCTACAATCTCACCGAGCTGGGGCGGCTGCGCGCCCAGGATTCCTTGCAAAAGAGCCAGTATGCCGGACCCGCGCCGGTCAGCCTGCAAGCGTATGTGGAGCAGGTGCGCAAGCAGTCCATCATAGACATGCAAGTGACCCGCGAGAATCTGCAGCAGGCTTTCAGCGGCGTGGTTGTCAAGGAGCATATCCTCAAGCAGTTCGGCGCGGCGATGAATTCGGGACGGGCGATCTTTGTTTACGGCCCGGCAGGCACAGGCAAGACGTTCCTCTCCGAAAAGCTGGCGGGCCTGCTTTCCGGCACCGTGGCGATCCCGCACGCTATCGTGGTGGACAGCGAGGTGATCCAGGTTTTCGACCCGCTGATTCACGATGAGGTTGTCGTCGCGGGGGAGTTAAGCAGCCTGGATCGCAGATGTGCCCTTGATGCACGCTGGGTGCCGTGCTGCCGCCCGGTGGTGAGAACCGGCGGCGAGCTGTCCCTGGACATGTTGGACCTGGATTTCGATCAGGCCGCCAAGTATTACCAAGCGCCACCCCAGATCAAGGCGAACAACGGACTGCTGCTGATCGACGACCTCGGCCGTCAACTGGCGTCCGCGCTGGATATCATGAATCGCTGGATCGTCCCCCTGGACCGGCATCTGGACTATCTTGCGCTCCACACCGGCAAAAAGTTCATGATCCCTTTCGACGTGATCGTGGTGTTCTCCACCAACATGCCGCCGAAGCAGCTTGCCGACGAAGCTTTCCTGCGCCGCCTCGGTTACAAGATCTACATCGGCGTGCGGGAAGAAGAAGATTACCGCGCAATTTTCCGGCAGGTATGCAATGAGTTGAATATCACATATTCCGAAAAAGGGCTGGAGTACCTCCTGCACGAGCACCACTACAAGGAGGGCAAGCCGCTGCTTGCCTGCATCCCCATGGACATTCTGGGGCAAGTGCGGGATATCGCCCGCTATGAAGGCGTGCAGCCCGAGCTTTCGGAGGAATTGCTGGATTGGGCATGGAACAACTATTTCACCCATGATTAATTCAGTGAGGTAAACCCCCGGATATGCCGGGGAACTCAAAAAGTTTGACTTATGCGGCGGTCATGCGTACTTGGCGATGACTGCTGTAGCTCCCTCCCTTTCAAGGGGAGGGCTGGGGTGGGGATGGGTTTGGGTGGGATTCAAACTGATGTGGAAATATCCGGAGATCAGAGGACTTCGCCAGCCTCTAAGTAGTTATTTTCGTAAATATACATACGTATTTATATTGACAATTCAGACCGTAGCCTGGATGAAACGCAGTGTTAACCAATGACTTGGCCGTTGTTTTTTGACGGCCTAGTCAGATGGCTATGCAAAGCTATCCGGG
>JACPEI010000073.1 GCA_016183575.1 Nitrosomonadales bacterium | reverse complement strand
AGCAGGCAATCCGCGAAGCGGATGCTCGCAAATCTGGATTTTATCTGTTCAGCAGCACTTCCAGAACAAACTTGGTGACCAGATAAGCCAGCAGCAAAAACACAAAGCCGCTCACTGTCCAGCGCACCGCAGTTCGCCCGCGCCAGCCATAGAAATGATGCCCCCACAGCAGCACGGCGAACACTCCCCAAGACACAAAACCAAACAGTACCTTGTGGTTGAACTGCCACGCCTTGCCGAATATCTCCTCGGAAAACACCACGCCGGATGCCAGCGTCAGTGTCAGCAGCACAAAACCGATACCGATCATGCGGAACAGCAGGGTTTCCATGGTCAGCAGCGGCGGCAGGCTTTGCAGGATGCGCGGCAAGGTCGCGTGATGTAGGCGTTTCTCCACCTGCGAGATCAGCACCGCGTGCAGCATGGCAATGGTAAACAAACTGTAGGCCAGCATCGCGGCGGCAATATGCGCCTTGAAGGCAAACAAACCGGTGTTTTCCAGTTGATGCGCGGACGGAAAAATTTCCGGCAGCAGCACGGCCACAGCCGCTAGGGGCAGCACCAGCGCCTGCAATCCGCCGATGGGGTAGAAAAAACGCGCCCCCGAATACACCAGCAGCGTCAGCCAGACGATCAGCGACAGCGCATTGGTCATGCTCAGGTTGAACCCGCCATCGGCAAACACATCCTGGGTGAGCAGGTAGCCGTGCAAAACCAATGGGATCAACACCAGATGCCCCGTTACCCCGCGGCTCACCACATTTTCCTCGCCGCGCCCCTGCGCCCGCCAGAAATAGGCGGCCAGCACGCCATAGGCGGCAGAAGCGATCAGTGAAAGGAGAACGTTGGACATTTTTCGCCAGGATGTTTTAGACTCTGCGGATTCTACACCATCTGTCCGGATGCCTACCAACAGGAACACCTATGTTAGATAACCTTACCAATCGCCTTTCCGGCGTCATCAAAACCCTGCGCGGGCAGGCGCGCCTCACCGAGAGCAACATCCAGGATACCCTGCGCGAAGTGCGCATGGCGCTGCTCGAAGCCGACGTCGCGCTGCCGGTCGTCAAGGAATTCATCTCCCAGGTCAAGCAGGCCGCGCTCGGCCACGAAGTCATCGGCAACCTGAATCCGGGGCAGGCACTGATCGGCGTGGTGCACCGCGAACTCACCAGGCTGATGGGTGAGCATAACGACGCGCTCAATCTCGCCGCCGTACCGCCCGCCGTGATCCTGATGGCCGGCTTGCAGGGCGCGGGTAAGACCACCACCAGTGGCAAGCTCGCCAAACTGCTGCGCGACCAGCAGAAGAAAAAAGTGCTGCTGGTCAGTTGCGACGTATACCGTCCGGCGGCGATCGAGCAATTGCGCCTGCTGGCGCAGCAACTGGAAATCGATTTCTTCGCCTCGGACCTCAGCCAGAAACCGCAGGACATCGCGCTGGCCGCGCTGGACTATGCGAAGCGGCATTACCACGATGTGCTGATCGTCGATACCGCCGGACGCCTCGCGATCGACGCCGCGATGATGGAGGAGATCCGGCAACTGCACGCCGCGCTCAGGCCGGTCGAAACCCTGTTCGTGGTCGATGCGATGACCGGGCAGGACGCGGTCAACACCGCCAAGGCGTTCGGCGATGCGCTGCCGCTGACCGGCATCATCCTCACCAAACTGGACGGCGATACGCGCGGCGGTGCGGCCTTGTCGGTGCGCCAGATCACCGGCAAACCGATCAAATTTGTCGGCGTGAGCGAAAAACTCAACGGCCTCGAAGCCTTCCATCCCGAACGCATGGCCTCGCGCGTGCTCGGCATGGGCGACGTGCTTTCACTGCTCGAAGAAGCGCAGCGCGGAGTCGATCACGCCGAAGCCGAGAAACTTGCCAGAAAAGTTAAAAGCGGACAAGGCTTCGACCTCAACGATTTCAAGATGCAGATCGTGCAGATGCGCAAGATGGGCGGCATGTCGGCGCTGATGGACAAGCTGCCCGCGCAGCTCAGCCAGGCAGCGGCCGGCTCAAACATGGATGACAGGCATATCAGCCGCATCGAGGCCATCATCAACTCGATGACGCCGCAGGAACGCAGCAAGCCGGAACTCATCAAGGCCTCGCGCAAACGGCGTATCGCCGCCGGAGCGGGGGTGCAGGTAATGCATGTCAACCAGTTGCTCAACCAGTTCGAACAAACTCAGAAAATGATGAAAATGTTCGGCAAGGGCGGCGGCATGGCAAAGATGATGCGCGGCATGAAGGGCATGTTGCCGGGCATGGGCCGCTAACAAACCAGCCTTTGGCCACGGATTAACACGGATGAAACCCCGCACTTATCCGTGACCATCCGTGTTAATCCGTGGTTAATACTGCCTCTTTACTTATCAATCATATTCGCTTAGCCATGACTATCCAAGCCATCATATTCGACGTGGACGGCACGCTCGCCGATACCGAGGACGGGCACCGCCAGTCGTTCAACAGGGCCTTTGCGGAATGCGGGCTCGACTGGAACTGGGATGCCGCACTGTACGACCAGTTGCTCAAGGTGACCGGCGGCAAGGAGCGCATCGAATACTACGTCGAAAGTTTTTTAACCGGTTTTGCCAAGCCCGAAGATTTTGAAGAATTCGTCAAACACCTGCACAAGGTGAAGACCGCGCATTACACCGCCATGCTGCGCGAAGGCCGTATCCCGTTGCGCCCCGGCATCAAACAACTCATAACCGATGCGCGCAACGGCGGCATCCGTCTCGCCATCGCCACCACCACCTCGCCGGAAAATGTCGCCACGCTGTTGCAGCAAGGGCTGGGCGCGGACGGCGCAAACTGGTTCGAAGCGATCGGCTGCGGCGACATCGTGCCGCACAAGAAACCCGCGCCGGATATTTACTTCTGGGTGCTGGAAAAACTGGGCCTGCCCGCCACCGACTGCATCGCGCTGGAAGACTCCGAAAACGGCTTGCGCTCCAGCCTTGAAGCAGGCATCAAGACTTTCGTCATCCTCAACCGCTACACGCGCGGCCAGGATTTTTCGGGCGCTGCTGCGGTGTTCGACGGCCTGGCCGATCTGGGCAACTTCTACCGGCTAACCGGATTACCGCTTCCCAAACGGCAGATTTCTGTTTAGCATTTGCTCGCCTTGGGGGTGTAGCTCAGTTGGGAGAGCGTCTGGTTCGCAATCAGAAGGCCAGCGGTTCGATTCCGCTCACCTCCACCACTACATAGCCCCGATGCAGGCTCAGCTTCATTCGAGCGAGAAGTTTGGTAGCAAGCCCGAGCTCCACCACCAGCCACCTCACAAGGTATTCGGTTAGAATACGCGCCTCAAATATCTGTTTACGTTGAAGGGTCACATCATGTATCAAATCGCACCGAGCATTCTTTCCGCCAATTTCGCCAGGCTGGGTGAGGAGGTCGATAATGTTCTCGCTTCCGGCGCGGACATCGTGCACTTCGACGTGATGGACAACCATTACGTGCCGAACCTGACCATCGGCCCGCTGGTATGCGAAGCGTTGCGCAAGCATGGCGTGACCGCTCCGATCGATGTGCACCTGATGGTCAAGCCGGTGGACCGCATCATTCCCGATTTCGCCAAGGCAGGCGCGACTTACATCACCTTCCACCCGGAGGCCTCCGAGCATATCGACCGCACCATCGGCCTGATCAAGGAAAGCGGCTGCAAGGCCGGGCTGGTGTTCAACCCGGCCACCCCGCTGGAAATTCTGGAATACACCCTGCCCAAGCTGGACATGGTGCTGCTGATGTCGGTGAACCCCGGCTTCGGCGGGCAGAAATTCATTCCGCATGTGCTGGACAAGGCGCGCAAGGTGCGCAAGATGATCGCCGCTGGTGGCTACGACTGCCGCCTGGAGATCGACGGCGGCGTGGGCCCGGCGAACATCCGCGAAGTGGCCGAAGCGGGCGTGGATACCTTCGTAGCCGGTTCCGCAGTGTTCGGCGCAGGAAAAGACAGCGACAAGCACCGCTATGACAGCGTGATCGCCGCGTTGCGTGCCGAGCTCGCCAAAGTGAAGCAATAAAAATGCAGCCGATGCATTTCCCGATTAGCGTTTCGGCCATCGTCGTCGACCTCGATGGCACATTGCTGCACTCCGCGCCGCAATTGACTGAGGCGGCCAACCGCATGCTGCGCGAAATGGATTACACGCCGGTGTCGCAGGAGTTGCTGGCGAGCTACATCGGCAACGGCGTCGGCTGGCTGGTGAAGCGCGCACTGACCGGAGAGATGCACGCCACTCCGGATGCCGCACTGTATGAACATGCCCTGCCGATTTTCGACAAGCATTACTCTGAATTGCTGCTGGGCAGCAAGCCGTACGACGGCGCATTCGAAGGTCTGGAAGCCATGCGCGCGGCGGGTTTCCGCCTGGGCTGTATCACCAACAAGGCGGCGCGATTCACCGGCCCGCTGCTGGAAGGCACCGGCCTGGCAAAGTATTTCGAGATCGTCGTATCCGGCGACACGCTGCCGGAAAAGAAGCCGCATCCGCTGCCGCTGCTGCATGCCGCAAAATTTTTCGGCGTACCGGTCGAACAACTGCTGCTGATCGGCGATTCGCTGAACGACACACTCGCCGCGCGCGCCGCCGGTTGCCCGGTGTTCTGCGTGCCGTACGGTTACAATCACGGCGAACCGGTGGACGGCCTGGATCTGGACGCGGTGATAAATAATCTTTCCGCCGCATTGCCGCTTATCAAACGCGCCTGAATATGAAACTGAACAACCTCCTGCCTCTGAAAGAATCTGCCAGTTGGCGATGGTGTTTGTAGGTCGGGCTTTGCCCGACATTATTTATTTGCGGCGGGTGGAACCCGCCCTACAAAATCACGGAGGTTTTTCATGTTGCACCCCATCACCGAACAAGAATTCAATACGCTGGCACAGCAAGGCTATAACCGCATCCCGCTGGTATGCGGAACCTTTGCCGATCTGGATACGCCGCTGTCGCTGTATATCAAACTTGCCAACAAGCCGTATTCCTACCTGCTGGAATCGGTGCAGGGCGGCGAGCGCTTCGGGCGTTATTCCTTCATCGGCCTGCCCGCCGATACGCGCATCACGGTGCGCGGCAGGCAAGTTACCTTGACGCACCAAGATACCAAAAACAGGCATATTGAGACCACGCACGAAGTCGATAATCCGCTGGATTTCATCCGCGAATACCAGACGCGTTTCAAGGTTGCGTCGCTGCCCGATCTGCCGCGCTTCTGCGGCGGGCTGGCAGGGTATTTCGGCTACGACACGATCCGCTACATCGAGCCGCGTCTGGCCAGGACAAACAAGCCGGACACAATAGGCACACCCGACATCCTGCTGATGCTCACCGAGCAACTGGCGGTGGTGGACAATCTCACCGGCAAACTCACCTTCATCGTGTATGCCAACCCGGAACAGGCCGATGCTTACGCGCTGGCAAAGCAGCGCCTGCATGAACTGGCACAACGGCTGCGTCAGCCGGTGGACATTCCGCACGCGCCGCCGATGCATGGCGGCGAAGCCAGATCCGAATTCGGCGAAGCCGCGTTCAAGGACGCGGTAGTCAAAGCCAAGCAATATATATTCGACGGCGACATCATGCAGGTGGTGCTGTCGCAACGCATGGCGCAACCCTTCCCCGCCGCGCCGTTGTCGCTGTATCGCGCGCTGCGCAGCGTCAACCCTTCGCCGTACATGTTCTATTACGACATGGGCGATCATCATGTGGTCGGTGCGTCGCCGGAAATTCTGGTGCGTCTGGAACGCGACACCGTCACGGTGCGCCCGATCGCCGGAACCCGGCCGCGCGGCAAGACGCTGCAGGAGGACGCCGAACTCGCAGAGGAATTGCTGGCCGACCCGAAGGAGCTGGCCGAGCATCTGATGCTGATCGACCTCGGGCGCAACGACATCGGGCGCGTCGCGCAGAACGGCACGGTGAGGCTCACCGAGAAAATGATCATCGAACGCTACTCGCATGTGATGCATATCGTCTCCAACGTCGAGGCCGCGCTCAAGCCCGGCCTGAATGCGATAGACGTGCTCAAGGCTACCTTTCCCGCCGGCACCGTCAGCGGCGCGGCGAAAGTGCGCGCGATGGAAATCATCGACGAACTGGAACCGAGCAAGCGCGGCATCTATGCGGGCGCGGTCGGCTACCTCGGCTTCAACGGCGACATGGATCTGGCGATTGCGCTGCGCACCGCCGTGGTGAAAGACAACATGCTGTACGTGCAGGCGGGCGCCGGCATCGTCGCCGACTCGGTGCCGGACAACGAATGGACCGAGACGCAGAACAAGGCGCGTGCCGTGCTGCGCGCTGCGGAGATGGTGCTGGCGGGCCTGGATAGCGGCCTGGAGTAGCGATGCTCCGGCTCACCGAAGTCAAACTGCCGTTAATTCATGCCGAAGGCGAAATCAGGACTGCTATCATCAAACGTCTGGGCATTGCTGACGATGAACTGATCAGCTACGTCGTTTTCAAGCGCGGCGTGGACGCGCGCAAGAAAAGCAATATCCTGTTCACCTACACGCTGGATGTGGCGGTGCGCGACGAGGCGGCGATTCTGCAACGCTTCAAGAACGATCCGCATGTCAAACCATCGCCGGATACCACTTATCACTTTGTGACCCACGCTCCTTCGGATTTCATTTCGAAGGTGGAGCAAGGCGGCGACGAGCGAACGACGCAGACAGTGCATTCAGCACGGCAAGGAGTGAGCGAGGAGGCCAACGCAGTTCCGCCGATGAAATGGAAGCCGAAGAGACCGGTGGTGATCGGCATGGGCCCGGCCGGCCTGTTCGCCGGTCTGATCCTCGCGCAGATGGGGTTCCGCCCGCTGATCCTGGAGCGCGGCAAGGCGGTGCGCGAACGAACCAAGGACACCTTCGGCCTGTGGCGGCAGGGCGTGCTCAACCCGGAATCGAACGTGCAGTTCGGCGAAGGCGGCGCCGGCACGTTCTCCGACGGCAAGCTGCACAGTCAGATCAAGGATCCAAAACACCTCGGCAGAAAAGTGCTGGAGGAATTCGTCAAGGCGGGCGCGCCGGAAGAAATCCTGTATGTGAGCAAGCCGCATATCGGCACGTTCCGCCTCGTGGGCATGGTGGAGAAGATGCGCGAGACGATCCAGTCGCTGGGCGGCGAGATACGTTTCCAGAGCCGCGTGGACGACATCAAAATCTCTGAAGGGCAAGTCACTGGTGTGGTGCTCGCCGGTGGCGAGCATATTGCCACGAACCATCTGGTGCTGGCGGTCGGGCACAGCGCGCGCGACACCTTCGAGATGATCCACAAGCGCGGCGTATTTATCGAAGCCAAGCCGTTCTCGATCGGCTTGCGCATCGAGCATCCGCAGTCACTGATCGACCGCGCGCGCTACGGCGGCAACGCGGGCAACCCGCAGCTCGGCGCGGCGGACTACAAGCTGGTGCATCACGCCAGCAACGGGCGCTCGGTGTACAGCTTCTGCATGTGCCCCGGCGGCACGGTGGTCGCCGCGACCTCGGAAGCGGGGCGAGTGGTCACCAACGGCATGAGCCAGTATTCGCGCAATGAGCGCAATGCCAACAGCGGCATCGTGGTCGGCGTCTATCCGGAAGATTACCCGGGCGGCCCGCTCGCCGGGATGGAATTCCAGCGCCGCTGGGAGTCGCGCGCGTATGAGCTGGGTGGTGGCAATTATCAGGCTCCCGGACAACTGGTCGGCGACTTCCTCGCGGGCAGGCCTTCACGCAACTTTGGCGCGGTGCAGCCGTCCTATACGCCCGGCGTGCATTTATGTGACCTGAGCACTGCCCTGCCGGACTATGCGATCGCCGCGATCCGCGAGGCGTTGCCCGCGTTCGCGAAACAGATCAGGGGATTCGATATGGCCGATGCGGTGCTGACCGGCGTGGAGACGCGCACCTCTTCGCCGATCCGCATCAAGCGCCATGACGGCGATCTGCAAAGCATCAACACCCGAGGGCTGTATCCCGCCGGCGAAGGCGCGGGTTATGCGGGCGGCATATTGTCCGCTGCGGTGGACGGCATCCGGGTTGCCGAAGCGGTGGCATTGAGTATGATGCGCACAAACAATGAATAAATTGGAACAAACATGCTTTTGATGATCGACAATTACGATTCCTTCACCTACAACCTGGTGCAGTATTTCGCCGAGCTCGGCGCAGAGGTGGCGGTGCGCCGCAACGATGAAGTCACGGTCGCGCAGATAGCAACCATGAACCCGCAACACATCGTGGTGTCGCCCGGCCCGTGCACGCCGAACGAGGCGGGTGTGTCGGTTGAAGCGATCAGGCAGTTCGCCGGAAAGATTCCGATTCTCGGCGTGTGCCTCGGCCATCAGAGCATCGGCCAGGCCTTCGGCGGGCGCATTGTCCACGCAAAAATGCTGATGCACGGCAAGACCTCATTGATTCATCACAACAACACCAGCGTGTTTACCGGCCTGCCGAACCCGTTCACCGCGACGCGCTACCACTCGCTGGTGATCGAGCGCGAGACGCTGCCGGATTGTCTGGAGATCACCGCCTGGACCGACGACGGCGAGATCATGGGCGTGCGCCACAAGACGCTGGCGGTGCACGGCGTGCAGTTCCATCCGGAATCCATCCTGACCGAACACGGGCACGACATGCTGAAGAATTTTTTGAACGGAGCGAAATGATGAACTATGCGCAAACATTGACCCATCTGATCGAGCGCCACGACCTGCCGTTCGCCGAGATGCGCGAGCTGATGCAGCACAGCATGGGCGGGCGGCTCACGCCGGCGCAGATCGCAGCCATATTGATCGCGCTGCGCACCAAGGGCGAGACCGTGACCGAGATCGCGGCGGCGGCGGCGGTGATGCGCGAGCTGTCCACCAAGGTCAGCGTGAAGAGCACCGCGCATCTGGTCGACACCTGCGGCACCGGCGGCGACGGCGCGCAGACCTTCAACATCTCCACCGCCAGCGCCTTTGTCGCGGCGGCGGCCGGCGCGCATGTCGCCAAGCACGGCGGGCGCTCGGTTTCCAGCACCTGCGGCAGCGCGGATGTGCTGGAGAAACTCGGCGTGAACGTGAGCCTGACGCCGGAACAGGTCGCGCAATGCGTGGACAGCATCGGCGTCGGTTTCATGTTCGCGCCCCATCACCACAGCGCGATGAAACATGCCGCGCCGGTGCGCCGCGAACTCGGCGTGCGCACGCTGTTCAACCTGCTCGGGCCGCTGACCAACCCGGCGGGCGCGCAGAACCAGGTGCTCGGCGTGTTCCATCAATCGCTTACCGCCAAACTCGCGCAGGTGCTCGGTGAACTCGGCAGCCGCCATGTGCTGGTGGTACACGGCGCGGACGGCATGGATGAGATTTCCCTCAGCGAAGGCACTTATGTCGCGGAACTGAAAGACGGCAAGGTGCGCGAATACACCGTACACCCGAGTGACTTCGGCCTGACCAGCGCGCCGGTCAATCTGCTGCGCGTCGCCAATGCCGACGAGGCGTGCGAAAAATTATTGGACGTGCTGAACAACGAAGTCGGCGCACCGCGCGACATCGTGCAACTGAATGCCGGTGCGGCGATTTACGTGGCGGGGCTGGCTGCCACGCTCAAGGAGGGTGTCGCAAAGGCCGATCGGGCAATTGCCAGCGGAGCGGCGAAAGCCAAGCTGGATCAGCTCATCGCGTTAAGCAACGGCTTCAAGGCATAGCGCCCATGGAGGAAGCGGCCGCTTTCCTCCGGGCCCTTCTTGCCGGCAAACAAAAAGCCCGGCACTTTCGTGCCGGGCTTTTTTACCAACTCAGGAACTGATTAACCAGCCTGAATATTGGAAGCTTGCTTACCCTTTGGGCCTTGTGTCACTTCAAAGCTGACTTTTTGGCCTTCCTGGAGCGACTTGAAGCCGTTCATGTTGATTGCTGAAAAGTGTGCGAACAAATCTTCGCTGCCGTCATCGGGAGTGACAAAACCAAAACCCTTTGCGTCGTTGAACCATTTAACTGTACCGGTTGCCATGTGATTACTTCCTTATTAAAAAACGGGAAAAACTCCCGCAAAACTATCTGAATCGAAGATTGCACATGGAAAAACCAGCACTGCAAAAACTTTGAATCAAATACCTGGAAGCCTTTTACGCCTAATTGGCTGGTGCCGTCAAGGTAATTTATAAGAGAACACTGAATCTGCCCGTTAAAATGATCCGGATGGCGGCAGGTTATTGAGGGTGTTTGAACTCCCATACCCGGAAGCAGACGGCCACTCAAACCATTCCGCCGAGGAAAACACACCGAGATTATCCGTTCGTATTATTATGCGCATGCAACAACACAAGGAGAACGATCATGGCTAAAGGGCAGCAACGAAAAAACAAGGAACAGAAGAAACCTAAAAAACAACCGCCGCCCGTCGCAGTGACCGGCGCGTTCGGTTCATAAGGCGGCGTTGAGCAAATTCAGGAGTGTTTGATTGTAGCCAGCATATCCGCTACCGCCGGATAATGTAGTCGCACTCTCAATTCCCGCTTCATGCGCCGATTGGTCAGCCGCCGCGATTCGTTGATGAACGATAGCAGCGTTTCCGGCAGCACGCGCTGCGCCTCGGCGCGGCTGACGCGCGGCGGGTGCGGCAAGCCGGACGCATCCGCCACGGCATCGAAGTATTCGCCCATCTTCAACTGGCTGTCATCGCTGGCGTGGTACACGCGGCACGCTTTTCCATAACGCAGTGCCGCCGCGGCGATGCGCGCCAGATCGTCGGCGTGGATGTGATTGGTATAACCGTCCTCGCTGTCGATAATGCACGGCAAGCCCTGCCGCAAGCGGGCTAGCGGCAGGCGATCGGCGGCATAAATGCCCGGCACGCGCAGGATGCTGGCCTTCACATGGTTGCGTTTTGCCCAGTTGCGAATTCGCTTTTCGGCATCGGCACGGCGCTGTGCGCGCGCCGTTTGCGGATGAAGCGGCCGCGATTCGCTCACGACTGCGCTGCCGCAATCGCCATATACGCCAGTGGTGCCGATATACACCAGCTGCGTCGGCAATGCTCCGCGCGACAGCGCGGCCAACAGGTGGCGGGTGCGCGTATCGCATGCGCCGTTATTCGCAGGAGGGGCAAAGTGCAGCACGGCATCCGCCAGCCCCGCGATGCGCGCGAGGCTGGAGCGATCGCCCAAGTCACCGAAAATCGGCAGCACGCCAAGCGCGCGCAATTTTTCACGATAGGCCGGATTGCGCATCAGCGCAAATACCCGGTAGCGGCGCGTCAGCAAAGGAATGGCGCGCATCGCCACGTCTCCGCAGCCGATGATCAGCAGGCGTTTCATGGCATAATTATGCCTTGGAATTTATATTTACGGACGCCTTGGCAGTTTCATCATGACCTTTCAAACCACTATCCAGCCGAGCGGCTACCATTTCCCCATCGAAGAAAACGAAACCATCCTTGAAGCCGCACTCAGGCACGGCTACACCCTGCCGTATAGCTGCCGCGAAGGCGCATGCGGCGTATGCAAGGGCAAGGTCATGGAGGGGCAGGTGGATCACGGTAACCATCTGGGCAGCGCGCTGACGGATATGGACAAGGCGGCGGGCATGACATTGTTCTGTTGCGCCAGACCGAAATCTGACCTGGTGATCGAATGCCAAACAGCCGGCAAGATCAGCGACATCCCGGTAAGAATCCTGCCCTGCCGCGTGCGCAAGATGACCCGGCTGGCGGATGACGTGATGGCGTTGCAACTCGAACTGCCCATGGGCGAACGATTGCGCTTCGCGGCCGGGCAATACATCTCTCTCCTGCCGAAAGACCAGAAGCCGCGCAATTTCTCGCTGGCCAACGCGCCGCACAACGGCGAATTCCTCGAATTGCATATCCGCAAGGTCGAGGGCGGAGCTTTCACGCAGTATGTGTTCAACGAAATGAAAGAGCGCGACATCCTGCGTTTCAAGGGCCCGCTCGGCGAATTCCGGTTGCGCGAAGGCTCGGACAAGCCGGTCATTTTCGTCGCCGATGGCACCGGTTTCGCGCCGGTCAAGGCGATCATCGAATATGCGCTGCATATCGGCCTGCAGCGCCCTATGCACCTCTACTGGGGAGGGCGCCGACCGGCCGATTTATACATGCTGGAGGAGGCAAGGCAATGGGAGAGCAGCGGCATCAAATTCACTCCGGTGCTTTCCGCAGCCTCGCCGGAAGATCACTGGGAAGGCAGAACCGGCCTGGTTCATCAGGCGGTGCTGGATGACTTCAGCGATCTGTCCGGCCATGAAATCTACGCCTGCGGCACGCCGGCCATGGTGGATGCCGCGCGCCGCGACTTCACCGCGCAGCGCGGCTTGCCGGATGAATCGTTTCTCTCGAATGCGTTCGCCCCGACGCCGGAGTTCAACAGCCCGTTCCAGGCATGCAAGAGCCCGTTTTAGCCAAAAATGCAGTCGAGCCACGGATTTGCACGGATAAACACGGATGAAACAAAGAACAGGACAATGCATTGTTGTCCGTGCAAATCCGTGTCCATCCGTGGCTAACTGAAGTTTTAATAAGCCAACCACTATAGGCTGCGCACGTCGGACGGTTTTATTCGCCGCCCGCCTTCATCTCGGCAGCCTGCTGGTAATACTTGAGCGCCTCGTCGGTCTTGTTTGATCGTTCCGCAAGCTGCCCCAGCGCATGGTAAGCCGCGTGGCTGGGGGACACGCTGATGCTGGCCTCCAGATAGCTTTGCGCCTTGCCCCATAGCTTCTGGTGCAGGCACAGCTTGCCGAGCGCGAGCAGCAGGCCGGCGTCGTCCTTATGCTGGTTGAGCCATTTCTCGGCCTGCCTGATCTGTTCGATTACATCGCCGGATTGGCAATCGCCGTACAGCGCGACCAGTTCGCTGTCCCACTGCGCATTCAGGCTGTCGGAGAGCAATTGCTGCGCGAGCTGGCAGCCGCCGAACCGGGACAGCGCGCGCGCCGCCGTTGCGGCAATTTTGCCGCGCCGCTTAAAATCGGCGGGGATGTTGGTCAGGCAATCGGTCAACCCCGTCAAATCTTCCTGCTGGCGGATCTTTTCCAGCCAGGCCTGCTGGCGCAGTTGCGCCGCCGCCGTCACGTCGATTGCATCGCGCTTCTCCAACTGCTCGAGCAGGTTCAGCACCTCATCCCAGTTGCCCGCCTGTTGCTGCGCCTTGAGTTCCAGCGACAATACGCCGGGGTGTCCCTTGACGCCGCTGTCGCGCAATTCCTGCAGCGCATGCAGCGCGCCGCGCGGGTCGCGCTGGTCGAGCATGAATTTGGCGGTGGCCATCAGGCGCATGGTGGCATCGCCGGCCGTCTTGCCTTCGGCGGCGGACAGGTAGGCGTCGCGTTTCTCGTATTCATGCAATTCATGCGCGGAACGCGCCGCGATGATCGGGTGCAGGGCGGAGGTATCGCCCAATTCCATCGCGCGCGCAGAAGCTTTTTCCGCCGCAGCATAATGCCCCGCGAAGAACGCATTGAGCGCATCGTCCAGCAACTCGCGCGCCTTGGTTTGCGCGCGCCCCAGGCGGAATTGCCGCACATACGCCGGCAGTTGCAGCGCTGCGGCCGTCAGGCGCACCACTCCATAACCTGATGCGAACGCGAGCGCGAGCAGGACGAGAAACAGCGTGAGCGACAGCTCGATGCGGTACGGCGGATACACCAGCAGCACGTAGCCCGGATTATGCGAAGCCGTCACCAGCGCGGCAGCGGCGGCGAACAGCAGTAGTGTCCAGAGCAGATATTTCATTTCGCCGGTTTCCTGGGCAGGTTGCGCTCTGCCGCATGCTCGTGCATCAGGCGGTAATTGCGCACGGCCTGCAGGCTCTGGCTGACGTCCGGCAATTCGATGCTGACGGGGGAAGCGGCAATCTTCTTCAGCCCGTCCAGCATCCGCATGCCCTCGCTCGATTTTCCATCGAAATAGCGCGCCGTCCATTGCTGCGCGGTTTTCAGTTCCTGCCTGAAGCCGTCCTCGTCGCGCGACAGTAACGCGAGGCGCGCCGACAGCAGGCGCAGCTTGAGGTTTTCGCGCAGGAAAAACTCCTGGTCGGGCGGCAGCAGCGGAATCTCGGCCTTGCCGGTATCTTCGATGCGCACCAGTTGTTTCACGTCCTGCCAGATTTCGCGCAGCAGCTTCTGCCAGGTTGTTTCATCCTTCGGCGGGGCGGCCTGCGCGGCTTCTTCCCTCTTCGCGACGCGCTGCTGGTAGACCAGCGGCAATTCGTCCACGGCGGCGATCAGGCTGTCGAGCTGGAGATTGATGCCGGTAATGTCCACGCTGGGCAAGGCGCGCAGCTTGTCCATGTCATGGCCGATGGCTTTGCGCAGCCCGTTGAACGCAGGCCGATCCATGCGCTGCAAACGGGCGTCGGCATTCTGCATGGCGATCAGCGCAGCCTTGACGTTGGCCGACAGTTGCAATTGCTGTCCGGCGATCAGCAGCATCTGCTCGACTTCCGCCAGCGCGGTTTCGTCGCGGCTGACCGACAGGTCGTTATACAAGGCCTCCAGCGCGGCGCGCTGGTTTTGCGCCTCGGCATAATGCGCCTCCAGCACCGCTACTGTGGCGGACAGTTCGCGCACTTCGCCCTGGCTTTGCATCAGCAACATCTGGTTGGCCTTGCTGGAGCCATCCATTTCGGCGATTTTCTTCGCCAGTTGCTGCTGCATGTCGCCGATCGCGAGATGCCCGTCCAACCATTGCCACAGGAAGATCACCACCAGCACCGCCAGCGTCATCTGCGTGAGGCTGATGCGCGCGAGCACTGCGGCCACCGGAGTTTTATGCACCGGGCGCAGCGATTCGGGCAAGGCTAAATCGTCTTGCCTGTCGTTATCCGGTTGCGGAATCTGTTCGTTCATTCAATACCTTTCCTGTAACACGGATGACCGCCAGCGGTGGATCGAGCAACGCGACACATTTTTTTATTGTGCCATCAGTTGCGGGCGCAGCGCCCCACAAGGGGGCTTTCGCCTTAACCTGCCGTCCTCCGCTGCGCCCATGCTATCAAAGCCGACAGCAATCCGTCATCTCCCGCATCGGCCAGCCGCACCTGCCGCCAGCCTTGTCGCTGCGCTAGATCGGCGATGCGCTGATGCGGCACGAACAACGGGATGCCGCATAGGCGATCGCGCTGTGCATCATTCAGCATTTGCCACAGGTAACCCAGCGCCTCGCTGCTGGTCACCGTCAGCGCATCCGGCGCGGCATCGAGCAGCGCGGTAATATCCTGCTGCGGCTTGCTGCGCCGGTAGCAGGCGGCATATTCCACCGTCGCGCCGCGCGCCCTGAGCGCATCGCCCAGCAGCTCGCGCCCGCCGTCGCCGCGAAAAATCAGCACGCGCGATCCGGCGACATTCCGCAATTCCGGCAGGGCCAACAGGCCTTCGCTGTCGAAACGCTCGGCGGGAGCGATGACCTCGGCGATGCCCAGCTCGCGCAACGCTTTCGCGCTGCCCTGCCCGATGGTGGCGATTTTCAGGGCAGGCGGCAAAATTAAAACCTTACCCTCTCCCGCGCTATCGCGCACCCCTCTCCCGCTTGCGGGAGAGGGGTTGGGGGAGAGGGCGGCACGGATTGCCGCCATACCGTACTGCACGGCGTTCGGGCTGATGAAAATGGCGAGGTCGAATTGGGCGAGACGGGAAATCTGTTCGTGCAAAGCAGACTGGTCGGCGACAGGCGCGATGTCCAGCAGCGGGAACAGCAGCGGGATGCCGCCCGCCTGCTCGATGCGCCGCGCCAGCGGCGCAGCCTGATCGCGCGGCCGCGTGACGGCAATTTTCAGTCCTGCAAGAGGAAGGTTAATACATTCACCTGTCAAAGCAACAATAACCCGGTAGGGTGCATTCCATGCACCATTGTCATTGGTGCATGGAATGCACCCTACGATATTTCATTTTTGATTTGGCAATGGAGCTAATCTCTGGCTAGGAAATTACAAAGCCAATGCAGCAAGAATTTCGCCCGCGCCCTGCGCCAGCAACGCATCGGCAACCCGTTTGCCCAGTTCTTCCGGATCGGCGATCTCGCCGGTCAGCTCGGAGCGCACCATGCGCTTGCCGTCCGGGCTGGCGACGAAGCCGCGCATGCGCAGCCTGCCGTTCTGCACTTCGGCGAAGCCACCCAGCGGCACCTGGCAGCTGCCTGCCAGAACGCGGCTCATCGCGCGTTCCGCCAGCACGCAGGCGGCGGTATCGGCATGGTGCAGCGGTTGCAGCAGGGCGGCCACGTCGGCGCGGTCGGCGCGGCATTCGATGCCGAGCGCGCCCTGGCCGACGGCGGGCAGGCTGTCTTCGCTGGAAATGACATGGCGGATGCGGCTGCCCAGCCCGAGGCGTTTTAGCCCGGCGGCGGCGAGAATGATCGCGGCATACTGGCCTTCGTCGAGTTTGCGCAAGCGGGTCTGCACGTTGCCGCGCAGCGGCTCGATGTTCAGATGCGGGAAGCGCGCGCGCAACTGGCTCTCGCGGCGCAGGCTGGAGGTGCCCACCACGCTGCCCGCCGGCAACGCGGCCAGGTCTTCATACTGGTTCGAGACAAACGCATCGTGCGGGT
>JACPEI010000005.1 GCA_016183575.1 Nitrosomonadales bacterium | reverse complement strand
GCAAATCGCCCGCCGTCGGCTGGCGGCGCGCGATCACCTGGCTGCACGCCTCGTCGATCTTCACTTCCATCGCGTTGACGCGGTGATCATCGTCGATCACGCGCGCCATCAACGCAACGTTGCTCTCCAGCAGCGATTCCACCGCGCTCTTGATCTGGCTTTCCACCAGGCCACCCATCTGCAGCACGTTGGCGCGGATGGCCTCGAGCTCGGCATCAAACTGGCGGGAAATATGGTAACCATGGCCCATGCTGTCATCCCTCGAAATAACTGACTGTGTAGTGTAAACGGCAAATGTGAAGGATAGATGACAGCCGCATCATCCCTGTTTTCAAACCGTTTAATCCGCAGATTACGCAGATTAAACGGATTACAAACAACCTCAAATCCATGCTGCCTGCATCAGACATCCCATGTATGCATCGCGTTTAATCTGTGCAATCTGCGTAATCTGCGGACCAGGTTTTCTTGATTTTTACACCGTTATCGTCTTCACGCCTTCCGCCGTGCCAAGCAGCAGCACGTCGGCGGCGCGGCGCGCGAACAGGCCGTTGGTGACCACGCCCGCGATGTGGTCCAGCGTCGATTCCAGCTCCACCGGGTTCATGATCTGCAGCCCGTGCACGTCGAGAATGACGTTGCCGTTGTCGGTGGTGAAGCCCTCGCGCAGCTTCGGCTGGCCGCCCAGCTTCACGAGCTGGCGCGCCACCGAGCTGCGCGCCATCGGGATCACCTCGACGGGCAGCGGGAACTTTCCCAGCACGTCCACCAGCTTGCTGGCGTCGCAGACGCAGATGAATTTTTTGCTGGCCGCCGCAACGATCTTCTCGCGCGTCAGCGCGCCACCGCCGCCCTTGATCATGTGCAGATGCCGGGTGATTTCGTCCGCGCCATCCACGTAAACCGGCAGGTCGCCCGCGTCGTTCAGCGACAGCACCTCGATGCCGTGTCCCTTGAGGCGCTGCGCCGAGGCTTCCGAACTGGCGACCGCGCCGCGTATCCTGTGCCTGATCTTCGCCAGCTCGTCGATGAAAAAATTGGCGGTGGAACCGGTGCCCACGCCGACGATGCTGTCGACCGGCACATACTCGATGGCGGCCTGCGCGACCGCGCGTTTCAAATCATCCTGGGTCATCATGCCGAACACTCTCTTTACTATCGTTGTTTCTGCGATTATTGCAGGAATCGGGGGCTTTGGGGAAACCCGGCGGGGCAGGTTGCGCCGTTCCGGTGTTAAGATGCCAAAAAATGAGTCGAAGCAAACGGGAGGAATGACAATGCAGTTCCGCACGGTTTCCACCACACCCTACACCGACCAGAAACCCGGCACCTCAGGCCTGCGCAAGCGCGTGCCAGCCTTCCGCCAGCCGCACTACCTGGAGAACTTCGTCCAGTCCGTTTTCGACACCGTCGCCGCGCCGCCGGGTGCCACGCTCGTGCTCGGCGGCGACGGGCGTTACTACAACCGCGAGGCGATCCAGGTCATCCTGAAAATGGCTGCGGCCAACGGCTTCGGCCGCGTGCTGCTCGGCCGAAGCGGCATCCTTTCCACGCCCGCAGCCTCGTGCGTGATCCGCAAATACCAGACCCATGGCGGCATCATCCTGTCCGCGAGCCATAATCCCGGCGGGCCGGACGGCGACTTCGGCATCAAGTACAACACCGCCAACGGCGGCCCCGCGCCGGAGAAGATCACCGAGGCGATCTTTGCCGCGAGCAGGAAAATTGCGCAGTACCGCATCGCCGACGCGCCCGATGTCGCACTGGACACGTCAGGCGACACCATGCTCGGCGATATGACGGTGTCGGTGACCGACCCGGTTTCCGACTATGCCGAGTTGATGGAATCGCTGTTCGACTTTGGCGCGATCCGCAAGCTGCTTTCGGGGGGTTTTCGTATCAAATTCGAGGCGATGCATGCCGTGACCGGCCCCTACGCGCGCGAGATTTTCGTCAACCGCCTCGGCGCGCCCGAAGACAGCGTGATGAATGCCGTGCCGCTGCCGGATTTCGGCGGCGGCCATCCCGACCCGAACCTCACTTATGCGCATGAACTGGTGGAAGCGCTGTACGGCAGTAATGCGCCGGATTTCGGCGCGGCCTCGGACGGCGACGGCGACCGCAACATGATCCTCGGCAGGCATTTCTTCGTCACGCCTTCCGACAGCCTCGCCATCCTCGCGGCCAATGCGCATCAAGTGCCGGGCTACCAGCAGGGTCTGGCGGGCATCGCGCGCTCGATGCCGACCAGCGCGGCGGCGGATCGCGTGGCCGCAACGCTCAACATTCCCTGCTATGAAACGCCGACCGGCTGGAAATTTTTCGGCAACCTGATGGATGCGGGCAAGGTGACGCTGTGCGGCGAAGAAAGCTTCGGTACCGGCTCAGATCACATCCGCGAGAAGGACGGGCTGTGGGCGGTGCTGTTCTGGCTGAACATCCTCGCGGCGCGCAGGCAATCCGTGGAAGCCATCGTGCGCGAACACTGGGCGCGCTTCGGGCGCAACGTCTATTCGCGCCACGACTACGAAGGCATTCCCACCGACGCGGCCAACGGCGTGATGAGGCTGCTGCATGAGCGCTTCGCGGAATTGCAGGCCTGCACCGAGCAAGGTCGAGGGGGCGCGCAATTCGGCCACCTGCAAGTCAGGTTATGCGACGACTTCAGCTATACCGACCCGGTGGACGGCAGCGTAAGCACCGGGCAGGGTATCCGCATCCTGTTCGTCGACGGCTCGCGCATCGTGTTTCGCCTGTCCGGCACCGGCACCGAGGGCGCGACGCTGCGCCTCTATCTGGAATCGTATGAACCGGACGTTAGCAAGCATCACCTCGACGCGCAGCAGGCGCTTGCCACGCTCATCAGCATCGCGCTGGAAATTTCCGAACTCAGACAGCGCACCGGACGGGAACGGCCTACCGTTATTACCTGAGCGGCTATAATCGCATTTTGGTTTTCGACGGAGTAAATCATGACAAACAAGCAATTCATCCAAACCCCCGATGCGCCGGCGGCGATCGGCACCTATTCGCAAGCCATCCGCGTCGGCGGCACGGTATACCTGTCCGGGCAGATCGGCCTCGACCCGACCACCATGCAGATGCTGGAGGGCATCGAGGCGCAAGTCCATCGCGTGTTCCAGAATCTGCGCGCGGTGGCGAGCGCCGCCGACAGCAGCTTCGACGATCTGGTGAAGCTGAACGTGTATCTCACCGACCTCAACCATTTCGCCAAGGTCAACGAAATCATGGCGAGCTATTTCCGCCAGCCGTATCCGGCACGTGCCGTGGTGGGCGTGGCGGCATTGCCGCGCGGCGCGTTGGTGGAGATGGACGGCGTGCTGATTGTCCAGGATTAAGGTATTGCCGACCTTGGGGGAGTCCGCCCGGTACAAAATCCGATTGACGACTTCATGATGAAGTATATACTGATCAAATATATTAAATTAATCGGAGCCATCATGAAAACCGCAAAACTGTTCCAAAATGGTCAGAGCCAGGCAGTCAGGCTGCCAAAGGAATTCCGCTTCGAAGGTGAAGAGGTGTTCATCAAAAAAACCGGTAATGTGGTGATGCTGATCCCAATTGCGCATTCTTGGGATTCCTTGCTGGGTAGCCTAGATAAATTTACCCCCGACTTCATGCCCGAGCGCAACCAGCCGCGACAACAGGCTCGCGAGGATGTTTTTGCATGAAATTGATGCTGGACACCAATACCTGTATCGCGCTGATTAAACGCAAGCCAATTTATGCCCTGCAAAAGTTCAGTAAATATCAGGTCGGCGACATTGGCATCTCTGCCGTGACGCTGGCAGAGCTACGCTACGGCGTTTCCAAAAGCCAGCACCAAGCCAAGAATCAGGCTGCACTGGATGAATTTATGTTGCCGCTGGAAGTTGCGGCATTCGATGAACGGGCAACGGCTGCTTACGGAGTGCTGCGGGCGGCGCTGGAAAAACGGGGTACGCCCATAGGCCCGCTGGATACCATGATCGCCGCACATGCGTTAAGTCTGGGTGTGACGCTGGTCACGAATAATACGCGGGAGTTTAATCGCGTCACCGGGCTTACGGTCGTTGACTGGATCAGGCGCGGTTAGCAATTTCGTGGGGCGGAAAATGAGCGCAGCGAAGTTTCAAGCTTGCGGCCAAAGCGCAGCGCCTTCCGCCGAATGATGAGTGAAAAATTGAATCTAAAAACGGTAGTTCTATCCATAGATTACGCAGATTTTCAGTCGGTTGCGGATATGCACCTTTTCGCCCGGTAGGTGAGTCGACAGTCCAATGTTCCTTGTTGTTTAATCTGCATAATTTGCGGACAACTGCTTTTTCCAGGTTGAAAGGTTGCGCGCCGCAAAGCACAACCCAACCGATCATATTCGGCCATGTTGAATTGACCACACCGTTAAAAATCTCTCCGGCAACGCTGGCCAGGCTCGCCAAGCTCGGCATCCATCATCGCGCGGACCTGCTGCTGCATCTGCCGCTGCGCTATGAGGATGAGACCCATCTCGCGCCGGTCGCCACGGTGCAGCCCGGCATGAACGCGCAGGTGCAGGGCGTCATCACGCACAGCGAGGTCACCTTCCGCCCGCGCCGCACGCTGGTTTGCCGCTTGCAGGACAACGGCGGCGAACTGTACCTGCGCTTTTTGAATTTCTATCCGAGCCAGCAGAAGCAACTCGCCATAGGCAAACAGATACGCGCCGTCGGCGAGGTGCGCATGGGCTACTACGGGCTGGAAATGGTGCATCCGAAGTGCCGCGCGGTGGACGACGACACGCCGCTGCAGCAAAGCCTCACGCCGGTCTATCCGGCCACCGCGGGGCTGTCGCAAACCGTGTTGCGCAAGCTGATCGCCAACGCGCTGGACACGTTGCCTCTGGCCGACACGCTGCCGGAACCGCTGCTGAAAAAATTGCGGCTGGCGGGCTTTGCCGACAGCGTCCGGCTGCTGCACAACCCGCCGCCGGATGTTTCGGCGGCCAGCCTGGAGCAGCGCAGCCATGCGGCGTGGCGGCGCATCAAATTCGACGAACTGCTGGCGCAGCAACTGTCGATGCGCGTGCATCACCGCGAACGCGGCAAGCGCATCGCACCCATGCTTGCGCCGCAGCACCGGCTCACCGCGCAGTTGATCAAAGATCTGCCGTTCGCGCTGACCAGCGCGCAACAAAAGGTGTATGCCGAGATCGGCCGCGACCTCGCGCAGCCGCATCCGATGCAGCGCCTGCTGCTCGGTGACGTCGGCAGCGGCAAGACCGTCGTCGCGGCGCTCGCCGCATTGCAGGCCATCGAAAACGGTTACCAGGCCGCGTTCATGGCACCGACCGAGATCCTCGCCGAGCAGCATTACCTCAAGCTGCGCGACTGGCTCGCGCCGCTCGGCCTCGCGCCGGTGTGGCTATCCGGCAGCCTGAAGAAAAAAGAGAAGCAGCTTGCCGCCGAGCGCATCGCCAGCGGCGAAACGCTGCTGGCGATCGGCACGCACGCGCTGTTTCAGGAACAGGTCAGCTTTCACCGGCTCGGCCTGGCGATCGTCGACGAGCAGCACAAGTTCGGCGTGCAGCAACGCCTCGCGTTGCACAACAAGGGAAAGACGGCCGTAGGTCGGGCTTCAGTCCGACAGGACAGCGTCGGGTTGAAACCCGACCTACAGGAACCGCATCAACTTATGATGAGCGCGACGCCGATTCCGCGTACTTTGGCGATGAGTTATTACGCCGATCTGGATGTGTCGGTGATCGACGAATTGCCGCCCGGGCGCACGCCGGTGGTCACCAAGCTGGTCAGCGACGCGCGACGCGACGAGGTGTTCGAACGGGTGCGCGCCGCCTGCATGGAAGGGCAGCAGGCGTATTGGGTGTGCCCGCTGATCGACGAATCCGAAACATTGCAGTTGCAGACCGCGATCGAGACGCATGAAACATTGCGCGCCGCCTTTCCCGAACTCAGCGTTGGGCTGGCGCACGGCAAGCTGGACAGCGCCGAGAAGGCGCGTGTGATGGCGGCGTTCAAGGCGGGCGAGCTGCAGCTGCTGGTCGCCACCACGGTCATCGAAGTCGGCGTGGATGTGCCGAACGCCAGTCTGATGGTGATCGACCACGCCGAGCGCATGGGGCTGGCGCAATTGCATCAGCTGCGCGGACGGGTGGGGCGCGGCACGGCAGAAAGTCTGTGCGTGCTGCTTTACCAGCAGCCGCTTTCCGAACTGGCGCGGGCGCGCCTGAAAATCGTTTTCGAGAGCAGCGACGGCTTCGCTATCGCGCAACAGGATTTACAATTGCGCGGCCCGGGCGAATTGCTCGGCGCGCGGCAAAGCGGCGTGGCGATGCTGCGCTTCGCCGATATCAGCGCGGATGAGGATTTATTGAATGACGCGCAGCAAACAGCCGATGAATTGCTGCGTGATTTTCCCGAAGCGGCGCAAGGGCATTTGCAGCGCTGGATGGCAAACAAACATGACTATCTGCACGCCTAGTAAATTTAAATACGACGAATTTTGGCACTGCGCGGCGCCGGGCTGCGCAGCCGATCTCGCGCCCTGGCTGCGTGATCACGGCTCGCTGACGCAACGCATCCAGCAACGCTGCACCCGCTTCGCGGTGCGCGGCGTGCGTAGCGGCCTGGCGCGCATCGCGCCGGATGAGGCTGCCCTGCTGGGTGTCGCGCCGCAGCATCTCGCCTGGTCGCGCGAAGTGTTCCTGTACGCCGACGGCCAGCCCGTGGTGTTCGCGCACAGCGCATGCGCGCGGCAACATCTGCGCGGCGCGTGGTCTGCGGTGCGCGGCCTGGGCAACAGGCCGTTGGGTGCGCTGCTGTTCGCGCATCCGCTGGTGGAGCGCAAGCCGCTGCATTACAAGGCGTTGCGCAGCGCACACCCGCTATATCAGCGCGCGACTGCGGTGCTGAACAACCCGCCGGGCAGGCTATGGGCGCGACGCTCGCTGTTTTACTTGCACGGCGCGCCGCTGCTGGTGACGGAAGTCTTTTTGCCGGAAATTTTGCGCCTTAATAAATTGGCGTAGAAAATTCCCCTACTCTTTCGTTTCGGCCATCTTTTTCAGCGCGAGCCTGAGCGGCGAGTCGCCCAGAGTTTGACTGAGCTCGCTCAGCGCGTCCCTGGCCGTTTTGCCGAGTTTGCGGGGGGTGGCTGCGGGTTGGCTGCGTTGGAAGGAAACTTGCACCTTGACGCGGATTCCGCTAACCTCGCAACCCCTGTTTTGCAACATAACAATAAGTTCCGGCACAAGCTGGCGCAATTTCGCGGCGATGGCGGCGTTGCCGACGGCGACGCTGAGCGTGCCGGATTGCAGGCCCAATATCTGGCTGGACTGCGCAAGATGAGGGGGGGCGACACCGATAAAATGGCGATGCAAGGCCGACAAGGCTTGAGCCTTGGTTAGCAGCGGACGTAATTCCTGATTGCCGCTCAATAGTGATTTGAATCGTTGCGCCACAAGTTTTTACAATTATATGAGAAGGGGGAGGCATGAATATTATTCTAGTTTCCAATCGCCTGGCAAAAACTCGCAGTATTACGCTGGGCGGCTGGCAGTTGCTGTCCATGCTGTTGCTGCTGTCCGGGTTGGTGTGGACTGCGGCATTCACGTTGCAGTACACGCTGGTGCGCTTTGCGCCGGAAGGGATGAGCGACGGGGTGCGCACCCTGCTGTCCAAAATCCACAGCGAAGAGCAGCAAAAACAGCAGTCTTATGTGGATAGCAGCCTGGATGCGATGGCGGCCAGGGTTGGCCAGATGCAGGCACAGATGCAGCGCCTGGACGCGCTGGGCGCGCGCTTGGCCAAGCTGAGCGGCATGAAGCCTGAGGAATTCGGGTTTGATCAGCCGCCCGCGCAGGGCGGGCCGCTGGTAGCTTTGTCTGCGCAGAAAATGTCGGTGAACAGCCTGGAACAGCAATTGAATGGATTGAGCCGGGCGGTCAATGACCGCAGCGACAAGCTGCTGGCCCTGGAAACCATGCTGTTGCAGAATCAATTGAACCGCAAGTTGCTGCCGTCGATACCGCCGATCACCGAGGGGTTTTATTCGTCGAATTTCGGCTGGCGCCTGGATCCTTTTACCGGCGCAAATGCGATGCATGAAGGCGTCGATTATATGGTTCAGGCGGGGACGGCGATCCGCGCCTCGGCAGGCGGCGTGGTAGCCTATTCTGACCAGCACCCCCAATATGGTAATATGGTCGAAATCGATCACGGCAACGACGTTGTGACGCGCTACGCGCATGCCTCGCGGTTGCTGGTGAAAGCCGGACAGGTGGTGCGGCGCGGCGAGAAGATTGCCGAAGTCGGCAGCACAGGGCGTTCCACCGGCAACCATTTGCACTTTGAAGTCCGCTATAAAGGCATCGCCCAGAATCCCGTGCGTTTCTTGCAAAAAGCCGCCAGTTAACAGGGTGAGATAGGCTCTAGGTGAGGGTGAGGTGATGAATAGCCTCACCCTTTATTATTTGCAGTTGAAAGCTTTATAGAGGCTCCCTTTAATTATTTTGTAGTTTGGAAGAATATGATTTCCCGTGTACTGAAAAGTGTCTTTGGTAGCCGCAATGACCGCTTGATCAAGCAATACCGCGCTACCGTACAAACTATTAACAAGCTTGAAGCCGATATCGCCAAATTGAGCGATGAGGAGTTGCGCGGAAAAACCGACAGCTTCAGGCAGCGTTTCGCACAGGGCGAAACGCTCGACGCGCTGCTGCCGGAGGCGTTTGCCGTGGTGCGCGAAGCCGGCACCCGCGCATTGGGGATGCGCCATTACGATGTGCAACTGATCGGCGGCATGGTTCTGCATTACGGCAAGATCGCCGAAATGCGCACCGGCGAAGGCAAAACCCTGATGGCCACCCTGCCGGTCTACCTGAATGCGATTTCCGGCAAGGGCGTGCATGTTGTGACG
>JACPEI010000065.1 GCA_016183575.1 Nitrosomonadales bacterium | reverse complement strand
TGGCCCGAATAATGGACCTGATGGCAACTTATGGAGCATTTGGGCAAGACGAGCCAAGCAGCGGCAACACCATATCAACGGTGGCTTGAGCCAGGGGGCGCGAGTTTAGCGCCCCATTTACCGGATGGCCGGAAAAAAACTGTTTACCAAAGGACGCCCTGACATGAAAAAACCCCGCAATTTTATTTTCAATCTCCTCGCCTCTTCCTGTCTGCTATTCGCCGCAACAGGCGCGCAAGCGGTCGAGCCGCTCGCCTTGCAGCAAATCATGAAAGACCTGGGCAAAAATATGCAGGTCATCACCGACGGGATTTCCCGCGAAGACTGGGAACTGGTGGAAAAAACCGCGCCCCTGATCGCCGATCATCCCCAGCCACCGTTCTCCGAGAAAATGCGCATCATGGGCTTCATGGGCACCAACATGGGCAGGTTCAAGGTCCATGACGGCGAAACCCACGAACAGGCGCAGGCGGCAGGCAATGCCGCCAAGGCCAAGGACGGCCAAGGCGTCATTCTCGCCTTCCAGAAACTCCAGACCAGCTGCTACAGCTGCCACAGCGAATTCCGCAAACCGTTCGTGGAGCATTTCTACGGCAAGAAAGATGCTGTCCAGTAAGCCAGCTCGGTTCAGTTTCCAACATTACAGGAGTAATTCCATGAAAATCCACACACAACAACGCGGTCCACTTATCTGGGCGATTTCCCTGGTGGCAGTCGGTTTCGGGCTGTTGACCATAAAGGAAGGCGGCATGATCCTGTTCGGCGGCGAGGCGGCGCACGCCGCGGCCGGCAATTATGTGCCGTTCGTGCTCTGGTTTAATTTTATGGCGGGCTTCGCCTATGTCGTCGCCGGTATTGAACTGTGGCTGCAACAACGCTGGGCGGTTTGGCTGGCCGTCGCCATCGCCGCCGCGACCGCGCTCGTGTTCATGGCTTTCGGTGTGCATGTGATTATTGGCGGGCTTTACGAGAAACGTACGGTGATCGCCATGAGCCTGAGAACACTGGTGTGGGTGATGATTGCGGCTATTGCTTGGCACCGGCTGGTACGGCGCCCGGCGTGATGCCATGCAAGTCTCCCCCACGATGCATCTGCCGACAAGGCATGACCAGAGAAAAGCCGCGTGGGTGCTCACGCTGTTTTTACACATCGTGCCGGCCATCGCACAAGCCGCCAACGAAGACACCCCAAGCATCAACGGTTGCAAGGCGGATGAGGTCGTCAGATTCCGCGGCGGAACCGCAAGACTGGAGAACGACCTTTTTACCGGTACCGACCAGAATTACACGAACGGCGTAGCATTCACCGCTGTTTCGCACGACATCGCCGGCAAGCTCCGAACCGAGTGCCTTCCCGCACCGGCGCGACTGCATGCGGAACTCATCAAATTTCTGAACCCCGGTTTTTGGTCCGATGCGGAAAACTCCGCACATACGCAAAACGTGGTGGTGAAGTTTGGCCAATCCATGTTCACGCCGAAGGATCCTGCCAGGACCGATCTGATCCGGGACGACCGGCCTTATGCTGGCTTGCTGTACATGGGCATGTCATGGAACCGCCGGAAACATGAGCCACAAAGCGACTCG